>NZ_VNKN01000016.1:0-61723 GCF_007786415.1 Corynebacterium sp. NML180780 | reverse complement strand
TGGGCGACGCTGTCACGGTACCAGGCGCGTAACGTGTGGTGGGACACGCCAAGAAGCTCTCCGACTTCCTCGTACGCGCGTTGCCGTGAGCAGGACTCCAGACGGACCATCTCTAGGACTTGATGGACCGCCTTCTCCTTGAATTCGGCGGAATACTTTCTGGGCATAGTGCCAATCCTTCCTTAGCAGAGGTAGGAACTAAACCCAGGACGCTTCAGAGCTAGCTCCATATAACGCAGCCCGCGCCGAAGCCGCACAACCATCGCAGACCAAGCTGTGGCCGTGCCGGGGGCTTTACTCTGCCACCGCAGAGTAAATGGGGAGCGTGGACCGCCGTGGTGCCTACGCTGTCGCCGCAGAGTGCCACCCGGTTGAATATTCGGGCAATGGCTAGGCGGACACTCTCTGCCGCGCGATCGCCTGGCGTTGCTGCTGCCCCCCCCCCGATTCACGCGTGCTGGCGCACCGCCCAACCCCGCGTGCAGTCAGTAGGGCGGCTATTTGACGAGATCTCCGTGACGAAGATGCGGTCCCGAGGGGACCGTGAATTCGTCACCCCCTTCTCGTCAAACACACATAGCGACGGTGAAACTCACGTCATTCTCGTCAAACACACGGAACCACACCACACCGGACGGCGGAGCCAGCTGCAGGCCGCCCTGAGTCGGCAACCACTCACTCCACCCCGCCCACCGCAGAATATGATCTCACCTGCCAGGGGCGCGCCGGCAACTTTCGGTCCCTATCAACACAACAGCCTCGAAAACCACCCCGCGTTAACGGTTCTTGATTATGCTGTGCTCAAACCCCCAGTTCGCCCCCAGTCTGGCAGCAGCAGTGCAGTACAACACAAGGAGACCACAATGAGTGCCCCGAAGATCCGCGCAACGTCCATCGCCCTCGCCGCCTCGCTCGCCGCTGCCGGAGTGGTTGCAGCACCTCTCGAGTCGTCGGCCTCCGAAGTAATCGTGAAGGGTGACAAGTGCACCTTTAACTACTCCGGCGACCTGGGTACTCCCTACACGAAGGTGCGCACCCGTACTATGACGAAGGCTCAGGCGCAGAAGGAGCTCGACCGGATCATCGCTAAGGAGAAGGCGTACCTGGATAAGGGCGGCAAGCGCCCGGCTACTGGTTCCTCGGAGGGGATTGATGACTACCTCGAGGTAAACGGAGCCGGGTCCTACCTGGCACCGGGCCTACGTGCGTGCATCAAGGGGCGCAACCTCTCTTACGACGAGTCGGAGTGGCAATCAGGGCTGTTCTATCCTGACGGCTCCCCAATGCCGGCGATGATCCTCTGGCCCACGCTTCTCGCGCTTCTCGTCGTGGGCGGGGTAGTCGGTGCCGCGTGGCCGCAGATCGCGCCGATGCTTCCGGCGGAAGTCACCGCGCTTATTCCGTAGCCGCGCACCACTCCGTTCCATCCGCTAGTATGTGCGAATAGTCGACTAGCTGAAAGGAGTGGCATGGCAGATCAACAGCGCCGCTACACCGAGGTCGAGACGGAGGGGCACCCCGACCTCGACCCTGACTTTCCTCCCTACAACCCTCGGCACGACAGCGAGGCGCTCCTCCTCTCCGCGCTTTTGTGGGCAGGTCAGCGCGGCGATCTCCAGACCGTCAACGAAGCCCTCAATATCGTCGAGGCGGGAGATTTCTACCGCCCTAACTACGCCAAGATCTTCAGGGCGATCCAGGAGCGTGCCGCGGAGGATCGCCCGACCGATTCAGCAACGGTGATCGCCACGCTGAGCGCCAAGGGCGCGAAAGACGGGATGACTACGCGCGACACCACCGAGCTCATGGCCACGCTCCTCGGCCTCCAGGCGAACGACCTGCTCGCCGCCGAGTACGCGCGCCAGGTCCTCTCTCTGTCGTACCGGCGCCAGTTTCGCCGCATGGTGCAGCGGCTCGCGCAGATCGCGGACGAGGCGCCCGAGGACGAGCTGTTTGCGCAGCTCGTCGCGCAAGGCAAGCAGCAGCGCGCGGCGTGGGAGCGGTTTGCTTATAGGCGCCACCCTGCTCCCGGCAGCCACGCCTCAGCTCGGAACTCCCGCTCCCGGCCGGAGAGCGGGTCGGTGAAGCCGAGGTAGACGGACGTGAGCAGCATCGGTCGGGAGAAGTCTTCGGTGCCGAAGGGGCGAATGGTGGGGTAGATGGGGTCGCCAAGGATTGGGGCACCGGCGGCGCACATCTGGATGCGCAGTTGGTGGGTCTTGCCGGTGACGGGCTCGAGGAGGTAGCTGGCCAGCGGCTCTGGGGTGGAATAGGTGGTGGCGAGGGAGGGGGACAAGGGGGCGTCGATAAGCGAAATCTGCGTGACGTGCGTGGTGGCATTGGGCGTGCCGGGGACGAGCGTGGCGGCGACGTCGCCGGTGACTTTGTGGATGCGGTGGCGCCACGTGGTGGGCGAGATCGGGCGGTGCGGCGCGATGGCGGTGTACTGTTTGCGCACCTCGCGGCGGGCGAAAAGCTCCTGGTAGGGGCCGCGGAGCTCGCGGCGTTTGGTGAAGAGGAGGAGGCCGGACGTCATGAGGTCGAGCCGGTGCGCCGGGGTGAGCTCCTCGTTGCCGGTCGCGCGGCGGAGGCGGACCGTGGCCGTTTCGGTGATGTGGGCGGCGCGCGGCATCGTGGCGAGGAAGGGCGGCTTGTTGATGATGAGGATGTCGTCGTCCTCGAACACCGTCGTGATCCGGTACGGGACCTCGCGCTCCGGGGCGGGGCGGCGGTAGAAGAAGACGTCGGTGCCGGGGGCGAGAACCTGGTCGGCGGCGATGGGCTGGCCGCTGCGCAGCACGACCTCGCCGTCGGCGAAGCGGCGCGCCACGGCGTCGGGGGTGTCCTCGGGGTGGCGGTGGCGCTGACTCGCGATGACTTCCGCGAGGAACCCGAAGGCGGTGAGCGGCGCGTCGGTCTCCGGCACGCGGACGCGGGAAGCGCCGAGGCCGTCGCGCGGGGGCAACGGCGGTGCGAGCTTGCTCTTTTTGCGGGCCATAGTATGTAGTAGCGTATCCGGCATGGACATTGGAGCAATGCTAGACCCAATTTTGCAGTTCTTTTCCGAGGGGATCGGTAAGGGCATCGCTGACCTGTTCAGGTTCCTGTACGAGGTCTTCTTCCCCGCCAACGCGGACGCCGCCGAGAAGGTTGAGCTTCCGCAGTAACGGCGACTGCACCCCCGCCACCGCGCTACACTGAGGATATAACCAGTTCCCCAATCGAAAGGGCGGAGGCTATGAGCCGCGAAGAACGAGAAAACCTGGAAGACCGCGAAGACATCGTCGTTGTCGCCGTGGATGGCAGCCCCGCATCGCAGACTGCGGTGCGCTGGGCGGCGAACACCGCCATGAAGCGAGGCATCCCGCTGCGTCTGGCCTCCAGCTACACCATGCCCCAGTTCCTCTACGCGGAGGGTATGGTTCCGCCGCAAGAGCTTTTCGACGATCTCCAGCGCGAAACCCTGAAGAAGATCGACGAGGCCCGCGACATCGCCCTCGAGGTGGCGCCGGACATCAAGATCGGCCACGCCGTCGCCGAGGGCTCCCCGATTGACATGCTGCTGGAGATGTCGCGTAGCTCCACGATGGTGGTCATGGGTTCCCGCGGCCTGGGCGGGCTGTCCGGCATGGTCCTGGGCTCCGTCTCCGGCGCTGTCGTTTCCCACGCGTCCTGCCCGGTCGTGGTGGTGCGCGAGGACAACAACGTCACTGACGCCAACAAGTATGGCCCGGTTGTTGTCGGCGTCGACGGTTCTGAGGTGTCCCGTCGCGCCGTTGAGTACGCCTTTGAGGAGGCGAACGCTCGCAAGGCGGAGCTCGTAGCGGTGCACACCTGGATCGATACGCAGGTGCAGGCGCCGGGTGCCGGTTTCGCCGTGGACGATGACCGCTGGGCGGCCGTGCAGAAGGAAAAGGCCGAAAAACTCGAGGAGTACCTGGGCACGCTGCGTGAGCAGTTCCCCAACGTCGAGGTGCGCACCCTCATCACCCGCGACCGGCCGGTCCGGGCGCTGACGGAGGCGTCGGAAGGCGCTCAGCTCCTGGTCACGGGCTCGCACGGCCGCGGTGGCTTCAAGGGCATGCTGCTCGGTTCCACCTCGCGCGCGCTGCTGCAATCCGCTCCGTGCCCGATGATGGTGGTCCGCCCGGAGGAGTAAGGTCTAGCGGTCCTCATATAAGCCGGGCATAATGGGAGGGCGAACGAAGGTACGCACGAATACGAAGGGAATTTTCTCACTATGACTCTGTCTATGGGCTTCATCGCCTGGATCATCATCGGCGGCATCGCGGGCTGGATCGCCTCCAAGATGCAGGGCCGCGACGCGCAGATGGGCATCGGTCTGAACATCGTCGTCGGCATCGTCGGCGGCCTCATCGGTGGTTGGGTCCTCGGCCTGTTCGGCGTTGACGTCGCCGGCGCCGGGTTGTTCTTCAGCTTCCTCACCTGCCTGCTGGGCGCGGCGATCCTCCTTGGCATCATCAACGCGGTGACCAACAAGCGCAAGTAGCGCTAGATCACGATTCGCCCCCGGATCGGCCTGCGGCTTTCCGCGGCGCCGCCGGGGGCTTTCGCATGCGCGGGGTGAAAGATATGCCCGGCCGACTGGAATGTACGTACCGGTTTGTCTATATTGAGACCAGACGCAATGACCGGAGGAAGTGAGGACGCAACGTGAGCAGTGGCACGGCGAAAAAGAAGACGACGACTCGTCGCCGCAACCGCCCGAGCCCGCGGCAGCGCCTCCTCGACGCGGCCACGAAACTCTTTACCGAGGAAGGCATCCGCGTCATCGGCATCGACCGGATCCTGCGCGAGGCCGACGTGGCGAAGGCGTCCCTGTACAGCCTGCTCGGCTCCAAGGACAACCTGGTCATCGCCTACCTGGAGCGCTTGGACGAGCAGTACCGGCAGCGGTGGGAGGAGCGCGCGGTCAAAGCCTCGAGCGCGGACGAGAAGGTCCTCGCCTTCTTTGACATGGCCATCGAGGCGGAACCGCAGCGCGAGTTCCGCGGCTCCCCGTTCCTCAACGCGGCGATGGAGTACCCGCGCCCCGACACCGAGTCGGAGCAGCGGATCGTGCAGACCTGCCTGAACCACCGCACCTGGATGCACGACACCCTCACGGAGCTGCTGAGCAACAAGAACGGCTACGACTCCTCGAACCAGGCGGACGAGCTGCTCATCTTCCTTGACGGCGGGATGTCGGGCGCGCGCCTGCTGCGCGACGTCGCACCGCTGCGCAAGGCGCGCGACCTGGCGGAAAGCCAGCTCGGCGCGCCGCCCGCAGACTACTCCATCTGATCCTGCTTCTGGCGCTTCTTGTCCCGCGCGAGCTGGCGGCTCGCCTCGTTGCGCGCCTTCTGGAGTGCCTTCCGCTCCTGCTTCTCGCGCGCTTTTTCCTGCTTGCGCTCGCGCTTCTCGGCGCGCAGCTCGCGGGCGATTGCGCCCGCCTCACCCGGGTGGCGCAGCGCGCGCAGGCGCTTCGCGCGGCGCGACCGTCTGCGCTCCTTGCGCGCGGCGCGCAGCTCCTCGGCCTTCTGCTTCGTCTCCGCCCAGAACTCGCGGTGCAGCGCCTCCGCCGGGTAGCGGCGGACCGTCCAGGCCCAGAAAAGGATCGTCTGCGTCATCGTCCACAGGTTGCCCGTGACCCAGTACAGCAGCACCGCGATCGGGACGATGCCGGAAAGCCCGGCGGAGATGAGGCTCAGGGCGACGAGCGGAATGGCCCACCACAGCAGGCCGTAGGACTTCCGCGTCATCGCGTTCTCCCAGTCCAGCGTGGAGCGGTTGCGCATCTGCGAGATCGCAAGGTTGGAGCAGGTGAAGATGACGGCGGCGATCACCATGGGCAGGGCCACGGCCCGCACCTGCGCCTCCGTGGTGCCGAGAGCGGCGAGGTGTTCTGGGGGCATGGCCATGTAGGCGGGGAGGGGGGCGTCGAAAAGCGAAGCTGCCCGGAACGTCTCGAGGTCCTGCGGGGTGAGGATGCCGATGGTGTGGTTGTCGCCGTCCGTGGGCACGGCCATCCAGCGCAGCAGGCGGTAGAGGCCGATGAACACCGGGAACTGGATGAGCGCCGGGATGCAGCCAGCGAGCGGGTTGTAGTTGTGCTCGTCCTGGACCTTCTTCATGGCCTGCTTCTCCGCGGCGATGGCCTCCGGCGAGGTGGCGTCGGCGTACTGCGCCTTGATGCGCGCGAGGTGCGGCCTGACCAGGAAGCCGACGCGGCTGATGCGGTATTGCTGCAGCGCAAACGGCATGATGAGCGCGCGGACCGTGACCACGAGGAGAATCACGGAGGCGACCCACGCGGCGGAGGGGCCCATGCCCAGGACGTCTGCAAGCAGCCAGTGCCACAGCTTAATCACCGCAGAGACCGGGTAGACCAACATTTCCAGCATGCTGAGCAAGCGCCCCTTTCGTAGCGTCGTTCGCAGTGCCGCGCGCGAGCGGTCGTGGGTTAATGTTATGCCATGCCCGCAGCCCCTCACCGCATCAGTGCCTCACAGGTCATCGGGGAACTCCTGCTCACCGCAGGCGCCCTCCTCCTCCTGTTCGCGTTCTACGAGTCGTTCTGGACCAACATCGCCTCCGGCGAGAAGCAGCATGAGGCGCAGCAGAAGCTCGAGCTGCAGTGGGGCGACGGCTGGGTCAACCCGCGCGAAGCGAAAGCGCCGGCGCTTGGCGACGCCTTCGCGCGCATGTACATCCCCGCCTTCGGCCCCGACTACGAGTTCGCCATCATCGAGGGCGTGCAGGAACAGGAGCTGCTCGTCGGGCCGGGCCGCTACCCGGACACCCAGATGCCCGGCGAGAACGGCAACTTCGCCGTCGCCGGCCACCGCGTGGGCAAGGGCGCGCCCTTCAACGACCTGGGCGGGCTCAAGGCTTGCGACGCCATCGTGGTGGAAACCCAGACCCAGTGGGTGACCTACCGCGTGCTCCCCATGTCGCAGCAGCCGGACGAGCGCCGCGCCGAGACCGCGGACTGCCTGCCGGGCGAGATGAACGAGCGGGTGGCCACCGGTGACTACGGCAAGGTGCAGGGGCGCCACATCACGGTGCCCGGCGACATCGACGTGGTCAACCCGATGCCGGAGACGAAGTCCATGGAGGTGGTGGACGGCATGGAGGGCATCATGACGCTGACCACCTGCCACCCGCAGTTCTCCAACGCGGAGCGCATGGTGGTCCACGCGATGCGCACCGAGGTCCTGCCGAAGAACCCGGAGGGCAACACCCTCCCGAGCGCGATGTCGGAGGTGAAGTAGCGCATGTACGCATTCCTCTGGCGCAAGCTGCCGGGCAACACGTGGGTCAAGGCCCTCATCACCGTCGTCGTCCTGGTCGCGGTGTTCTTCCTGCTGATGGAGGTCGTGTTCCCGTGGATCTCGGCGATGATGCCGTACAACGACGTCGCCGTCTAGCGCCGTCGAGCGCCGTCTAGTCCGTCCAACGCGGCACCGGCGGCACCCACCGCTCCAGCCTGTCCAGCAGCTCGTCCGGGTCGTCCGCGACGACGAGGTGGTCGCGGTCCGTCTGCCGCACGAACCCGTTGCGCACCATGTGGTCCACCATGTCCAGCAGCGGCTGCCAGAACTCGCTGTCAAGCAGCCCGATTGGCTTGGAGTGCAGCCCGAGCTGCTGGCTCGTCCATTCCTGGAACAGCTCGTCCAGCGTGCCCGTCCCGCCGGGCAGCGCCACGATCGCGTCGCCCTGCTGGCTCATCATTGCCTTGCGCTCCGCCATCGAGCCGACCAGCTCGAGCCGGTCCAGCCCGTCGAATTTGAGCTCGTAGTTGGCCAGCTGCGTGGTGAGCACGCCGAGCGAGGAGCCGCCGCTTGCCGACGCCCCCGCGGCCACCGCTCCCATCACGCCCACCTTGCTCCCACCGTAGACCAGGGTAGCGCCGCGCCGGGCGAGTGCCTCGCCGAGCAGGCGGCCCTGCTCGAGGTATTCCGGGCGCTTGCCGGGGTTGGCCCCGGCGAAGACGGTGACGGCGCGCAGCCGGCGCGGGCGCAGCGCCGGGAAGATCCGCGAGGCGAGCAGGGGCGCGATCTGCCGGTCGCCGGGCGCCTCCGGGTCGATCCAGGCGGCCTCGGCGATCTCCGCCGCGGGCGCCGGCGCGGCGGGCGGAGTGGGGTGCACGTACACGGTCGAGGTGACGGTGTGCCCCGGTTCGTTCGACGCCTCCGCGCTGAAGCGGCCCAGGTAGCTCAGGCGGGAGCGGTCGACCTCCACGCCGATCTCCTCGCGCGTCTCGCGCAGCGCGGCGTCCAGGGTGCTTTCGCCGGGCTCGAGTTTGCCGCCCGGCAGCTGGTAGCGAGGGCTGGAGTGCTTGCGCACGCACAGCACCCGCCCTTCCGCGTCGCGGAAGACGATTGCGGCGACGATGATCTCTGCGAGTGGCTGGTCTGGGGGCGTTACGTGTTCGGTCACAGGCCCAGGGTAGCGATGACTTGCTCCGCCACGTGTTGTGCCTTCACCGACTCGTCCTGGTTGGTAAACACGGTGACGGCGTGAGAGCCCTTGGCCACCGAGTATGCGGCACCGATCCGGTCGGGGACCTCGCCGCCGCCGTGTCGCCCGCCGTTCCACCCGACCGGCTGGTCCGCGGGCGAGGTGTACGCGATCGGCGTGGCCCAGTCCACCACCTGCATCGCCGCCTCCGGGCTGTCCATGTGGCGCACCACCACCGTCAGCTGCGGCTCCTCCGGGTAGGACCAGAACTGGCAGGCGGGCGTGTCGAAGCGTTCGTCGATGCCCACGCCCGTGACGCGCTGCCCGTTGGTCTGCGCCACCCACTCCGTATCCAGGTAGGGGCAGTCGACCCACCCGTTGCGGTCCGTCGCCGGCAGCGCCTCGACGGGCAGCCCGGAGTCTGGCGCGGCCGCTTCCGTTGGCTCCCCACCCGCGCTGTCTGCGCTGTCCGGGCTGTCCTCGCTACCGCTGCCGCACGCGGCGAGCGCGAGACCGGTTGCCACGAGCACGGGGGCCATCCACACAGTGGGTAGTGTCAAACGCATGAGCTCTAGACTAGCCAGCGCGGCGCAGCCGACCGCAGACGTGCCGGACAACAAGGCGCTCGACACCGGCATCACGGTGCTCGCCGTGTGCCTCGTGCTCGTCTCCCTCGGCGCGCTGGCCCGGATGCCGCTGAACCTGGCGCTGCTGCAGATCCTCCTGGTCTCCTCTTTCTCCTTCGTCCTGTTCTACGGCATGGTGGAGATGCACCGATGGGGCCGCTGGATGCGCGGCCTGTGGTGCCTCGCGCTCACCGCGGTCTGGGTCGCGGATATGACCATCTCGCCGGTCGCGGTCTACTGGGTCTTCATCCTCTTCTTCGTCTTCCTCCGCGTCTTCAACAACTGGCGCGGCCTCCTCCTCGTCGCCGCCGGTCTCATCATCTCCGTCCTCATCCAGATCCCGGGCGGGCTCACCCTCGGCGGCGTCCTCGGCCCGGTCCTTTCCGCCGCGGTCGTGGTGGCCATCAACTACGCGTTCACCACCATCGGACGGGTGAGCAAGGAGCGGGAGGCGCTTATCGACGAGCTGCTTTCCACCCGCGACAAACTGGTCGCCACCGAGCGCGCCGCCGGCGTGGCACAGGAGCGCGAGCGCCTCGCGCACGAGATCCACGACACGGTGGCGCAGAACCTGTCCTCGATCCAGATGCTGCTCCACGCCGCCGAGCGGGACCTCGCGGGCCTGGACGTCCCGGCCGAACAGCTGGAGGCGCCGCTGAAGCGGATGGAGACGGCGCGCCGGGCGGCGTCCAACAACTTGGCGGAGACGCGGGCGATGATCGCGGCGTTGGCGCCGGCCCCGTTGAGTGAGACGTCGTTAAGCGATGCCCTCACCCGCATCGCGGGCGACCTGGAGACGGCGAGCGACATGCGCATTGAGATCGACACGGACGGGGAGGCGCAGCAGCTGCCGATGCGCACCGAGGCCGGGCTGCTGCGGATCGCGCAGGGGGCGATGGCGAACGCGGTGAAGCATTCGGGCGGGACGCGGATGCGGGTGACGCTGACGTACGGAGCGGGGGAGGTGCGCCTGGACGTGGTGGATAACGGTCACGGGTTCGACACGGAAGCGCAGGCGGAGCAGCCCGCGGGGCTGGGGCACCTGGGGCTGGACGCGATGCGCTCGCGCGCCGCGGAGCTGGGCGGGGAGCTGGTGGTGGAGTCCGCGCCGGGTGGACCTACGGCGCTTTCGGTCGCGGTACCGAGTAATGTCAATCAAAAGAATGATGCGGCCAACCGCATCGACGAAGATAAGGACGAGGTGAACGATGATCCGGGTGCTGCTGGCCGATGACCACGAAATTGTGCGGCTCGGGCTGCGCTCCGTGCTCGAGGCGGCGGAGGACATCCGCGTCGTGGGTGAGGTGGCGACCGCCGAGGCCGCAATCGCGACCGCGCAGGCGGGCGGCATCGACGTGATCCTGATGGACCTGCGCTTCGGCGCCGGGTCCGAGGGCGCGCGGGTGACCACGGGCGCGCAGGCGACGGCAGAGATCCGCTCCAGCATGGCGACGCCGCCGAAGGTGCTGGTGGTGACCAACTACGACACGGACGCGGACATCCTGGGCGCGATCGAGGCCGGCGCGGTGGGATACTTGCTCAAGGACGCGCCGCCGGAGGAGCTGCTCGCCGCGGTGCGCTCCACCGCGCGCGGCGACGCCTCACTGTCGCCGGTCGTGCGCGACAAGCTGGAGACGCGCGACAGGGCGCCGCGTTCCTCGCTTACGCCGCGCGAGCTGGAGGTGCTGCAGCTGGTGGCCGAAGGCTCCTCGAACCGGGAGATCGGCCAGCAGCTCATGCTGTCGGAGGCAACGGTGAAGTCGCACCTGGTGCACATCTACGACAAGCTGGGGGTGCGCTCGCGGACGTCGGCGGTGGCGTCGGCACGCGAGCAGGGGGTGCTGTAACCCCCAAGAGCTCCGAGAGCCCCGAGGCTTAGCGGGACTTCTTGGCGATCTCCGCGCCGAGTGTGTCCAGCTCCTCCTCCACGGTGCCGTACGCCAGGCGGCGCTGCTCCGGGTTGAGGTGCTCCGCGTCGCGCACGTTGCGCGCCAGCTCATTGAGGCGCACCTTCGCGTCGCCGGAGAAGCCAGACGGCAGGTTGTCGGCGGACTCGACGGAGGTACGCAGGGCGTCAATACGCGCCTTGAGCTCGGCGCCGCGGCCGGAGTGGCGCGCGAGGTCCTGCGGGTTGACGCCCAGATCGGCGGCGCGGGAGTTCATGCGGTTCTGCTGGTAGGAGGTGTACGCCTTGTACGCCAGCGGCAGCAGGATGGGCACGAGGATGCGCGACGCGCCGACCCACTGCTTCGCCTTCTTCTGCGTAAAGCCGGTCTGCTCGATGCGCTTCAGGTGCGCCTCGGCCAGCTGCTTCTCGTGCTTGCGCTTGCGCTTCAGGCCCTTCTTCTCCTCCTTGATCAGGCGCTTTTCTGCCTTGTCCAGCAGCTTCGCCGTCTTCTGATCGGCCTTCGCCTGCTCCTTGGCCATCTTGCGGGCGCGCGCCTCGGCGGCCTTGATCTCCGCCTTCGTCCTCGCGCGGGCCTTGCGGATCGCTTCAAAAACTCCCATTGGGGTGGTGCTCCTTGGTCGTGTCGTTTTTCGCTGTCCCGATCTTACCCGCCGTCCAGGTAATGTGGTCCATATTGTGAATGAGCCGTTTCAGGTCCGTCCCGCGGACCTCGTGGGATGCAGGTTCCGGTTGCGCCAGCGTTGGGCGCACCCGGAGATCGGTCCAACCCCGAGCGGCGAGTCCCGCCAGGCGCAGCTCGAGGCCGCCCGCGAACTCGTCTTCGCCGCGCTGCCCACGAAGCGGGCGGTTGGCGACGGCCGCCGGAAAGCCTTCGTCCGCGTCGACCTCCCGCCGGCCACGACCCCTACCGAGCTGCTCAGCCGCGACGCGGAGACGCGGGCGGCGATGCGCCGCGGCGCCAACCTGATCACGCGCGCGGTCCTCTGCGGCACACTCGAGGGGATCCGCGTGGTGGACGAGATCGACGTGCTCGTGCGCACCGACGACGGCTACCTCCCCGTCATCGTGTCCAACCACCGCGTCGCGCGCAAGGACCCGGAGTCCAGCACGCGGATGGTGCCCACCGGCCGGCTCGGGCTGGGCAAACCGCTCGCGGTGCGCGCCAAGCCGCGCCACCACACCATCGACGGCTACCGCCTCGCCATGGCGGAACTCCTGCTCGGCGACTCCGCCACCGGCCTCGGCGCGAGCATCGGCCAGGACCGCGAGCGCGCCTACCTCGGCGAGGTCACCCGGTTCGTGCCGCCGATGCTGCGCGCGCTCGGCGCACCGATCCCGGACGAGCCGCTGCGCCTCAAACAGTGCGCGGGCTGCCGGTTCTGGCAGCTCTGCGAGCCGCGCCTGCGCGAGCTCGATGACATCTCGCTCGTCTTCTCCGGCGGCCGGGGCGACGCGTGGCGCGACAAGGGGATCGTCACGGTGCAGGGGCTTATCGACGCCTCCTGCGGCGAGGCGTCGGTAATCGCCCGCTCCTGGCGCGAGGGTATCCCGGTGCTGCGACGCCAGGGGCCGATCCGCGTGCCGCGCGCCGACGTGGAGATCGACGTGGACATGGAGGCGTACCTGGACCAAGGCGCCTACCTGTGGGGCGCGTACGACGGCGCGGTGTACCGCGCGTTTGTCACTTGGGACGACGTGGGCGGCGAGGCCGAGGAACGCAACTTCACGCAGTTCTGGCGCTGGCTGATGGGCGTGCGCGACGCGGCGCACGCGGCGGGCAAGACGTTTGCGGCCTACTGCTACGCGGCGGGCGGCGAGAACCACTGGATGAAGTCATCCGCCAAGCGCTTCGACTCAGTGGAGCTGGCCGAGGTGCAGGCCTTCATCGCTTCCGACGAGTGGGTGGACGTGTTCGCGCACGTGCGCACGCACCTGGTGGGCACCGACGGGCTGGGCCTCAAAGTCCTCGGGCCGGTGGTGGGATTTACCTGGGAGGACGACGACGTGGACGGCGAGGTCTCCGTGGCGCTGCGCCGCGCAGCGCGGGAGGGCGGCGTCGACGGCGCGGCGGCGCGGGAGACGCTGCTGCGCTACAACGAGGACGACTGCCGGGCCACGCGCGCCGTGCGCGAGTTCCTCGACGCGGGCGCGCCGGGCCTGCCGCTACTCTGAGCGCTTCTCCGCCACGGCGAGCGCGACCGCGATGGCGATGAGCGCGCCCAGCATCGCCGCGAGCACGGCCACGAACCCCGCCCACGGCAGCGCCTCAAACGCCTGGCCCGTCGCCGCCCCCAGCAGCGACGAGCCCATGTAGTAGCAGAACACGTAGAGGCTCGACGCCTCCGCGCGGTCCTTCTCCGCAATCAGCCCTACCCAGCCCGACGCCGTGGAGTGCAGGGCGAAGAAGCTGGCGGTGAAGATAAGCAGCCCCACCAGCGTGACGATGAGGTTGCTACTGGAACCGATGAGCGCGCCGGTGAGCATGAGCACTGCGGCGGCGAGCACGACCCGGCCGCGACCGAAGCGGGAGACGAAGCTGCCCGCCCGCGCGCTCGACCACGTGCCGGACAGGTACATCACGTAGGTCAGGCCTGCCAGCGACGGCGCGAGCCCGAAATCATTGATGGCGCGGAACCCGAAAAAGTTGTACATGGACACGAACACGCCCATGGCGATGAACGCGGTGGCGACCAGCCCGACCAGGCGCGGGTTGCGCAGGTGGCCGGCCACGGCGCGGACCTCGGCGCCCGGGCGGATCGATGCCTTCGGGCGGAAGTTGCGCTGTTCCGGCAGCAGAATGGCGGTGGCGACGGCCAGGGCGAGGCTCACCGCGGCGCTCGTGGCCAGCGCCCAGCGCCAGCCGGTGACCTCGAGCATGAACGCCGGGATGAGGCGGCCGGTCAGCCCGCCGACCGAGGTGCCCGCGATGTAGAGCCCCATCGCGCCGGCGAGGTCGCGCTCGTCCAGCTCCTCCGACAGCCACGCCATCGCCACCGCGGGCGTGCCCGCGAGCAGCGCGCCCTGGAGCGAGCGCAGCACCACGAGCTGCTCGATGCTCTGCGCTAGCGGCAGCGTCAGCCCGAGCGCGGTGGCGGCGAGCGCGGAGATGACCAGCACGCGGCCGCGCCCGAACTTTTCCGACAGGATCGACGCCGGCACCACGCACACCGCGAGCGCACCCGTCGCGGCGGACACGGTGAGCGCGGCGGTGGACGGGTCGATCCCCATCTCGTGCGTGAGCGTGGGCAGCAGCGCCTGCGTGGCGTAGAGCGAGGAGAAGATCGCCAGGCCGACGAGGAGCATGCCTATCGACGCCCTGCGATACTCAATCGTGCCCTTCCTCATAAGGACTTATGGTCCACCTTTTTGCGCGCTCCCGCAACGGTTTCGCCGGATTTCCTGTGGCGTGCCCATAAAAAACCGCGCCGGCCACGCGGGTGCGTGGTCGGCGCGGGGTGCGGCGTCTTACTCGGGCCTTACTAGGACCTTACTTGGACGCAGCTGTGAGGCGCTCGTTGACGTCGTCCCAGTTGACGACGTTCCACCAAGCCTTGACGTAATCAGCCTTGACGTTCTTGTACTGCAGGTAGAACGCGTGCTCCCACATGTCCAGCATGAGGACCGGGGTGAAGTCAACGGAGATGTTGCCCTGCTGGTCGGTCAGCTGCTGGATGATCAGGCGGCCAGCGATGTGGTCGTAGCCCAGGACGGCCCAGCCGGAGCCCTGCAGGCCGGTGGCGACGCCAGCGAACTGCTTCTGGAATGCCTCGAAAGAACCGAAGTCGCGGTCGATGGCCTCGGCGATTGCGCCGGTCGGGTTGCCGCCAGCGTTCGATGCCATGTTCTTCCAGAAGATGGAGTGGTTGGTGTGGCCACCCAGGTTGAACGCGAGGTTCTTGGACAGCGCGCGCAGCTTGTCCGGGTTTGCCTCGCCGTTGCGCTCAGCCTCGAGGGCCTCGAGCGCAGCGTTCGCGCCAGCGACGTAAGTTGCGTGGTGCTTGTCGTGGTGCAGCTCCATAATCTCCTTGGAGATGTGGGGCTCCAGCGCGTCGTATGCGTACGGGAGTTCCGGAAGCTCGTAAACAGCCATTGTGCTAAATCCTTTCGTCAGCTTGTGATGACGTGCCCCATAGTAGACAAAAACTCATTTCGTGCAATGAAAATATCCGTGGAATTTCCGGGGCCCAATTGTTAGTTATTAGACACATGGGATTCCTTTTTACACTGACACCTGAGCTCGTTCCGGCCGACCAGACGCTGCCCGGCCGCGCGGAGCCGCTGCTGCCAAACCCCCAGCCGCACGCCGTGCTGGGCACCCCGATTACCGGGCCGTGGAAGCCGGAGCAGCGCCGCTTGCGCATCGCCATTGGCTGCTTCTGGGGCGTGGAGAAGATGTTCTGGGAGCTCGACGGGGTGGAGTCCACCTCCGCGGGCTACGCCGGCGGGCAGACCCCCAACCCAACCTACGCCGAGGTGTGCGGCGGCAGGACCAACCACGCGGAGACCGTCGAGGTGGTCTACGACCCGGAAACGATCAGCCTGAAGGACCTGGTGCGCACCGCGCTCGAGGCGCACGACCCCACGCAGGGCTACCGCCAGGGCAACGACCACGGCACCCAGTACCGCTCCGCCTTCTACCCGGACACGGAGGAGGAAGCGGAGCAGATCCGGCAGTGGTGCGACGAGTACGGCCGCCAGCTCAAGGAGGCCGGCTACGGGGACATGACCACCGAGGTCCGCGCGGACGTGGACTACTACCTGGCGGAGGAACAGCACCAGCAGTACCTGCACAAGGTGCCCAACGGCTACTGCCCGCACCACTCCACCGGCGTCGCCTGCGGGATCTAAGCGCGCAGCTTCGTCGCGTCTGCCGCAATCCACCGGTTGATGCGCTCCAGCTCGGCGTTGGTGAGCCCGCCGTCGAGCACCTTGTTCCACGCCGCGACGGTCTCGGCGTGGTAGTTGTGCCCGTGCGGGGCGGCGAAGTCCTTGGAGTTGATCTGGTCGATACCCACCTGCCAGAAGGTGACAAACGGCCACCAGCGCAGCGTGTCCAGCACGTCTAAGTGCTGGGCGGCGGGGGCGGGGACCCCGCGCGATCCGGGCTCCTTGAGCCAGTCGGGGGCCCGCCACAGCAGGCTCCAGTCCCACCACACGATGGGGTCCGAGGCGTGTTGGGCGAAGACGGCGCGGGGGAACTCCCACGGGGCGTCGTACTCGTTGCCCGCATAGTCGTGGTCCAGGTGGTCGGGGTGGGAGATGAAGCGGAAGTGGCGGCCGCCGTCCACGACGGGGAGGCGCTGCGGGCTGCCCTCTTCGCGCCGTCGCGTCAGTGCCGCGTGAGCGGCGCAGAACGCCGGCGCCCCCGTGAACACGCCGCCGGAGGTGCGGGCGAGCAGCTCCTCGGGTGCGTGGAAGGCGTCGGCGACGCCGTAAGCGCCGAGGGACTCTCCGCCGACGTAGAGCTTGGGCTGGCGGTGGGCGTCGAGAAGCGAAATGCGCTCGGAGATCGCATTGATGAGGATGCGGGAGGACTGGACGGCGGATTCGCGGTCCGCCATGTAGGAGTAGAGCGACGGGACGTAGGAGTACTGCATGGCCACGATGGCGCAGTCGCCGCGCGCGACGAACTCGAAGCCGGAGGTGTGGAAGTCATTGATCCAGCCGGTGCCGGCGGCGGAGAGGACCGCGATGTGGCGGCGCGACCAGGCGTCGGTGCGGTCCATCTCGCGCAGGGCGGCGGCGGCCATCTCTTCGTAGGAGCGGCTGCGGTTGCCGTCGCGAAGCGCGATGAAGATGCGGATCGGCTCCTTGACCTTGTCGGGGGATTCGCCCAGGACCAGACCGATGTCGCGCTTGCGCGGCCCGCCCGCGACCACCGCGCGGCCCTGGCGGCCCATCCTGCGCCACGCCTCGCCGGACGCGGGCGAGCCCGTGCGCTCCGGCTCGCGCGGCTGCGCGGCGCCCGGGAGGAACTGCCGGTTAAGCTCTTCCGCCTCCTTGTACACGTTGGAGAGGAAGTTGCGCACCACCAGGCGATCCGTGAACAGGTAGGCGCCCGCGCCCACCGCGAGAATTGCCAGCGGCCACGAGGTCACGGGCGGGAGGCGGCGGCCGAAGACGGCGTTGATGCGGTCGACGGAGGTCTGCAGGGCCTCGCCAAGCAGCAGTGTCGCGCCGTACCCCAGCGTGCCCACCGCCAGGCCGGCCACCGTGTCGGCCGCCCGCACCGGGCGCGGGTTCTCCACCAGGCGCTCCTGCCGGGCATGCACGCTTAACGACGCCCCGTAGGCCGCCATCGTCATCGAGCTCATCACAATGCGCGCCGGGTTGGCGTGACGCCCCCGCGGCCCGCTCGTCCCGCAGGCGCGCGCGACGCTGCCCACACCCGAGCCGATCATGTGCCCGACGGCCTGGCAGATCGCCACGTTCGCGGCGGTGGTCCACCAGCGGCGGGGCAGCAGCGAGGGCGCGACCGCGCCCCACGAGGCGATCTCCGCGCCGATCACCCCGGAGCGGAAGTTGTTGGGCAGGCGGCGCAGGCCCTGCAGGCGGACGATGGGGGAGAGGTCCGCGAGGATTTCCACGGCGGCGAGCGGGGCGGCCAGCACGCCGTGGCGGTCGAAGCTGTACCGGCCGCGGGCGCGCCGCACGGCCCGACGCGCCGAGTCGATACCGGCGGTGAGGCGGGAAAGGGGCGCGGTGGCGTCGATAAGCTTGGGTGTGCCCATGCCCAGCATTATGACAAAGTTTCTCCGGTCGCGCGGGGGCGCAACCCGTTGTAGGTTTGGGCACTGTGAGGCAGACGAACATTGTTGCGCACCGCGGATTTTCCGGCATGTACCCCGAGCTGACCAGGCGAGCGTTTGAGGAAGCGCTGAAGCTCCCCATCCACGGCATCGAGTGCGACGTGCGCCTCTCGCGCGACGGCAAGCTCGTCGTCTTCCACGACGCGAACGTTTCGCGCACCACGAACGGGCGCGGGCGCGTCGACTGCATGGACTACGCGCAGCTGCGCGAGCTGAACTGCGGCACCGACGAGGACCCGCAGCAGATCATGCTGCTGGAGGAGCTGCTGGAGCTCATGCAGGACTACCCGGACAAGCACCTCTACATCGAGACGAAGCACCCCACCCTCTACGGGCCCGAGGTGGACGAGCAGACGCTGCGCGTGCTCACCTACGCGGGGCTGCTGCACAGCGAGCGCATCCACATCATCTCCTTCTCCCACAAGGCGGTGCGCTACTTCACGCACATGGCGCCGCAGCTGGAGACCTACTACCTGTTCCGCGTGCGCGAGAAGCGGTGGAACCCGCGCGGCACCATGCTGTCGCGCCCGTACGGCGTCGGCCCGTCCATCCAGCACCTGCAGGCGCGGCAGCAGCTGGTCGGGCTGCGCGGGCTGAAGACGTACACGTGGACCGTGAACACGCCGCGGCAGATGATGTGGTGCCGCGACCACAACGTGGACGTCCTGGCCACCGACCTGCCCAACCTGGCGCTGGAGACGTTCGCGCGCGCGGACGCCACGAGCGTGCCCGCTCCGGCACCTGCGAGTTAAGGAGACTCCATGGATTCCAACATTCCCGGCATCGTCGCGCACCGCGGATTCAACGGCTGCTACCCGGAGAACACGCGCCGCGCCTTCGAGGAGGCGCTCAAGCTGGACATCTACGGCATCGAGTGCGACGTGAACATGACGAAGGACGGCCAGGCCGTGGTGATCCACGACCTCTCCGTGGACCGCACCGCCATGACCGTCGACGGCGAGCGCGCCACCGGCGAGGTCGCGGAGCTGACGCTGGAGGAGATCCGCCAGCTCAACTTCGGCACTCCGGAGGACCCGCAGCAGATCATGCTGCTCAGCGAGCTGCTCGACCTCCTCGCCCAGTACCCGGGCAAGCACCTGCTCATTGAGACGAAGCACCCGTCCCCGTTCGGCGCCGAGCTGGACGAGGGGGTCGCGCGGGTCGTGCGCGCGCACGGCATGGACACCGGCGAGCAGGTGCACCTCATCTCCTTCAACCCGGAGGCGATCGAGCGCTTCCGCGAGCTGCTCCCCGAGCTGCGCTCCTTTGCCCTGATGGACCCGACCGAGCCGCTGCCGGTCGACTTCGGCCAGGCCACGGGCCCAGGTCCGTCCGTGCGCCAGGCGCAGGCTGAGCCGGAGGCGCTCGGCGCGGCCGACCAGCCGTCCTACGTGTGGACCGTCAACCTGCCGCGCGAGATGCAGTGGTGCCGCGCCCGCGGGGTGGACCTCATGGCCACGGACCTGCCGCAGCTCGCGCTGGAAACGTTCGCGGGCGAGTAGCGCGCGTCCGGTAGATTTGACCGCATGGCTAAGAAGAAGCGTAAGAAGCAAGAGGACCTGCCCGAGGGCATGAGCCGCCGCCAGGCCAAGATGGCCGCGCGCGCGAAGGAGCGCGAGGCGCTGCAGAAGGATCCCCGCCCGTTCGGCGGGCTCGCCGCTGAGGCCGAGTTGATCGCGCTGCAGGAGTTCGTGCCGTCGGCAAGCGCGAAGTTCCAGGTCAAGGGCGAGGACGTCACCGTGGCCACCGTGCTGCCGGGCGCGGCCGCGGCGATGGTGCGCGAGAGCGGCGAGCGCCTCGTGGCCCTGCAGGTCGGCGCGCACTCGCAGAACCCCGGCCGCGACCTCGCGTACGCGCTGAGCTGGGTGCTCGAGGCGAAGCCGGGCGAGACGCTCCAGTCCACCGCCGCCGATGGGAGCCAGCCGGAGCTCAAGGCGCTTATCGACGCTACCTTCACCCCCGAGATCACCGTCTACAACGACTTCAACTGGTGGTTCGCCGAGGGCGAGGACGTCCCCGCGCAGCTGCGGCAGGCGATGAACCAGGCGAACGGCGCTGTGTGGCCGTCCGCCGAGGTCAGCGCGGGCGTGCCGGGCGCCGTGTGGTGGGTCAACCCGGGTGGCGGGAAGGCGCACATCCGCTGGATCCGCACGGAGGACAACGAGTCGCAGGTGCTCAACGCGCTCGCGCGCATCGCCGCGACGGGTGAGCTGGTGCTGGGCGAGGGCACGAAGTTCGCCGGCGCGTTCCGCACCCACGGCGTGGTCGTGCCGGTGTGGGACCTGGACCCGGAGGTCGCTCCGGAGTCCTACGCGGAGGCGCTGAAGGCGCTGGACGCGAAGCTGGAGGCGGAGCTGGGCAACGACGCGCAGCTCACCGCCGCCGAGCGCAAGCAGCTGGACAACATCAAGTCGCGCCAGGTGACCATCTAAACCCAGCTGAAAGACAGTTGTCGCGCAGAGCTTTTGTACATCTCTTGCAGATCTCTTGAAGTTTGCAAGTAGTTTTCTCAGGGAGAACTTTCTGTCAACCGGATGTTCACCTGGGGTCTCTAAGTTCTTGCGCATGCAACCCACATCGCAGACGCGCGCGCGGATTCCTGCGGTCTCCGAAGTCCCGGAGGTCTCCGAGGAGTACGCGCGCAACCCGCGCAAACGGAAGATTGATTGGCGGCAGATCGGCCTGGCCGCGCTGCTCATCGGCCCGAACCTGCTGCTCCTCATTCTGTTTACCTACCGGCCGCTGGTAGATAACATCCGCATCTCCTTCTACGACTGGAACATCTCCTCGCCGACGATGCACTTTGTCGGCCTGCAGAACTATATTGACTGGTTCCAGGCCCCGGACACCGGGCGCGTGGTGTTTAACACCGTCGTGTTCACCTTCTTCGCCGTCGCCGGCTCCATGGTGATCGGGCTGGCGCTGGCGCTGCTGCTGGACCAGAAGCTGTTCGGCCGCGCCGCGGTGCGCTCCATGGTTTTCGCTCCCTACGTCATCGCCGGCGCGGCGATCGGCGTGGCCTTCCAGTTCGTCTTCGACCCCTCCTACGGCCTCATCCAGTTCTTCCTGGGCAAGATCGGGGTGGACGTGCCCAACTTCTACCAACAGCAGAACTGGGCGCTGTTCATGGTCACCGTCACCTACGTGTGGAAGAACGTGGGCTACGTCTTTGTCATCTATCTCGCCGCGCTGCAGGGGTGCCGCCGCGACCTGGACGAGGCCTCGGAGATCGACGGCACCTCGCCGGCGCGCCACTTCTTCCGCGTGGTCCTGCCGCAGCTGCGCGGCACGACCTTCTTCCTGCTCATCACGGTGCTGCTGAACTCCTTCCAGGTCTTCGACATCATCAACGCCATGACCGGCGGCGGTCCGTTCGGCTACGGCACCTCCACGATGGTGTTCCAGGTCTACCAGGAGACGTTTGTGAACAACCGCGCCGGCTACGGCGCCGCGGTGGCCACGATCATGTTCCTCGTGGTCCTCATCATCACGGTCATCCAGGTGAAGATGCAGGAAAGGATGGAGAAGTAGATGTCTACGAAGCAGACCATCCCGGCGGTCACGCACACCGCTGCCCACAGCGCACCGCAGGGCGACCTGCCCCCGGTGCCGGGCTCCCAGTCCGACGCGGAGCCGGTGATCACGGAAACGCAGCGCAAGCGCAAGGGCGCGCCGATGGACCATTCGCACCCGGCGGTGAAGGTGCTGGGCTACATCGCGCTCGTGCTGACGGTGCTGGTGATCATGGTGCCGCTGTACTTCATCTTCATCACCAGCTTTAAGTCGTTCCAGGATGTCTACTCGGATCCGATCTCGTTTTGGCCCAACCCGTTCAAGGCGGAAAACTACTCGTACGTGTGGCAGACCTCCGGCTTTGCCAGCTACCTGAAGAACTCCGTCATCATCACGCTCGTGCTCACCATCATTGAGGTGGTCCTCGGCGTTTTGTCGGCCTACGCCTTCGCGTTCTTGCGCTTCCCGGGCCGCAACCTGCTGTTCCTGCTCATCATCGCGTCGCTGATGGTGCCCAACCAGATCACCATCATCTCTAACTACTCGCTGGTGGCGTCGTTGGGCTGGCGCGATACCTACGCCGGCGTGATCATCCCGCTGGCCGGCGTCGCCTTCGGCGCGTTCCTCATGCGCAACCACTTCCAGTCGCTGCCGCCTGAGATCCTGGAGGCCGCCCGCATGGACGGCGCCGGCTTCTTTACCACCCTCTTCCGTGTGGTGCTGCCCATGTCGTGGCCGACGCTTTCCGCGTTCGTCCTGATCACCGTGGTCAACGAGTGGAACCAGTACCTGTGGCCGTTCCTGATCACGGACACCCCGGCGGCGGCCACGTTGCCCGTCGGCCTGACTCGCCTGCAGGACGCTGAGGGCGTGACCAACTGGGCCCCGGTGATGGCCGGCACCGTGCTGACCACCCTGCCCATGATCATCATCTTCCTCATCCTGCAGAAGCCGATGATCAAGGGCCTCACCGCTGGTGCGGTGAAGGGCTAGGCGCTTCTCGACGCCACCGTCACCCCCACCAACCGCAACACTTCCAACAACACATCAAGGAGAAACACCATGTCCCGTCACACCAAGCGCATCGCCGCCCTGGGCGCAGCACTGCTCACCACCGTCTCGCTGACCGCCTGCGCGGGCGGCTCCACCACCGCCTCCAACGGCTCCAAGGACTCCGGCGACGCCAACACCATCACCTTCTGGTCCAACCACCCGGGTTCCTCCCGCGACCTGGAAGAGGAAATGATCAAGGAGTTTGAGCAGGAGAACCCGGACCTGCACGTCGAGCTGGTGACCGCGGGCTCCAACTACGAGGAGGTGGCGCAGCGCTTCAACGCGTCGCTGGCCGGCGGCGACCAGCCGGACGTCCTCGTGGCCTCCGACGTCACCTGGTTCAACTTCGCGCTCAACGAGGCAACCACCCCGCTGGATGAGCTGTGGGAGATGAACGACATCGACGCCGACAGCTACGTCGACACCCTGCGCGAGGACTACAAGTACAACGACAAGCACTACGGCGTCCCGTACTCCCGCTCCACCAACCTGATGTACTGGAACACCGACGACCTCAAGGCTGCGGGCCTGCCGACCGATCGCGGCCCGGAGTCCTGGCAGGAGTTCGACGAGTGGGCCGCCGCCATCAAGGAGAAGCTGAACAAGCCGACCGTGACCGTGCCGGACGGCTCCAACTACCTGGACTGGTACTTCCAGGGCATGATCTGGGCATTCGGCGGGTCCTACTCCAACGAGTGGGAGCCGAACTTCACCTCCCCTGAGTCCATCGAGGCGGGCAAGTTCCTGCAGGATCAGGTGAAGGAGGGCCACATCGAGATCGCGACCGACCCGACCGTCGCGTTCGGCTCGGGCAAGGCGTCCGGCCTGCTGGAGTCCACCGGCTCCCTCGGCGGCCTGAAGGAGACCGCGACCGTCCCGTTCATCACTACCTACCTGCCCGGCCCTGGCCCGTCCGCCGCAACCGGCGGTGCCGGCCTGGCCGTGCCTAACGGCATCTCCGATGAGCGCAAGGCCAACGCGGTGAAGTTCATCGACTTCATGACTAACACCAAGAACACCATCAAGTTCTCTCAGAAGACTGGCTACATGCCGGTGCGTAAGGATGCCCTGGAGGATCCGGAGGAGAAGAAGTTCCTGGAGGAGAACCCGAACGCGGAGACCGCGATCAAGCAGCTGAACGAGAACACCAAGCCGCAGGACTACGCCCGCGTGTTCGTCTCGGGCGGCGGCCAGCGCATCGGCGGCGCGCTCGACCGCATCACCGTCGGCGGCCAGGACGTGGAGCAGACCTTCGCCGACCTGCAGAAGGAGACCCAGGGCGTCATCGACCGCGACATCAAGCCGAAGCTCTAAGCCCGCACCCTGCACATTTCGCACCACCTGAAAGGACATCATGGCCACTGTTGAATTCCGCCAGGCCTCCAGGATCTACGATCCGCAGAAGCCGCCGGCGGTCAGCCGCCTCAACCTGGAGATCGCCGACGGCGAGTTCCTGGTGCTTGTAGGCCCGTCGGGCTGCGGCAAGTCCACCACGCTGCGCATGCTCGCCGGGTTGGAGCCGGTTGACGAGGGGCAGATTCTTATCGACGGCACCGACGTCACCGAGACCCGCTCCCGCGACCGAGACGTGGCCATGGTCTTCCAGTCCTACGCGCTGTACCCCAACATGACTGCGCGCCAAAACATGGCGTTCGCCCTGCAGAACGCCAAGGTGGACAAGGCGACCATTGAGGAGCGCGTGAACTTCGCGGCGAAGATGCTCGAGCTCGAGGACCTCATCGACCGCAAGCCTTCCGCCATGTCCGGCGGCCAGCGCCAGCGCGTGGCCATGGGCCGCGCGATCGTGCGCCAGCCGAAGGTCTTCCTCATGGACGAGCCCCTGTCCAACCTGGACGCGAAGCTGCGCGTGTCTACCCGCGCCCAGATCCTGCAGCTGCAGCGGGAGCTGAACACCACCACGGTCTACGTCACCCACGACCAGACCGAGGCGATGACTATGGGCGACCGCGTCTGCGTGCTGAAGAAGGGCATCATCCAGCAGGTCGACGCCCCGAACACGCTGTACGAGAACCCGGGCAACACCTTCGTCGCCACCTTCATCGGCTCCCCGGCGATGACGCTGATTGAGAACGTGCCGGTGGTTGGCAACCGCGTCGCGGGCGGCAAGGACCACGCGCTGGACTACCACATGCCGGCGGAGCAGATGGCCAAGGTGCAGTCCGACCGCGTGATCGTGGGCATCCGCCCCGAGAACTGGGAGATCCTCGGCGTGAACCAGCCGGGCGAGCAGTACGGCCTGCCGGTGCGCGTGGACATCGTGGAGCACCTCGGCTCCGAGCTGTACGTCTACGGCAGCCGCGAGGAGAAAGCCGACGACGTGATCGCCGTGCGGGGCGACCGCATCACGGTGAAGGTGCCGCGCGGCATCAACGTGGATCAGGGCGACACGATCTACCTGCGCCCGATGGAGGGCGGATGCGTCTTCTTCGCCCCGGACACCGAGATCAACTACGACTACCTGTAGAGCCGGTAGAAGTTTGCGGCGTCGCCCCAAAACACGTCCTCGGCGTGGTCGGGGCTGATGTGATTACCGCAGGGACGCGAAGAGCTCCTCCGCCGCGGCCTCGTCCCAGAGCAACACGTTGCCCACGTCGGTGTCCTGGAAACCACCGAGCGGGATCGTCTCTGCGTTGATGCCGCCGCGCATCGCCAGCGGGATGCGGGCCAGGTTCCAGATGTGGTCGCCCTCGCCGACCGAGAACATCGTCGGCACCGTCCACAGCAGCGGGACCAGGCGGAAGGGGTTGAGGAACACGGCGGGCGAGGTCACCTTGTCCAGCATCGCGCCGAGGAAGTCGCGCTGCCGCATGACGCGGTCCAGGTCGCCCTGTGCGGTGGCGCGGGTGCGCACGTAGCCCAGGCTGGTCGCGCCGTCCATCTTCTGGCAACCGGGCTGGACGGAGATGTTGGCCAGGGGGTCGTCGATCGGCTCCTGCACGCAGATCTCCACGCCGCCGACCGCGTCGACCACGTTGGCCAGCCCGCCCATGCCGATCTCGGCGTAGCGGTCGATGTGCAGGCCTGTGCTCTCCTCAACGGTCTGCGCCAGCAGCGGGGCGCCGCCGTACGCGAACGCGGCGTTGATCTTGTCGTAGCCGTAGCCCGGCACGGCCACGTAGGAATCGCGCGGGATGGACACCAGCGTCGGCTTCCCGTGCAGCGGGAGGTGTAGCAGCATGATCGTGTCGGTGCGGGTTGTGCCCAGGTCGCCGCCCGTGCCGAGGCGCTCCACGTCCTTCTCGCTCAGTCCCTGGCGGGAGTCGGAGCCGACGAGCAGCCAGTTCGTGCCCGAAGTGTTCGCAATCTGCTCGGGCGGGAGCGCCTGGATGCGGGTGAGGCGGGCGTCGGTAAACAGCGTGCCAACCACCACGAGCACGATCAGCGCGAGGAAGAGGACGCCGCAGCCTGGGGCCTTCGCTTTTCGACGCCGCTTCGTTCCCCTTCGACGCCCCCGCGACACCTGCGACGGCACCGGATCGCGGGCGGGCTCGGGCGCCGGGCGCGAGTACTGCGGGGTGCGACGAGGCTGGTATTCCTGGCGCGGCGCTTGCTGTCGGGGGCGCTCCACGCGGGTGAATTCGGGGACGCGTCGTGGCTCGTATTCCTGGCGCGGCGCCGGCTGCCGGGGAGGCTCCTGGCGCGCGCCGCGCTTGCGGATTGGCCGACCGTACCGGTCTACCAGGGGCTTTCCATCCTTGCCCAGCACGAACTCCCCCAGGTGATCGCGTGGGTCGTTGGAGTGGGGCGTCGAAGACATGCACTTAGTGTAACGGTTGTGGCGCGTGGGACCTACTGCTTCGTAGCGCCGCGCGCTGGGAGTTCGCCGGGAAATCCGCCACTAGATGCCCTGGACGGGGCGGTCGGAAGCTACCGAAGAAGAGTTGTGCAACAATTGCTGCACGATTATCATGCAGGTATCACTGCACGAAAGAAGGAGGTTTCATGTCCCCTCGCACATACCACCATCCAGAAACCGATGAGATCACACTGGCTAGAGTGTTGGCAGCCCTGAGCGATCCCACGCGTCTGGAGATGATTCGTCGCCTAGCGGACGGGGGTGAGCACGATAGTCTCGAGCTCGCAGACGATCTTCCTCGGTCGACCCTGACTTATCACACCCGCATGCTGCGCGATGCGGGTGTGACATGGACGCGGAGTGAAGGTCGTGCGTGTCTCATTCGGCTGAGAAGTGAGGATCTAGATCAGTTGTTCCCGGGCGTGCTTGCGGCTGTGATCGCCAACGCCGGCACGAAGGCGGGACGAGCTTGATGGGGCGGCTTTGGCCCTTCGTGGTGGGCAGTGTTGCTCTCGGGCTAGACGCCTACGTTGTTGCCGGTCTTCTTCCTGCTATTGCCTCGTCCATGAATGCACGCGAATCCACCGTGGGCCTGGGGGTGGCGGCCTTCACCGGCGCATATGCAGTAGCAGGACCCCTGCTGGCTGGGCGTGCGGGTCGGAGATCACGACGGAGCCTGATCCTTTCCCTTCTGGTTTTTACAGTGGCGAACTTAGCCACAGCGCTCTCGTCGACCGTCGTGGTGTTCTTGGTTACCCGAATAGTGGCTGGCGCGGCAGCGGGGGTGTACTCGCCCTTATCGTCCGCGGTTGCCGCCGAACTCGTGGGAGAAGAACGCCGGGGACGCGCGTTAGCCCTGGTCCTTGCGGGTTTGGCAGTTGGTACCGTGTTCGGTGTCCCGATAGGCTTGGAGCTGGCACATCGCTGGGGGTGGCGAGCTGCCATTTTGTTGATCGTGGCTATCGGCGGCGCATCCCTAGTGGGAGTCGCTGTGCGCGGAGGAGAACTGCCAGCAATACCTGCGTCGGGTGCGGGCGACCGGCTGCGATCGATCGCGCGCCCCAAGAACTTGCTCACGGTGACAGTGACATTGCTGACTGGCGTAGCTTCTCTGGGGCTCTATACATATATGACCGTGATTCTGTCCGTGGGAAGTCTCGCCACACACCAGACTCTTGCGATTTGGGTTTGGGGCGTTGGAGGCGCGGTGGGTGCGCTAGGTATAGGCAGACTCATGGATCGGCGCAACCCGCTGCGTCTCAGTGTGGCCATTCTCGTGGGGCTCATCTGCGCGTTGCTCGGTATGACGCAGGGGCAGACCGTCTGGCTTCTGGTTGCGAGCCTATTTGTTTGGGGAATGTGTGGGTGGGCCTCACTTGCGCCCCAGCAGCACATCCTTCTCCAGGCAAACCCGGCTGACGGCGCCACTGCCGTGGCCGCGAATGCCTCTGCTAACTACTTGGGATCGGCACTGGGCGCGACTGCTGGCTCACTGCTCGTAGCGGCACAGGCGGCGCCTACCGTTCTCTGTAGCTCTGCAGCTGCCGTGGCCGGGATGGCACTGCTTTGCCAGCTTTTTAGGCAGCGCATGAATTCCAAGGAGTAGACACGTGCTCGCCAGCGCCCAGGCCGTGCATCCTGACGGATTGCGAGGACGTGTGACTGTTGCAAAAACCAGCGGAGCCGACTAGCACGGAAGTATATCTAGATGCCCAGCCAGGAGAGGTCTAGAAGCGGGTACGCCACGAACGCGACGGAGTCAATGAGGAAGTGCGCGAGCACCAGCGGCCACACGGCGCCGATCTCGGGTGTGCGCCACTCTGCGGCCGCAGAGTGCGTCCGCTCGGTCCGCCACAGGAAGTAGCACGCGAAGACCACGCCCATCACAATATTGCCCGCGCCCGCCGAAACACCCTGGTAGAGGTGGTAGGAGCCGCGCAGCACCGCCGACGCCGCGACCGCCTGCCAGGGTGCCCACCCCAGGGCCCGCAGCCGGGGCACCAGGTAGGCCACCACCACGACCTCCTCGCCGAAGCCATTGGCCAGCGCCCACAGCAGCGAGGTGGGGATTTGCACCGCCTCCGTGGCGGGCACCACCACCTTGGACAGGCCGAGGTGCACCGCGCCAACGTAGAACGCCAGGCCCGGCAGCCCGATGAGCGCGGACAACCCGGCCGCGTGCGCCCAGTCGCGCCATTTCGGCCAGCGCCACTGGGCGCCAAGGAGGTACCAGGCCAGCCCGCCCCACGCGAACAGCGTGCCCGCGGAGGCGACCTGCATGGCCAGGTCCAACCAGCCGATGGCCGAGGCCTGCTGCACCAGGGTGGTGGACTGCTCGTTTAAGGGGGCGGTGAGGAGGGCGTCGATAAGCTTGAGCCCGGAGCGAAGCCCGCTCATGCCGAAGGTGACTGCGAGCACGAGAATAATTTCGGTGATGAGGCGGCGGCGCATGCGATAACTTTAAGCCCATGACCCGTATCGCGTACCTGGGACCTGCCGGCACGTTTACTGAGCAGGCTGTGCACGCCTTCGCGCTGCCCGCACCGGAGCTCGTGGCCGTGGACTCGCCGGCGGAGGCGCTCGCCGCGGTGGCCGAGGGGCGGGCCGACCGCGCGGTGGTGGCCATCGAGAACTCGGTCGACGGAGCCGTGACCACCACCTCGGACGCGCTCCTGGCCACCCCGGGCGTGCAGATCTTCGCCGAAACCGAGCTGGAGATCGCGTTTGCCATCATGACTCGCAAGGGGCAATCGCTTGCGAGCGCCACCCGCTTCGCCACCCACCCCGTCGCCTACCAGCAGGTGAAACGGTGGATGGGCGAGCACGCGCCGGGCGCCACCTTCCAGGCTGCGACCTCGAACGCGGCCGCCGCGCAGCAGGTCGCCGAGGGAGCGGCCGACGTCGCCGCCGCCCCGGAGCGCGCCGCCGAGCTCTTCGGGCTTGAGGTTCACGCCCGCAACGTGGCGGACCTGGAGGCGGCGCGCACCCGCTTCGTCCTCGCGGGCCCGGTGGCGGCCCCGCCCGCGCGCACGGGCAACGACCGCACCTCCATCGTCTTCCAAACGCCCAACGTACCCGGCAGCCTTGTGGGCATCCTGCAGGAGTTTGCCTACCGCGGCGTGGACCTCTCGCGCATCGAGTCCCGCCCGACCCGCGAGGAACCGAACACGTACAACTTCTTCGCCGACCTCGTCGGCCACATCGATGACGCGCCGGTGGCGGAGGCGCTGCGCGGGGTGTACCTGCGCTCCTCGCGGATCCGGTTCCTCGGGTCGTGGCCGCGCTGCGCCGGCGGGCCGCACCCGGTGCGCGACGCGCGCATCGCGGCGGCTGCGGAGTGGGTCGACGCGGCCCGCGCTGGGACACTCGGGCAGCAGGAGCGCGCCCGCTAGCCCCAGCCGAGGGCGTGGAGCTCGTGCTCCTCCATGCCGAAGTAGTGGCCCACCTCGTGCTTGACGGTCACGTCCACCTCGTGGCGCAGCTCCTCCACGGAGTGGCACATCGCCTGGAGCGGCTGCTTGTAAATGAACACCGCGTCGGGCAGGTAGCCGGTGTGGTTGGCGTGCTGCTCCGGCAGCGGCACGCCCTCGAACAGGCCCAGGATCTCGGGCTGGTCCTCGTTGAACTCGCGCGCAAGGATGACCACGTTGGTCATCCGGCGGGCAAACTCATCGAGGATGGTGTCCAGGGCGTCGTCGATCATCGCCTCGAACTCCTCGTCGCTGACCTCGACCATTACTGCACAGTCTCCGGGGCGGCTTCTGGGGCGGCTTCTGGGGCAGGCGAGTCCGGGGCGGAGGAGGCCGCCGGCGTCTGGTTCTCGCGCAGCGGGCGGCGCTGGGGTCGCTCCGGCGGCGGGGTGCCGTCGATAAGCAATGCCTCCCGGCCTCCGGTTGCCGAGCCCGTGAGCTCGGAGAACCCGCCGTTGGGCGAGGAGAAGACGAGCGCGCAGTTTACGCTGTGCGAGCCGCCCTCCCACGAGGCGGGCTGCTGCGTGGTCCAAAACGGCTGCAGCGAGATCTGGTACAGGTTCTCCTCGCTGCCCAGGTAGGTGTGGGCGGCCTCGGTGCAGGCGTCGCCGAGGTACTTGTCCTGGTCCTCCACGGACGGCGTGCCGTCGGGGAAGACCGGTGCGAGGTCGACTTTGCTGGTGATCTCCATCTGGTGCGGCTGGCCGCAGTCGACCACGGTGGCGTTGTTCGCGCCGTCGATGGCCACGCACTCGCCGGGCGCGAAGGTGCGCGCCTGGTCCTCCTCGGCGACGCGGCCCGTGGTGAGCAGCTGCTCGCCGGCGCGGTTGGTCTCCTGCAGGCCGCACAGCATGGTGCGGTCGCCAGCCTCCCAGGCGGTGGCCGGCGGGAGGATCGGCGCGATGGAGTAGCGGCCGTTCGGGTCGTATTTGCCCTCCAGGTAGCGCAGGGTGGACGCGCCGCACAGCTCCTCGCGCAGCTGCGCCTGGCGCGTCGGGTTGGGCATGGGTGCGTCCTGCCCAAACTCGGAGGTGGGGTAGATGGCCAGGTCTTGGCGCGAGGCCACCTCGAAGCGGTGCTCGACGGCGCAGTCGGTCTGTTCAAAGCCGGTGACGCTGCCGTCCTCGGCCACGTTCCAAGTCAGGCAAGCGCCCTGGTCAGCGGTGGTAAACGGCGTTGGCGGCGCGCCGTGCTCGCTGGTCTGCGCCTGGGGTTGTCCCTGCTCGCCGTTCGCGCCCCCGCCTGGGGCGTTCGCGTCGGTGGTCATGGCGTAGGAACCCATGCCCACCGAGCCGGCGAGCGCGGCGATGAGGAACGCGCGGGTGGCGTTGGAAGTCGAAACCATGCCTTACATACTAGGCAACTGCTCGCCGCAGTCGGCGTCCTGGCCGACGCGGGTGGTCAGCCAGTAGCGGTCCGAGCGGTAGCACGAGGTGCAGTATTCCACCGGTCGCGCGCCGCTTCCGGCCCGCCGCACGATGCGCAGCAGTGCGGTCCCGGTTTGCACCTCCAGCGCCTTCGCGTTGGCGGCCGTGGCGCTCGCTGCGGTGACGGTCTGCTCCGCCTCGGTGATGGGCAGCCCGTAGCGGGTACGGAGTAGCGAGTAGACGGATTGCTCCACGTCGTGCTCGAGTAGATCCGGGACGAGCGCCGCGTTGTACCAGGCGTCGTCCACGGCGTAGGGCTGGCCGTCGCCAAGCCGCAGCCGGCGCAGCTGGATGTGCGGGGTCTCCGGCGCGGTGCCAAAGAACTCGGCCGCGTCGAGCGGGGGAGTGGCGAGGCCAGAGTGCAAGATTATCGACGCCGCGTCCACCCGCTGCTCACGCATCTCCTCCGAAAAGCTCGCCAGGTGCATGCGGCTTACCAGCGGCGACGGCGCCACGAACGTGCCCTTGCCGCGCACCCGCCGCAGCTTCCCGTCCGCGACGAGGTCCCCGATCGCGCGCCGTACCGTGATGCGCGAAACGCCGTACTCCTCCTCCAGCGCCCGCTCGCCGGGCAGCAGGTCCCCGGGAGCGAGTTCCTCGGCGCAGCGCCGCTCCAACAGCGCCCGCAGCTGGGCGTGTTTGGGGACCGGGCCGTTGGTGATCATACCTCCACCATACCGCGCTGGTTATGACCAGCTGGGGTGAAATGGGATGTGGTGTGCGTCGCTAAGCTCGGTGCGCAACGCCACGCCCCATTCCCGGCTGCGGTGGGGCGGCGACAAGGTAGAGTGAGTGCTTGTGATTGATCTGAAATTCCTGCGCGAAAATCCGGACGTTGTACGCCAATCCCAGACCGCCCGCGGTGAGGACCCGGCGCTGGTTGACCAGCTGATTGCCGCCGACGAGCAGCGCCGCGCCGCGATCCAGGCGGCGGACGAGCTGCGCGGTGAGCAGAAGGCGTTTGGCAAGAAGATTGGGCAGGCGGCGCCGGAGGACCGCCCCGCACTGCTGGAGGGTTCGAACGAGCTCAAGGCGCGCGTGAAGGCCGCCGAGGCCGAGCAGGAGGAGGCAGAGGCCAAGGTCAAGGCGCTGCAGTTCAAGATCCCGAACCCCATCCAGGGCGCGCCCGCCGGCGGTGAGGAAGACTTCGTCGTGCTCGAGCACGTTGGTGAGGTCCCGGAGTTCGACTTTGAGGTCAAGGACCACCTGGACCTGGGCGAGGCACTCGGCGCGATTGATATGAAGCGCGGCACCAAGATCGGCGGCGCCCGCTTCTACTACCTGGTCGGCGACGGCGCCTGGATGCAGCTGGGCATGCTCATGCACGCCGCGAAGAAGGCGCGCGAGGCCGGCTTCAAAGTCGTCGTCCCGCCGGTGCTGGTGCGCCCCGAGATCATGGCGGGTACCGGTTTCCTGGACGAGCACGACGAGGAGATCTACTACCTCGAGCGCGACGACCTCTACCTGGTGGGCACCTCCGAGGTGGCGCTGGCCGGCCTGCACCAGGACGAGATCATCGATCTCTCCGACGGACCGCTGCTCTACGCCGGCTGGTCCTCCTGCTTCCGCCGCGAGGCCGGCTCCTACGGCAAGGACACGAAGGGCATCCTGCGCGTCCACCAGTTCGACAAACTCGAAATGTTTGTCTACTGCAAGCCGGAAGAGGCAGAGGACATGCACCAGAAGCTGCTCGGGCTGGAGCGCGAGATGCTCGCCGACGTGGAGGTGCCTTACCGCGTCATCGACGTCGCCGCGGGCGACCTCGGTTCCTCCGCGGCCCGCAAGTTTGACACCGAGGCGTGGGTGCCGTCGCAGCACACCTACCGTGAGCTGACTTCCACCTCCAACTGCACAACCTTCCAGGCCCGCCGCTTGAACATCCGCTACCGCGACGAGAACGGCAAGACCCAGATCGCCGCGACGCTGAATGGCACCCTGGCCACGACCCGCTGGCTGGTGGCTATCTTGGAGAACAACCAGCAGGCCGACGGCTCCGTCCGCGTGCCCGCCGCGCTGCAGCCGTGGGTGGGCAAGGAAGTGCTCGAGGCCTAATGGGCACCGCACCGCAGTGGAGGACGCTGCGCGGGTTCACCGTCCCGGCGGACTACCGGGCCCCGGCGAAGCACCCGGTGGAGTCGAAGGAGCGGCTCTACCCGTTCACCGTGCGCATGTTCAATCGCCTGATGCGCCTGCAGCGCATGCGCGTGCGCGTGGTGGGGGCGGAGCACGTCCCGGAGCGCGGTGGCGCGATCATCGCTGCCAACCACACCGGCTACTACGACTTCATGCTCACCGGCACCGGCCCGCTCCTGCAGGGCGGGCGCCTGCTGCGATACATGGCGAAGCAGGGCGTGTTTGACATCCCCGTGCTGGGGACGCTGCTGCGCACCATGAAGCACGTGCCGGTGGACCGGGACAACGGGGGCTCGGCTGTCGACGCCGCCGTGCGCGGCCTCCGCGACGGCGACCTGGTCGGCATCTTCCCGGAGGGCACGATCTCGCGCTCCTTCGAGCTCGCGGACTTCAAGACGGGTGCGGCACGCATCGCCGCGCAGGCGGGCGCGCCGCTGATCCCGTGCGTGATCTGGGGCTCGCACCGCATCTGGACCAAAGATTTGCCCAAAAAGTTCCGCGGCGTCGGCGTGATCGTGCGTTATGGCGCACCGGTCGAGGTCACCGGCGACGCCGAGGCCGACACGGCGCGGCTCAAGCAGGCGATGCAGCGCATGCTCGAGCAGTCCCGCGCGGAGTACGACGCGGAGTTCGGACCGTTTGCGCCCGGCGACAAGTGGGTGCCCGCCTCCCTCGGCGGCGGCGCGCCCACGCTGGAGCAGGCGGCCGAGATGTACGAGCGCGAACGCGCGGAACGCAAGGCGAAGAAGGCCGCGAAGCAAGCCAAGAAAGGCACCTAAACTCATGCACGCCCCCAAGCTCATCATCAGCGACATCGACGGCACCTTCATCACCCCCACCGGCCGGGTGACCCCGAGGCTGCGCGACACGGTGGTCCGCGCGGTGCGCTCGGGGGCCAAGTTCGCCCTGGCCACGGGGCGCCCTCACCGCTGGCTCATGCCGGTGCTGGATCAGCTGCCCATCGCGCCGACCTGCGTGTGCGCGAACGGTGCCGTGGTCTACGACCCGGTGAAAGACACCGTGGTGCGCTCCTTCGAGCTCGCGCCGGAGACGATGCAGCGCGTCGTCGACGCCGTCGGCAAGGCGCTCGCCCCGCACGGCCTGCAGCACGGCTTTGGGGTGGAGCGCGTCGGCCAAAGCGCGCTCGACCCGGAGGAGGACTGCTTCCTCATCACCCCCGAGTACAACCGGGACGCCTGGGACAGCAGCTTCGGCATCGGCACCGCCGCGGAAATCGTGGCCGAGCCCGCCGCCAAGCTGCTCGTGCGCTGCCCGCAGCTGCGCTCCGCGGAACTGTTCGACCTGGTCGCGCCCACCATCGAGCCGGAGGACGCGCACCTGACCTATTCCATGGACGAGGGCCTCATCGAGCTGTCCCACCCGGGCGTGAACAAGGCGACCGGCGCGTCCGTGCTCGCCGCCAGCTACGGCATCGACGCCTCCCAGGTCATCGCGTTCGGCGACATGCCCAACGACCTCGAGCTGCTCGCCTGGGCCGGGATGGGCGTGGCGATGGGCAACGCCGCGCCCGCGCTTCTCGACGCCGCCGACTACACCACCGCCACCAACTCCGAAGATGGGGTGGCGCAGGTGCTGGAACACTGGTTCTAGCCCACACCATACAATTGTCGGCATGCCTCTCATCGCCGCCATTGACCAGGGCACGACCTCGACCCGCGCGGTCATCACCGATACCGAAGGACGCGTCGTCGCCCAGGCGCAGTTCGAGCACACCCAGCACATGCCATGCGAAGGCTGGGTCGAGCACGACCCCATGGAGATCTGGCGCAACACCCGCCGCGCGCTGAGCGAGGCGATGGCGGAGGCCGACATCGCCGAGGACGACATCGGCGCGCTCGGCCTGACCAACCAGCGCGAAACCGCCGTCATCTGGGACAAGGCGACGGGCGCGCCGATCTACAACGCGATCGTGTGGCAGGACACCCGCACCAACCCGGAAAACGACGCCGACCCGGGCCGCTACCTCGAGCGGACCGGCCTGCTGCACAACTCCTACCCGGCCGGACCGAAGTGGGCCTGGATCCTGGACAACGTCGATGGCGCGCGCGAGCGCGCCGAGCGCGGCGAGCTGCTCGCCGGAACCATTGACACCTGGCTGATCTGGAACCTCACCGGCGGCGCGCGGGAACCGGAGCGCGCGCTGCACGTCACCGACGTCACGAACGCCTCGCGCACCCTGCTCATGGACCTGCGCACGCTTGCGTGGGACGAGGACCTGTGCGCGGAGATCGGGGTTCCGCGGCGGTTGCTGCCGGAGATACGGGCGTCGATAGGCACTTTCGGCACCGTGCGCCGCCGCGGCCCGCTCGCAGGGGTGCCCATCGCGGGCGTGCTGGGCGACCAGCAGGCCGCGCTGTTCGGGCAGCACTGCCTGCGCGAGAACGAGGCGAAGATGACCTACGGGACTGGGCTGTTCATGCTGCTCAACACGGGTGCGCAGCCGCGCATGAGCAGCGACGGCCTGCTTACCACCGTGGCGTACCAGATCGACGGCGAGCCGCCGGTGTACGCGCAGGAGGGGTCCGTGGCCGTCGGTGGCTCCCTGATCCAGTGGCTGCGCGACCAGCTGGGCATCCTGCGTACCGCGGAGGAGTCGGAGCGGCTCGCGGCGCAGGTGGACAACAGCGGCGGGGTGGTGATCGTACCGGCGTTCTCCGGGCTGTTCGCGCCGCGGTGGCGCCCCGACGCGCGCGGCGTGATCACGGGCCTGACCAGGTTTGTGGATCGCCGCCACATCGCCCGCGCCGCGCTCGAGGCCACCTGTCTGCAGGCGCTCGAGGTGGTGCGCGCGATGGGTGGCGAGCCAACGGAGCTGCGCGTCGACGGTGGCATGACCACCAATGACCTGCTCATGCAGATGCAGGCCGACATCCTGGGCCTTCGCGTCGAGCGTCCCGCGAACACGGAAACCACGGTGATGGGCGCGGCGTCGGCTGCGGGCATTGGGGCCAAACTTATTTGCGCCCCCTTGTCCCTCGGTCCCACCACCGCCTGGGAAAACACGTGGGCCGGCCCCGAACGGGACCGGCTGGTGGCGCGGTGGGAGGACGCGGTGCGCCGCTCCTACGACCAGGCCTAGCTGCGGGCCTGACGGCCTAGTTGGTCGTGATGTTTACCGCGTTGGTGGCGGGGTTGTAGCTGATGGCGCCGCCTTGGAAGGTGACCTGGACGGTGCCGTCGCCAAGCGTGCGCTCCTGCGAGAGCGGCATGCCGAGCGGGCCGGCGTCCATGCCCTGCTGGAGCCAGGCGTCCGCCACCTTGCCGGCCAGCGTGTAGATCTGGCCCTGGCGGTCCTTGACACCGATGCCCTTCTGGAAGAAGGCGTACTCGCGGCCGCCCACCTGCGGGCCGCCCACGCCGGCGGTGATCGCGCCGAGGGTCGGCTCGAACTGGTACCACACGTCAGCGAGGTCCTGCTTGCCCACCGCCTGCAGCGCGGGGCCGATGTACGGGGTGAGCTGCTGCACGGTCAGGCCGGGGATGATCTCCATCCCGGCGACGGACTTGGTGGCGCCGGGCAACAGGCCGCGGGAGTTGGCGTACAGGATGACCAGGCCGGCGAGCGTGCCGGCAGCGGCGGCGATGGCGACGGCGTCGCCGGCGGCCAGGCCCTCGAGGGAGACGTTGCTCTTCGCCTTCTGTGCGTTGCCGTTCGGGCGGACCACGGTCGTGGTGGTGCCGTCAGGGTTGGTCACGGTCTCCGTGTCGGCGTCGCTGGAGCCGAGGGCGGAGGAGAGGTCGCCGACGGTGGTGTCGGTGGCCTCGACGTCGGGGTTGGCGTTGTCGGGCAGGCCGTTATCAATCCCGCCGTTGTTGCCCGGCTTGGACGGGTTGAGGATGGAGTCGAGGCCCGTGGAGCCCTTGAGGCTGTCGTACTTGCGGTTGGCAATCCGGCGGATGTCGCCCATCCGGTTGTACAGGTTCTGGCCCGGGCAGGCGTTGTAGTGGAAGTCGCGGTGGGCGTTGATGTTGGGGAACATCGCGCCCTGGCCCGCGGGGTAGCGGGATCCCGGGAAGGAAAAGTCGGCGTAGTGGTAGTCGGAGCCCATCGGGTCGAAGCCGGCGACGGCGGCCTTCCAGCCGATGATCTCGCCCATCGCGTTGATGGCGGCCTCGGTGGGGGAGGCGGTCTCGTAGTCGCCCAGCATGGACACGCCCCAGGTGTTCTGGTTGAAGCCACCCACGTGCGCGCCCTCGACGGCGCGGTCCAGGCCGCCGGCGCGGCCCTCGTAGATGTTGCCGTACTTATCCACCAGCGCGTTGTAGCCGATGTCGCCCCAGCCCAGGTTGCGGGCGTGGTACTGCCAGATGCCGCGGACAATGCCCGGTGCCTCGGCCTCGGAGTAGCTGTTGGAGCCCGCGGTGTGGTGCACCGTCGCCGCCGTCACAGGCTCGGTGTAGGTGGGGTTGGAGGAGGCACCCGCGCCCCACTGGGAGCGGGTGATCACCTTGGGCATGCCGCGGGTGTAGGAGTCGGCCGCCGGGGCGATGGGGTTCGCGTTGCCGCTGCCGCCGTCCAGGAACACGGCTTGCAGGTCCTTCGCGGTGGTGGGGGCGGCGGAGTCCGTGCGGCCCTCATCCAGCAGGTCGACGTTGCCGGTGGAGACCTGGATGCGCTTGGTGGATTCGACGAAGATCGGTTCGGTGCCGTTGGTCTCGCCCTGCGCGTTGTCGGCGTGGTCCATCTCGAACCATTCGGTCCAGGAGCCGTCGGCCTTTTGTGAGCGTACGTAGGCGACGATGTCGCGGTCGCCCTTCCAGGTCAGGCCGAAGAGGTTGAACTCGCGGTCGCGGCTGAACTCCTTGACCACGCGGCGTGCCTGCGAGTCGCCGCCCTGGGTCTTCACGGCGGCGTCGTCCACCGTGGTGTTGTTGCCCGTGTCAAAGGAGGCGGTGTCGGAGTAGATTTCGGCGTCCGCGCCGCCGACCGACTGGACGTTGAGGATGTGGTTGCCGCCGAAGGCGCCCGCGGCGACGACGGCCACGGTGAGGATTGCGGCCACGGTGGTGGTCAGCAGCGGCGAGGTCCGGGTGGGCACCGGATTAAGGCGTTTGCGTTGTTGCACGGTAGGACTCCTGGAAACTCCTGTGGCGGATGTGAAAACAGTTATCTGTTGAGCAGTGTAGAGGAATCTAAAGTTTAAAGTAAGTCTTGAGACTTCCGGCGTGTCGTCGTGTCGGGCGGGGCTACGTCGATAAGCAAATATGCAAAGATTGAGACCATGACTTATGACCTCATCGTTGTTGGATCCGGATTCTTTGGGCTGACCGTGGCGGAGCAGGCCGCGAGCGAGCTGGGCAAGCGCGTGCTGATCGTGGAAAAGCGCGACCACCTCGGCGGCAACGCCTACTCCGAAAAGGACCCGGACACCGGCATTGAGGTGCACAAATACGGCGCGCACCTCTTCCACACCTCCAACAAGCGCGTGTGGGAGTACGTGAACTGCTTTACGGATTTCACCGACTACCAGCACCGCGTGTTTGCCATGCACGACGGCACCGCGTATCAGTTCCCCATGGGCCTGGGCCTGATCAACCAGTTCTTTGGCAAGTACTACTCGCCGGATGAGGCACGCAAGCTCATCGAGGAGCAGCGCGAGGGCCTCGACCCGGCCGCCGCGACCAACCTGGAAGAGCGCGGCATCGCGCTGATTGGCAAGCCGCTCTACGAGGCCTTTGTCAAGCACTACACCGCCAAGCAGTGGCAGACCGACCCCACCGACCTGCCGCCGGAGATCATCTCCCGCCTCCCGGTCCGCTACACCTTTAACAACCGCTACTTCAACGACACCTACGAGGGCCTGCCGGTCGACGGCTACGCCGCCTGGTTGGAGAAGATGGCGGAGCATGAGCTTATCGACGTCCACCTGTCCACCGACTACTTCGACGTCCGCGAAAAGCTTCGCGCCGAATCCCCCGACGCCCCCGTGGTCTACACCGGGCCCGTGGACCAGTACTTCGACTACGCCGAGGGCCACCTGGGCTGGCGCACCCTGGACTTCGAGCGCGAGGTGCTGGAGACCGGTGACTTCCAGGGCACACCGGTGATGAACTACAACGACGCGGACGTGCCGTACACCCGCATCCACGAGTTCCGCCACTTCCACCCGGAGCGGCAGGAGGCTTACCCCGACGACAAGACGGTGATTGTGAAGGAGTTCTCCCGCTTCGCCGAGGACGGCGACGAGGTGTACTACCCGATCAACACGCCCGAGGACCGCGACAAGCTGAAGAAGTACCGCGAGCTCGCCGCGGCAGAATCCCGCGAGAACAAGGTGCTCTTCGGCGGGCGCCTGGGCACCTACCAGTACTTGGACATGCACATGGCCATCGGCGCGGCGCTGTCCCTGTTTGATAACCACCTGCGCCCGCACTTCGAGGACGGCGAGGCGTTGAACCAGGCGCGCGGGCACTAATCCTGCATGGGTGTCCTGTGAGCAGAGACAGCGAGTGGCTCCCCGGCGGGGCCTAGAGGCCTTCCTCGGCCTTCCGGTAGCACCAGTTGTGCTGGTGCTCATCGGCTCGATCGGCATCCAGGCTGCGGCGGTGCTGGTGACAGACATGCTGTCGACGGTTGGCGCGCCGGGGTCTCGGGCCTGCGCATGACCGCAGCTGCCGTGATCATGGTGGCACTGTTTAGACCCCGCTTGACCGGCATGACCCGCGTTCGGGCGATCAACATCGTGGTCTACGGCGTAGCCATGGGCATGATGAGCATGATGATCTACCAAGCCATCGCGAGGCTTCCGCAGGGCGTGGCCGTGACCATCGACTTCCTCGGCCCCTGCGTCGTGTCCTTTCTTGGCCTGAAGATGTGGCGCTCCCGACTGTGGGCCATCGCTGCGTTCGTGGGTGTTGCCCTCATCGCGCAGCCCTCCAACGACCTCGACGTTATTGGTATTGGTTACGCCGCAGTCGGTGCGGTGTTCATTGGTGCCTACACCCTCTTCGCTGCCCGTATGGGCAGTACTGAGGGTGGCGGAATGCCGGACCTCGCGCTGTCGGTGGTCGTCGCGGCGCTCGTGCTCGCGCCCTTCTCCGTATCCGCAGCGCCACACGTGCATGGCTCGATGTGGGGCACGATTGTGATCTCCGGGTGTGCGGTTGTAGTGGTATGAGCTGGGGTTAATGCGTACGCGCATAGCCTTTTACTACGACTACGGCTATTTCCCGCTCGAGGAGTACGCCCGCATCGTGGCGGATTTACCCAATCATGATGTGGCTTACGCTAATGGCCTGGTGCGGGCGTTTGTTGCGTACTGCGCTCGTGAATCAGCCAAACAATGAAGCGAACCGCGCACACCATCCAGTGCAGTGCCAAAACAACAAGCAGCATCTGACTGACGCCGTTTAGCCAGACAGCACCAGTAGTTTGGGACAAGAAGTGCGTTCCGAGGCTCAGCGTGCCAACGGGAAATGTTGACCCCCACCAACCTGGCGTGTAGGCCGCCCACCGGCTCACGGTGCGTGAGAAGTGCCGGGCCGCATACATCATCGGGCCGATTCCAAGAATGAACATCGTAGCCCCATATGCGGCACCGACTTGTTCGCTGAACAGCAGCTGTGCTGCTGCCGTTGATTGCCCGACAATACCCAGCGGAATCCATGCCGTTCCACCCATCGCCGGCGGGATGGAGAGATGTCTTCGCGCAGCGGCTACATAACACCGCGCAAAGATGGGCAGAGCGGTGACAAGCGCGAGAATGAACGAGGCAGTTCCAGCTGCGTGGAACAGACCCGCGGCGAACGTGCTGTGAGCCTCAACGTAGCTGGCGAGCTGAGCTGCGCTTGTGGCCGCCACCATAGGCGACACAAGGGCCAGGCCCCACTGGAAGGTGGGGGCGCCTGAAAACTTCTGTAGTTGTTTTATGCACACCACCCAGCTAAGCGGCGCCCCGATCCACCACGAAGCGAGTTGCCAATGCACTGCTCCGCTGATCCCGGTTGCGGCAGAACCCAGCGCCAGAATTCCCATGGACGTCATTCCCCACTGCGACATCGACTGCGAGCTAAACCCAGGTTCACGATAGTGCCACCACCCCGCCACCAGAGTGCACAGTATCCCGACACCGAGTACCAAGAGCAGCGGCGAAACGATCGGCACTCCATGCATATTGCTTAACGTGGCAAGAATTGAGGTGCCCATCAGTGACCCAGCCCACGCAGGACCCGGTGAAGGCAGATTCGAACTTGGCTGTGTCTGGGGACGCGTACTTGTCATGCACCTCACGCTAACGCTGCAGGATGTGAAACCAAGATGCCGAGAGTGCATGTGCGGGTTACCATGCTCACATGTACCCAAAACTACCTGCGATAACAGATCTTGAGGCGCTCCTCGCTGTATCGCGCGCGGGATCCATCTCCCGCGCCGCTAGGGACATGGGAATGAACCAGCAGACACTGTCAACTAGGGTCTCTCGCGCTGAGCAGGTGCTTGGAGTCACCGTTTTCGAGCGCTCCCCATATGGGATCAAGGCCACCGAGAGTGGCGAGGTGGTACTCGAGGCGGTACCTGCACTGCTGACAGCGTGCGCTGATTTTGCTCACAATGTTGAGCAGGCACGCGCTGACAACCTCGCACGACACCTGACTGTGGCCGTGTCCAACACAGTGGCGGAGATCCACTACCCGGTATGGGCAGCCGCGTTTCGTGATGCGCATCCCAAGGTCAAACTCACTATGGCCCATGGGAATTCCCAAGACGTTCGCGAACTCGTTGCTACCGGTATCGCTGGGCTTGGGATCGTAGAGGGTGGTACGCCCCGACATGATCTCATCGAGACGGTGCTGTGCTCAGACGAGCTAGTGCTTGCGGTCCCCGCGCATCACCTGTGGGCCAACAGAGAGTCGGTGAGCAGAGAAGAATTGCGCGCAACCCCACTCATAGTTCGAGAACCGGGGTCAGGAACGCGCCGGGTGATCGAAGAGGAGTTGGGAGAACTCGCCGACCCAGCCGGCGAGTTCGGCTCTTTGTCTGCGCAACGCGCGGGGATGATCGCCCTCGGAGCACCCGCGATCATTCCCCGGAGCGCCGTGCTGGATCAGGTTGCTTTGGGGGCGGCGGCGATCGTAGCCACAGAAGTCGCGTTCGAGCGCAGCATCTCCGCAGTCGTCCGCCGCGGTGCGACGGTGCCCAAAGACGCGACAGCGTTTACCCGGCTTGCCAAATCTTTCGGAGCGTTCAGTTAAATCTTGGGGACGTCGTCGCCGTCATCGAACTCAAATCGGTTTGGCTGGAGCAGGTCCTCGCGGTTCACGACCTCCACGATCACCTCGGCAACAAGCTCGCGGGAGGTGGTGGATTCGGGGTTGCGGGGGGCGTCGAGAAGTGAAATGCCCTTGGAAGGCTCATCGGTGAGGCGGGTGAGACCGAGAATGGTGACCGGCAGCTCGGAGGCGTAAAGGCGCTGGTCAACCGCCTACTTGGACTCGACGTAGGCGTGCCACGAGCCCGCCCCGGTGCACAGGTTCAGCAACTAACGATTTTTCCCGATGAGGAAGTAGCCGACCCAACCCAGCGTGTTCACCGCGCCGATGATCGGGGTCCAAAGCCACTTTGGACCCCGAATCTGCTTCGAGTTGGTGCGGGCTAGGTCCCGCAGGCTTTATCGGCGCGGTGGTTCCCTACGTGCTGGACACGGTCGCCGCCGGCATTGTTTCGGCGGCGGTTGTCGGCACGCTTTTCGCGCTGGATCCAGTCATCGGGGCGATCCTGGGCTGGGCCTTCTCCGGTGACCAGATCACGTGGTCCATGGCGGTGGGCATCGCGTTGATTGCTGCGGCCGGCGCGATCACGTGGCGCGGGGCCCAGGAGTCTCGCGCGGCGTGAGTTGTCAGGGTAATGCGGTGAGTAATGCACAACTCTGAACAACTCAGAACAACTCAGAACAATTCTTGATAGCTGTTTTGAACTGGGGAGATGGCGTAATTTTGGGGATATTGTGAGGCGAAGTTGTTTCAGAGTTGTTTGGAGTTGTTTTAAACAACTCTCCGACTCCGGCCCGTTGCGCTACCCAGCGACCGGCACAAACGTCGAGACGAGGTACCGATTGATGTCGGAGCGGCTGATGATGCCGACGACGGCGCCATCGTCGCTAACGATGGGTGCCTTCTTCAGGTGCTTGTCTGTCATTGACCGGGACGTAGAATCCCCGGTAGTAGCGCCCTTGGCTAAAGATTCACGTTCATTGCGGGGTTTAAACCGCATTGCCTCCTGGCGGATCTTTTCGTACCGGTGCCCTTTGCGGATGCTCGTGAGTTCTTCGAGGAATCGTTTTCTCGGCACGTCCAAGGAGACTGTTCTAGACGTTGAATCGAGCGCCTCCTTGGCAGTAGCTTCTAACTGCCTGTCGAATAATCGTAACGCCACGCGGATAGCTTCGATCTGTCGGACGACAACGAGATTCTTACGGGTGGTATTCGGGCCGGGCGCAGCATTAATGACTCTGTCGTTCATTGACATATCGCGTGATCTTTCCTGCAACTCGAACTGTTTTTGCGGGTACCAGACCTACCGCCCCGCAGTCTTCCTTTAGGTAAGGCAATCCTATATAGTCTGCAGGGTGAGTTTTAGGCCTTTCCTTGCAACCGTCCTCCGTAGTGAACGTGTCGCGCCGAATTTCCAACGAGTGACGTTCACCGGGGTCGATGCAATGGGGCCTGCCGTACCCATCAGGGATTTGCGCATCAAGCTGCTGATCCCGTCTGCCAGCGGAATGCTCAGCCTCCCAGAGGAAGGATGGTGGGACGCGTGGCGTGCGATGCCGGAGCGCACGCGCGGGCACCTCCGTACCTACTCGATTCGAGAGCTCCGACGATGCGCCGACGGCCCTGATGAAATAGATGTGGATTTTGTTCTGCACAGTGACAACCCCGGCCCCGCCTCGGCATGGGCGGAGGACGCGCAACCTGGCCAGCAGCTCCTGATAATTGGGCCGACCCGCGACGATGATTCCGGTGTTGGCATCGAATTCAATCCGGGGTCTGCAGCAATGGCATGCCTCTATGGTGACGAAACCGCGCTTCCAGCAATAGCCCGCATCTTGGAGGATTGGCCCGGGGGTCTCGCCGGGTCTGCTGACATTGAGGTACCGGCCGGCAACCACTTGCCCATCGATGCCCCTGCGCAGGTCGACGTCCGCTGGCACTGCCGCGAACACCACGACGTCGACCACGGGGATTTACTTCGTGCACAACTGCAAGACGATGTCGCATCCCGCTGTGCCTCAGTATCTTCGGGAGCTGGAAAACTAGAGCCAGTTGATGAGGCCCTCCTCGACATGGTCTGGGAGACACCCACGTACTCCAGCGGCGGTGAATCTATCGCCCCCGCTTCGGGTACTGCAGGGCATACCTACTACTGGATCGCAGGGAAGAACACGGCTGTGACGGCGATGCGGCGGCTCCTGGTGAAAGAGGCAGGTGTGCCTCGCCACCACGTGTCGTTTATGGGGTACTGGCGATAACGGGGTTACAACGTGGATAAACGTGTAGGGCTTGTCGCTTTCCTTGCGGCTTTCACCGTGTGCGCAGCATTAGTGTCGCTTCTGTTCGGGGCGCGCGAAATGGGGTTCGCGGCAACGGTGAGCGCGGTTCGCGACGGAATCACGCTGGCGTTCTCGGGAGGCGCCGAACAACTCGAGGCGGCCAGCGACGAGGCGAAGATCATCGCACAACTTCGAGTTCCGCGCACCCTGCTCGGCCTGTTGGTAGGGGCAGCGCTAGGTACAGCGGGGGCGCTGCTGCAGGGCCACACCCGAAACCCTCTCGCAGACACAAACCTGCTGGGCGTAGGGCCAGGTGCGGCGCTCGCAGTGGCGGCAGTTATTTCCTTTCACGGCTCCATGACGGTGTTGGGCACTGTTGGGGTGGGCTTCCTCGGCGCAATACTCGCGGTGGCGCTCGTGTTCGCGCTTAGTATGAGGAGCCTGGGATCTACCCCAATCATGGTCGTGCTCGGTGGTTCTGCGCTGGGCGCGGTCTGTAGTGCGCTTACCAGTGGCATCGTGCTGACGAATACGCAAAGCCTCAACGAGATGCGGTTTTGGACAGCGGGTGCTATCGCTGGGCGCGACATGCAGGTGGTTGCGGTGCTCGCCCCGGTGATTCTCCTCGGGCTTGTGGGGGCCTTTGCCACGGCCAATCGGGTGAACCTCTTGAACTTGGGAGACGACGTGGCAAGTGGACTTGGGGTGAGCGTCCCCATCGCGCGTGCCGTGGGCATCGTCCTGGTTGCATTGCTTACTGGCGCCGCGGTGGCTGGGGCGGGCCCAATCGGGTTCGTTGGCCTGGTTGTTCCGCACCTTGTGCGCGCCTTCACCGGGCCCGATTACCGCTGGGTGCTGCCCTGCTCCGCGCTGGCTGGGGCCTCGCTACTCTTGCTTGCCGACGTCATTGGCCGCGTCATCGCACGGCCCGGCGAATTGCAGGTGGGTATCACGCTCGCCTTTGTTGGCGCCCCGTTCGCCCTGTACCTCTTGCGTAAAGGGGCGAAACTGTGATGCGGGTTTTCGTGACGAATGGTGTCCTTACGGTGTTGGCTCTCGCCGCGGCCCTTGGGGGTGTCATGGTCGGAGACTTCGAGCTTACGGTCCGGGATATTGTTTCTGCGCTCATGGGCCAAACCACGGAATTGGCTCGTACGGTGATTATTGAGTGGCGTCTGCCGCGGGTAGTGACAGCTTTGGGAGTAGGAGCTGCGCTGGGTTTTGCGGGGGCGATCTTCCAGACCATCACGAGGAATCCATTGGCGAGCCCAGACATTCTGGGCGTCACCTCGGGTGCCTCCGCTTTCGCGTTGACTGCGTTACTTGCTGGTGGAAGCTCCGGAATGCTGCTGCATCTTCTGGGGGTCCCGCTCAGTGCATTCCTCGGTGGATTGGCAGTGTCTGCGGCAATCTGGTGGCTGAGCCGTGGCGCGGGTCTCGGGTCTTTCCAGCTTGTCTTCGCCGGGATCATCATCAATGCGCTGGTGATGGCATATACCTCGTTCCTGCTCGTTCGCGCCGACTATCGCGATGTGGGCAAAGCGCAGGCGTGGATCACCGGTTCGGTGGGGTCTTCGAACTGGCGCGATGCACTCGCCGTACTTATTGCGCTGGCAGTCGTCGTTCCGTTCTTGCGGTGGGCAGCCTTCAATCTTCAGGCGCTCTCGCTCGGGGAGGATACGGCTGCTGGCCTCGGGGTGGAGCTCCGGAAAATGCAACTCATCCTCATGCTCATGGCTGTCGTGCTGGCATCGACGGCCGTCGCGGCGTCCGGGCCGATAGCCTTCGTGGCGTTTGTCGCGCCACAGATCGGACGCAAGATCACACACGCAGCAACGCCAACTTTAGGCACCGCGATGCTCGCCGGTGCGGCGATCGTGTCCGGCGCTGACTTAGCAGTGCGCACCCTGGTGCCCGGGAACCTGCCGGTAGGTATAGCTACAACTGCGATTGGTGGCATAGCGCTGCTCTACACGCTGCTACGTGCAACACGAAAGGTGTCCGTATGATGCTTCAAGTTCGAAATCTCAAGGTGAGTTATGGCGCTACCGTCATCGTTGATGGCATTGATCTCGACGTGCCTCAAGGCGGCGTCACCACGATCATCGGCCCGAACGGTTGCGGCAAGTCAACGCTGTTGCGAGCTACCGCTGGGCTTATTGCGCGCGATGGTGGCACGGTAACGATCAACGGCGTGGACACGGCGAAACTGAAGCGCCGCGAGATTGCGCGACAGCTTGCAGTATTGCCGCAGGCACCTGTCGCACCCGAGGGACTCACGGTCCGTGACTTAGTCAGTCGCGGGCGTCACCCGCATCAGTCGTGGCTACGGCAGGCCTCTGCGGAGGATGCGCGTGCGGTCGATGCAGTGATGGAGCTGACCAATATTGCGGAGTTTGCAGAACGTCCACTCGAACGGCTTTCTGGCGGACAGCGCCAGCGCGCCTGGATCGCGATGGTCTTAGCGCAGGACACTCCGCTTGTATTTTTGGACGAGCCGACGACGTACCTCGATTTGTCTCACTCCGTCGAGGTCTTGTCGCTTGTACGTCGCCTCGCTGATCAGGAGGGGCGAACTGTGCTCATGGTGTTGCATGATTTGAACCTCGCCGCACGCTACTCAGATCAGCTGATCGTGATGCAGCGCGGCGAGGTTCGTGCGGTCGGTGCGCCTGCCGAGGTGGTCACGGAGTCTTTGTTGAGCCGCGTTTTTGATCTCCCCGCGGTCGTGGCGTCAGACCCAGTGAGCGGTGGCCCACTGGTCGTTCCCCGGTAGACGCTGCGTCCCCGCGAGGCTTAGAGTTGCTCGTCGATTTGCTCGATTGCGTACGGGATAGTGAGGGGGTTGGGCATGCTCATTGCGTTGGCCGTGTCGGTGTCGAGCCAGTAGAGCCCGCCACGCTTGTTGACGTCAAGGTCTATGAAGTTCTCGTCGTTCTTCAGCGCATCGATCGCGCCGTAGTGGTCCAACACGAAGAGGTAGTCCACGTCGTTGAAATCTGCGTAGTTCTCGGGCGACCAGTCGAGGAAGAAGCTGGAGCCATCACCGTTGAACTTCTCCGGGATCTTGAAGCCCAGTTTTTCGATGAAGGAGCCGCGGCCGTCGCCAGCGGTGTACACGCCGAACTTCCCGTCGTAAGGCATGCCGATGACCGCTGTCTTCCCCTGCAGCTCTGGGTGTGCTTCGCGGAAGTCTTCGAATGCCTGCTCGGCGTCGTCGATAAGCTTTTGGCCTTCGTCTTCCTTGTCTACGGCCTTGGAGATCTCCTTGACCTGTGCATCCCAAGGGACCTGCCAATCCTGGTACTCGTCCGAGTGGAAGGTGGTTGGCGCGATCTGCTCGAGCAGTGCCTTCTTGTCGTCCTCGAGACCGCTGTTTACTGCAATGATTTGTGTCGGGTTGAGCGACGCCACCTTTTCCGCAGTGTCGGTGCTGAATTCGGTGGTGGTATCACGGATTGGGTTCGGGTTGACCGTGAGCTTGTCCTTGGCCCACGGTCCAAGTCCGGAGGGATCGCCCGAGCCCTCTTGCTCCCAGGTGGCGTAACCGACTGGTTGCTCGCCCAGGGCAAGGAGCGTATCGACGTCGCCAAGACCCAGTGCCACGATGCGCTCGTCTGACCCGTTGGCATCGGAAGCTTCGGGAGCGGCTGTTGGGCTGCTTGCTTCGCTCGAGCAGCTGGCAAGCATGAATGCCGCGGTGACAGTGGCGGCGATTGCCTTGAAGGGGCGAGAGGTAAAGAGTGCCAAGGTTGCACCTTCCGTAGGTAAATGAAGAATGTCCAGTTAGGCCTGCCTAACCTAAAGGATGAATTTTAAGGCATGCCTTACCTCACGGGCAATCCCTGTCTATGCACTCGGGACGGGAGCGACAAACGTCGAGACGAGGTAGCGGTTGATGTCGGAGCGATTGATGATGCCAACGACGGGGGCCTTTTTCAGGTGCTTGTCTGCAAGAACAGCCGAGATGCGGCCGAGGTCGTCGTTGACGCTCACCGTGATGACGGACTTCGTCGCAATTGACGAGACCGGTCGGTCGAGGGCAGCAGCCACGTCAGTACCGAACTCCGTCGAGCTGTTGTGCGCGAGCAGCGCGTACGGGCGTGCCGGCTGTGGGTTTTGGTACCGGTGTTCCGAAGACTCGGTACTGCCCCGTTCCGAGTTTGGTACCGTCACCGGTGCCGACTCGACTGTAGCAGCCCGGCTGTATGAATTATTGCTGTTCGGGTCTACTTCGAGGACGGCGAGGCGCTGAACCAGGCGCGCGGGCACTAGAGCCCATCTAGTTCCGCGAACACCTCCGGCGAGCGCCCACTACTATCAGGACTGTGGAAGTCCTGATTGCCGTCATCGCCCTGCTGTTCGCAACCGTGCTCGTCGCCGCCGTTGGCGAGCGCACCGGCCTGCCCTGGCCGGCGCTGCTCACCATCGTTGTGGCGCTTGCCATCTTCCTCCCCGGCGTGCCGGTGGTGACTATTCCGGCGGAGATCATCCTGCCGATCTTCTTGCCGCCGTTGCTTTGGTCGCTGGCTCGCCACACCAGTTGGGGCATGATCCGCTCGCAGCTCAACGTGGTGTTCATGATGTCGGTGATCCTGGTGTTTCTAACTACTGCGGCGCTGTCCGCGACCGCGATGTGGCTCATGCCGGGTATCAGTCTTGCGGCCGCGGTGGTGTTGGCCGCTGCGATCGCGCCGCCGGACCCGGTGGCAGTGGAGGCGGTGGCCGGGCCCGCCGGCATCCCGAAACGCATCACCGGCACGTTGCAAACGGAGGGGCTGTTTAACGACGCCGCGTCGATCGTCACCTTCAACCTCGCCGTCGCAGCACTCGTGGCGGATAACCAGATCGACTTCGGCCACGGCCTGCTGAAGTTCCTCTACGCGGCGGCGGTCGCGGTCGTCATCGGGCTGATCGTCGGTAGGCTCGCGGCCCTGTTTGTGAACTCCGTGCCGGACTCCGTGATCCGCACCGCGTTCACCTGGGTGCTCCCGTTCTTCATCTACATCATCGCCGAGGAGGTCGAGGCCTCCGGTGTGATCGCCATCGTCATCGCGGCGGTGGAGATGTCCTCGCGCGCGCCCCTGACCGCGGAGGACCGCCTGTCCGGCTCCTCGTTCTGGTCCACTGTGGAGATGCTGTTCACCGGCGTCGCCTTCGGCCTGATCGGCATGAGCGTGCGCGATGCTATCGACGCCGCCGGCACCGTCCTCTGGCACGCCGTGGGCATCGGCGTGGCGCTCTCCGTCGTCGCGTTCCTGGTCCGCCTGATGTGGATGTGGGTGCTGTGCGGGATCAACCAGAAACAGAAGCGCACCAATGTCGCGCCGCTGCGTATGCAGGAGGTCCTGCTCATGGCGTGGTCCGGCATGCGCGGCCTGGTCACGCTGGCCCTGGTGCTGTCAGTGCCGCTGGGGGTCACGCAGTACCACCACGAGTTCGACGTCATCGCCCTGACGGTCCTGATGTGCACGATGGTGCTGCCCGGCCTGTCGCTGCCGTGGCTGGTGAGCAAGCTGGACATGGAGTCCGGCCCGGACCCGGCCGGCGACCGCGCGAAGGCGGAGCTGAACAAGCGCGCCTACGCGGCGGCGCGACGGTCGGTGCAGAAGCACGGCCCGGAGCTCGCCCCGGAGTCCTTCGAGATCGTGCAGCAGTGGCTGGACAAACTCTCGCAGAGCCACGAGGAGGAGGACCCGGAGACGGCGGAGGACCGCAAGCAGAAGTTCCAGCAGGTCCGCCTGGCTGCTGCGGACATGCAGCAGATCGCGCTCGCCGCAGCGAGCCAGGAGCTGCAGCGCGCTCGCCGCGAGCGCAAGTACAACCCGGCGGACGTGGACGCGGTGCGCGCGGACCTGGACCGGCTCATCGTGGCGGGGCGTCGCAACGCGCTGATGAGCCCGCGCGACGTCTACCGCGAGGCGAAGAAGTAGCGCCTAGCGGTACTGGCTGCTGCCGCCCTGTGTATCGTCCGGCTTGCCGTCCTGCTGGCCGAATTCGCGCTGGTAGTGCGCGTCCCAGTCGTACTCCCCGGCCAGACCCGCGCCGAGTCCCGAGCCGCTGGTCTCTTGCGCCGGGCTGGAGTTGTTCAGCTCGAGCGGGTCGGGCTGTCCGGCGGGTGGGTGCGGTGCGTCGTCGTTAGCCTGCATGGCCTTGATAATGAAGACGGCGCCGGCGACAGCGCCGATGATCGCGATGAAAGCGCCGGTCGATCCGGACAGGAACGCGACCGCGAGGCCGGCGACGACGATGAGCGCGATGCCGATCAGGAGATCCATGTGGGACTTCTTCATGCCACCGAGTATCCCGGGGGATCCCCGGCGTGGCAACTGGCGTCGGGCCCTACACCTTCTCAATCACCGCGGCGAGGCCCTGGCCGCCGCCGATGCACATAGTCACCAGGGCACGTGAGGCGTCGGTGCGCTGCAGCTCGTGCGCGGCGGTGACTAGCATGCGGGCGCCGGTGGCACCCACCGGGTGGCCGAGTGAGATGCCGGAGCCGACCGGGTTGACGCGCGGGTCATCCTCAGAAATGCCCCAGGCATCCAGGACGGCGAGGGCCTGCGCAGCGAAGGCCTCGTTGAGCTCGATGAGGTCGATGTCGTCGAAGGACAACTCGAGGCGGTCGAAGAGCTTCTTCGTGGCGTCGACGGGGCCGATGCACATGGTCTCCGGCGGCACGCCGGCGACGGCCCAGCCGCGCAGGACGACGGACGGGGTGAGCCCCAGCTCCTCGGCCTTTTCGCGGGTGGTCACGATCATGGCAGCCGCGCCGTCGTTTTGGCCGGAGGCGTTGCCGGCGGTGACGGTGGCGCGCTCAAGCGTCTTGCCCATGACGGGGCGCAGCTTGGCCAGGGACTCCATGGAGGCGTTCGGGCGGATGTGCTCGTCCTTGTCCACGATGATCGGGTCGCCCTTGCGCTGCGGCACGGAGACGGGGACGATTTCCTCGTCGAAGTGGCCAGCCTCCTGCGCGGCGGCGGCGCGCTGGTGCGAGTTGACGGCCAGCTGGTCCTGGCGCTGGCGGGCGATGGAGTACTCCTCGCGGACGTTCTCGGCGGTCTCGATCATGCCGCCCGGGATCGGGTGGTGCTTGCCGCCGGCCTTCTCGCGGCCCTCCTGCAGGCGGTCGGTGAGCTCCATGGTGCCGCCCTTGGCGCCCCAGCGGATCTTGCCGTCCACCGTGTACTCGGTGTTGGACATGGATTCGGCGCCGCCGGCGATAATCAGGTCGGCCGCGCCGGAGGCGATGTGCGCTGCGGCGGTAGCCACGGCCTGCAGACCGGAGCCGCAACGGCGGTCCAGCTGCATGCCGGGCACGTTCACGCCCAGCTCGGCGTCGAGCGCGACAACGCGGCCCAGGGCGGGCGCTGCGCCGTTGGGGGAGGCCTGGCCGAGAATGATGTCGTCAATGAGCGAGCCGTCGATGCCGGACTCCTTGATCACGGCGGTGACCACGGCGGTGGCGAGGTCCTGGACGGGCACGCCGACGAAGGCGCCGCCGTAGCGGCCCACGGCGGTGCGCTTGGGGTGGCAGATGACAATTTCGGGCTGGTTCATGAGGGGTCCTTTCGGGTTAAGCGTTGGCGTGCGTGGCCACGAGGTCGCGGGTGATGGCGTCCGCGGTGTCCACAAGCTTGGGCAGGAGGGAGTCCACGAGCTCCTCGTATGGGTGGGCGGCCACGTGGGTGGAGACGTTCACGGCGGCGACGGTGGCGCCGGTGGCGTCGCGCACCGGGGCGGCGATGGAGCGCAGCCCCGCCTCGAGCTCCTGGTCAACGACGCACCACCCGGCGTCGCGGATGTTGCGCAGGGCGGCGCGCAGCGTGTCCGGGTCCGTGATGGTGGATGGCGTGATGGCTTCGAGCGGGCCGGCGAGGAAGTGGTCCACGGTGGCGTCGTCAAGCCCGGCCATCATGACGCGGCCCATCGAGGTGGCGTGCGCCGGGAAGCGGGTGCCGATGGTGATGTTCACACTCATGATGCGGTGGGCCGCGGAGCGCGCGACGTAGACCACGTCGGTGCCGTCGAGCACGGAGAGCGAGCAGGACTCGTTGAGCGTGCGCGACAGCGCCTCGAGGTGTGGCTGCGCGATGGTGGGCAGCCCCAGGCTGGACAGGTACGCGTAGCCCAGCTCGAGCATCTTCGGTGTGAGCCAGAACTCGGCGCCGTCGGTGGCGGCGTAGCCCTCGGCGATAAGCGTGTGCAGGAACCGGCGCGTGGTTGCGCGCGCCAGCCCCGTCGCATCGGCCACCTGTGCGAGGCTGCGGCGGGGGTGCTCGGCGTCGAAGGCGCGGATGACCGCAAGGCCGCGGATCAGCGACTGTACGGTTTGGACTTGCATCGTATCTCCTTTGCACAGGTCAAGGGCGCTTTTCGACGCCATGTTGCCGGCCACATTACGTACTCTAATGTGCGCCACGCCCCACGATAGCGCAAAACCGTTCGCTTTGTGAACCCTTGTGCAGGAGTCGAACGCCCGCTAGGGTGGAGCCATGCTGAACAAAGTTGTGACAAACATCGACGAGGCGGTCGCCGACATCGGTGACGGCGCCTCGATCGCCGTTGGCGGTTTTGGCCTCGTCGGCATCCCTGCCCGGCTCATTGACGCGCTGCGCAAGCAGGGTGCGAGCGAATTGACCATCATCTCGAACAACCTGGGTACCGACGGCTTCGGTCTGGGCCTCCTCCTGCAGGACGGCAAGATCGCCCGCTCCATCGGCTCCTACCTGGGCACCAATAAGGAGTACGCGCGCCAGTACCTCGAGGGCGAGCTCACCGTCGAGTTCACCCCGCAGGGCACGCTCGCTGAGCGCATGCGCGCCGGCGGTGCGGGCGTGCCTGCGTTTTACACCAAGGCCGGGGTGGGTACCCCGCTGGCCAACGGCGAGATCCCGGTGCGCTACAACCCGGACGGCACCATCGCCGAGTACTCCACGCCGAAGGAGATCCGCGAGTTCGGCGGCGAGCAGTACGTGCTGGAGGAGGCGCTGACCCCTGACTTCGCCTTCGTTCATGCGCACACCGCGGACCGCTACGGCAACCTCGTCTTCAATAAGACGGCCCGCAACTTTAACCCCGACGTTGCCGCCTGCGGCAAGGTCACCATCGTCCAGGCGGAGCACGTTGTGGACACGATTGAGCCGGCGGATGTGGACCTGCCCGGCATCTACGTCGACCGCGTGGTGGAGGTCGGCCCGCAGGAAACAGGTATCGAGTTTAGGACGGTGAGCAAGTAAATGAGCTGGAACCGCGAAGAAATGGCGGCGCGCGCGGCGAAGGAGCTGCGCGACGGCCAGTACGTCAACCTTGGGATCGGCATGCCCACGCTGATCCCGGGCTACCTGCCCGAGGGGCTCGAGGTGGTCCTGCACTCCGAGAACGGCATCCTGGGCGTGGGCGCGTACCCGCAGGACGGCGAGGTGGACCCGGAGCTGATCAACGCCGGTAAGGAGACCATTACGGTCGCGCCGGGCGGCTCCTTCTTCTCCTCCTCAGACTCCTTCGGCATGATCCGCTCCCGCGCGATTGATGTGGCGGTCCTTGGCGCGATGGAGGTCTCCCAGTATGGCGACCTGGCCAACTGGATGATCCCGGGCAAGATGGTCAAGGGGATGGGCGGCGCGATGGACCTGGTGCACGGCGCGAAGGAGATCATCCTGCTCATGGAACACACCACCAAGAAGGGTGCGTCCAAGGTGCTCGAGGAGTGCCGCCTCCCGCTCACCGGCGCGAAGTGCGTCGACCTCATCATTACCAACCTCGCCGTGTTCAAGGTTGACCCGAAGAACGGCCTGACCCTCGTCGAGGTCGCCCCGGGCGAGACAGTTGATTCCGTCCGCGAGGCCACTGAGGCGCCGTTCGAGGTTGCCGTGTAGCCGCGCCCCTCGCTTCTTGGCGCCCCGCTGCCCACATTGTCCGTGGACAGCGGGGCGTTTCTTGCATTCTTAGATAGTTGATCCATGTCAATACTTGACGCGAACCAACTAAACTGCCTAAAGTTAACGCGAAGTTAACCACAGGCAAACAGAAAGGAGAATTGCAATGAAGTTCTGGAAGCGTTTCCTGACCTACGAGACGAATACTGTTCTCCAGGCCATCGCGGCCGCCAGCCGCCACACCAACTAGTGGCAGCTGTGTTTCGGGGGATTGACCTACATTGGTCTACTCAGTAATAAAGGTGCGGATCGCGCGGGTGACCTCGTCGGGCACCTCGACGGTGGGTACGTGCCCACCGCCGCTGAGCGTGACGGACTGCGACTCGCCGCCGACCATTTTCCCGATCGCGTGGACGACCTCGGGAGGGGTGGAGGGGTCCACGGCCCCGGAGATGGTGAGGACCGGCACCGTAATGTTTCGCAGTTCTTCTGTGTAGTCCCAGCCTGCGAGCGCATCGGCGCCGACGGCGTATCCCTCACCGCGGGTGGAGTCGATCATGCGGGTGAGAGCGTAAGTAAGCGCCGGGCGTTCCTGGCGAAACTCGGGCGTGACCCACAGTTCGATGGCACTCTGCACCCGGGGCGCGATGCCCTCCGCGCGTGTTTCCTCGGCGCGCGGGGCCCACGTGTCGGGGCCACCGAAATTGGCGGCGGTGCACATGAAGACTGCCTTGGTCACGCGGCCGCTGGTGGCGGCGAGGTACTGCGCGATCGCGCCGCCGAGCGAAAGGCCGACCACGTCGAACTCGTCCACGCCGAGAGCGTCGAGGGTGTCGAGGACGTTGTTGGCCAGATCATTGATCGTGGTCTCGCCGGGCATGGCCTGCGGGTCGGGGGAGAGCCCGTGGCCGGGGTGGTCGAGGGCGATGACGCGGAAGTCTTTGGCCAGTGAGTCAAGCTGCGGCAGCCACATGTCGGTGGTGGAGGCGATGGAGCCGAGAAACACCACCGGGTGCGCGTCGCGGGGGCCAAAATCAACGGAGTGCAGAATCGTCATGCGGACAGTCTAATGGTCTGTATCACGCGTCGTAGTTTTCTGATGGAAAGGATAGCTGCTCCATTGCGTCGGACGCTGGATGCGCGCGGAGGTACTCCCGGATGTAGGGCAGCTCGTAATCCACGAAACCGCGGCCGGCTGGGCGGATCATCTCGGCGTCAATGAGGCGCCTCCTATACGTGCCCGCGTATTGCGTATCAACGCCCATCCGCTCGGCGATGTCGGCCATCCGCGACGGCCCATCGTCTTTCGACATGGCGGTGAGGAATGTGCGGTCCACATCTGAAAGATCAGCAAGCGACGGTTCATGAACCAGCTCGCCGAGTTTGCGTCGCGCTGTCTCAATACCAGCACGTACCGCGGATTCGTCGATAATTCCGCCACTTGTGTTGCGGAACGCGTGCTGCCCGACGAGTTGGATCATAAACGGATAACCCCCGGTCGCCTCGGTGCCGAGTTCGAGTGCCTCCGGGGTCCATTCGATTCCCACCTCGAGGGCGGGGGCCTTGAGCGCATTGGCGACGCTGTCCAGCGGCACGAGCCCCATCTCGATACGATTCGCGCGTCGGAGAAAAGTGACAGGGTTTCACCGCGCCGGGGATGCCCGCCATCGCGACGGCAATTTCGCGGTCTTCGCGGATCATGTGATGCATGGTCGTGCCGAACTCGATGATGTCGCGCACGTGCGCATAGTGCAGCTCATCCAGAGTAATGAGGATGCCAGTTGGTGGTTTACCCATTTTCTGGTCAATCGTCTCAAGTAGGGAGAAGCACTCCTCTAACACTGAGCGAAGTGACTGAGGCGGAGCTTGGTCGGAAATTGAGTCGAAGCTCAGGCGTGTGCTGTCAGGGGTTACCTCTCGAATTTTCCGGATAAGAGTATCGCGGATGCGTTCATTGAAATGTTCGGTCGTGGTTTCTGAAATGACGAGCCGAGATTGTTGTCGTGCTGCTTCTTCGAACTCGTTGAGCAGGACGGTTCTTCCGATGCCACGCGGGCCGGTGACGATGGAAATCCGCTCGTGAGTACCGGGGGTCGGGCCCAATAGGTAATTCACCATGGATAAACGACAACTCGCATCGCGCATTTGGGAATCCGCGAACACCATGCGCTCCAAGATTGAGGCGCAGGAATACAAGGACTACATTCTCGGCTTCATCTTCTATAAGTTCCTCTCCGATCAGGTTGAGCAGCTCATGTACGCCAACGATGTGGAACCCGATGAGCTTGCCGAGGTGCTCGTCGAAGATGACCCCGAGACAGTCGAGTTCGTACAGAACCGTCTGGGCTATTTCATCTCTTACAGTAACCTCCACTCGACGTGGCGCGCTGCTGGCAGTGACTTCAACGTCGCTGATGTCCGTGATGCGCTTGCGGCTTTTGACCGCCTTCTCCTGCCGAGCCGTGCCCACGTGTTCAAAGACATCTTCCGCACACTGGAAACAGGCCTGTCGAAGCTGGGTAGCAACGCCACATCGCAGACTAAGGCGATTAAGGACCTACTGGACCTTATTGACGACATCCCGACTGGCGGTGCTCAGGGCTATGACGTGCTTGGGTTTATCTACGAGTACTTGATCTCGAAGTTTGCGGCTAACTCGGGCAAAAAGGCCGGTGAGTTCTACACCCCGCACGAGGTCTCTGAGGTGATGAGTCGCATCGTTGCAGCACACACCCAGGGCCGTGACACGATCACCATCTACGACCCGACCTCTGGTTCTGGCTCACTGCTGCTGAATATCGGCCAGGCTGTCGCACGTCATATGGGCGATCCAGATGCAATCAAGTATTACGCTCAAGAACTCAAGGACAACACCTTTAACCTCACGCGTATGAACTTGGTCATGCGGGGTGTCAAGGCAGACAACATCGTCGCGCGCAACGGAGACAGCTTGGAACACGACTGGCCAATGTTCGACGAGGCTGACCCGGAAAACACCTACGATCCGCTGTTTGTCGATGCTGTTGTGTCGAACCCTCCGTATTCGCAGAGTTGGAAGCCTGAGGGCATGGGCGCAGATCCACGCTTTACGCAGTATGGTCTGGCACCGCAGAACAAGGCTGATTACGCATTCTTGCTCCATGAGCTGTTCCACATCAAGCCTGACGGCATTATGACCATTGTTCTGCCGCACGGTGTGCTCTTCCGTGGCGGCGCGGAAGAAACCATTCGCGCCCGCCTTATCGAGGCCAATAACATTGACACCATCATTGGCCTGCCGAGTTCGATTTTCTACGGCACCAGCATTCCGACCATCATCATGGTGCTCAAGAAACAGCGCAGTCATGATGACGTGCTGTTTATCGACGCATCTCAGGGCTTTATTAAGGATGGCAAGAACAACCTGCTACGCGCCCGTGACATAGAGCGCATCGTCGATACTGTCCATGTACGCCGCGACGTAGAGCACTTCGCACGTGTCGTGTCTCGTGATGAGATCCGGGACAACGACTACAACCTCAATATCCCGCGCTACGTCTCTGCAACGCTGCCCCCGGAGTCTGTGGACTTCTTCGCCACTGTCAACGGCGGTATCCCCATCAGCGAGATCGACGGTCTCGCTGAGTACTGGGGTGTGCTGCCGGGCCTGCGTGAGAAGCTGTTTGAGGAAGGTGTCAACGGTTATGCGACCATCCGCACCACCGATATTCGCGAGGCTATCCTTGAACACGACTCTGCCGGAGCACTGGCAGACACGATGAACGCGGCTCTAGATGGGTTCTCGGAGTCTCTGGAAACAGACCTTATCGACAACGCGATGGCTGTCCCAGTCAACACCGCCGAAGATGCGATCAAGGCTGATCTGTTCGCGCGTCTGGCCCCGGTGCCGCTGGTCAATGAATACCAAGGCTACCAGCTGCTGCATGAGCGGTGGCTCACCATTGCCAATGACCTGACGATCCTGCAGACCGAGGGCTGGGAGGCAATGCGTGTCTTTGACCCTGTCATGGAGTGGAAGACCAAGGACAAGAAGAAGGTCTATGTCCAGACCGGTTGGGAAGGCCGTGTTGCGACCTTTGAAGTCATCCGCGACCTGTACCTGCCTGAGCTACGCGACCAGGTAGGTGACCTCACCGATAAGCGCGACAGCGTTGACGCTGAGCTGACAGCCCTTGTCGAGGGCTTAAGTGAAGAAGACAAGACTGATCTGGCGGATGTGCTTAACGCCAACGAAACTGGCTTCCGCAAGGCTGATCTCAATAAGGCGGTCAAGGCTCTTCCAGCCCTTCCGAAGGGCGAGCAGTGGTCCGAGGGAAGTATCGAGGCTATCCAGATCGAAGCAAAGCAGCTGCTTGACCACCTGACTAAGGTGAAGTCGCAGCTCAAGAAGGCCAACGAAGAGCTTGAGACCAAGACTCACGAGACTGTTGAGAACCTCACTGACAATCAGATCGTCGAAGTGCTCTCGGCCAAGTGGGGCGCAGCGCTCATGGTGCAGCTTGGACTACTACCGACGTTGGCGCTGCGTGGACTCACTGACCAGGTGCAGCACTTACAGGATAAGTACGCCACGCCGCTAACTGAGTTGGATACGCAGATTGCTACTACCGAGCGCAGCCTGCTAACGTCCCTGGACCGGCTCACCGGCTCGGATACAGACATGCAGGCTGTGGAGGCGTTGAAGCAGATGCTGGGCGGTGGTCTGCGTGGCTAAGAACAACACGCCAACACTGCGGTTCGCTGGGTTCGATGACGAGTGGGGAGCGACCCAGGTTGGGTGCATCGCTGCTAGAGCAATAGGTGGTGGCACGCCTTCCCGCGCCGTACCTGGTTACTGGGACGGGGGTACCCCCTGGATTCAAAGCTCGGACGTTAAAGAGCACAGTGTGTTCGGCTGTACGCCGAAACATTTTGTATCGAGCCGTGGCCTTGCTTCTTCCGCGACTTCTTTGGTGAAGGGGGAAGCTCTTGCCGTCGTCACCCGAGTAGCCGTAGGAAAAGTTGCCATTATGACCGAGGACTACTGCTCAAGCCAGGATTTCTTGAACCTCAGTGATGTGCAAGGCGACCTGACCTTTTGGGAGTGCTCCTTAAACGTGAACTTGAGAGTATTTCATCGCAAACTCAAGGAACGTCTATTAAGGGGGTGACGAAGGAAGACGTTGTGTCTCTTAACATCCACGTGCCCTCCCTCGAAGAACAGCAAGCCATTGGTGGACTCTTCACTGACCTCGACGCGCTTATCGAGCAGCACCGCGCCAAGCGCGCGAACCTGCAGCAGACCAAGACAGCACTGCTGCAGCGTATGTTCCCGCAAGACGGTGCCAATGAACCGGAGCTGCGACTCGGCGGGTTCAGCGGGGCGTGGGAAACGACCGAGGTCAAACACATCGCCACTAGAGCAATCGGTGGTGGAACACCATCGCGCACCGTAGATGAACACTGGAATGGATCTATACCTTGGATTCAAAGCTCAGATGTTAAAGAGCACACCGTTTTTGGCTGTACTCCGAAACATTTCATTTCCAGCCGTGGTCTTGCTTCTTCCGCGACTTCTCTGGTGAAGGGTGGGTCTATCGCCATTGTGACCCGAGTAGGGGTAGGAAAAGTCGCCATTATGAACGAGGACTACTGCGCAAGCCAAGATTTTTTGAATCTAAGCGGTTTGCAGGGGGACCTGACTTTCTTGGGTGTGCTTCTCCAATCCGAGCTTGAGGAAATGTCATCGCAAACGCAAGGAACGTCTATTAAGGGACTGACGAAGGAGAATGTCTTGTCCCTTAGCATCCAAGTGCCAACCCTCGAAGAACAGCGTGCTATCGGCGAGGTGTTTACCAACCTCGATGCGCTTATTGCAGCTGAGCACCGCTACATCACACAACTCACCCAAGCGAAGACTGCGCTGCTGCAGCGCATGTTCGTATAAGGAGCGCTCACCATGACTACTCCACTGACGTACACAGACGAAGCCCTCTTCGAGGACGACGTTGTCGCCATGCTGCGCCGTCACGGCTGGGATGAGGTGCTTGACCGTCCCACTGAGCGCCAGCTCATCGACAACTGGGCGCAGATCCTTTACAACAACAACCGCGACCAGGACCGGATCGGTGATGTGCCCCTGACATCCTCAGAGATGGATCAGATCATCGAGCAGATCACGGAGCTGCGCACGCCGCTGCAACTCAACGAGTTCATCAACGGGCGCAGCGTGGCTATTACCCGCGATGCTCCTGAGGCGCACAACCTCGGCAAAGAGGTAAGTCTGAAAATCTACGACCGCCGCGAGATCGCCGGTGGCCAGTCCTATTATCAGATCGCACGACAGCCGAAGTTCTCCACTGCAGCGCACAAGCTCATGCCTGAGCGCAGGGGTGATCTCATGCTGCTCATCAACGGCATGCCTGTGATCCACCTCGAACTCAAGCGCTCTGGTGTTCCTGTTTCGCAGGCCACGAACCAGATCATTAAATACGCGCATGAGGGCGTCTTTACTGGTTTGTTCTCGCTGGTGCAGATCTTTGTCGGCATGACGCCGAGTGAGACGCTGTACTTCGCTAATCCTGGTCCTGGGGGCAAGTTCAACCCCGATTTTTTCTTCAACTGGGCTGATTTCAATAACGAGCCGATCAACGATTGGCCAACGGTTGTGACCTCGCTGCTGTCTATCCCGATGGCGCACCGGCTTATCGGCTTCTACACGGTGACAGACCGCGCAGCCGGCGTGCTTATGGTCATGCGCTCCTACCAGTACTTTGCAGCACACCGGATCGCTGACCGCGTGGAAAGCCACGAGTGGGGCAGTGGTAACAGGGGCGGCTACATTTGGCACACCACCGGCTCTGGCAAGACCATCACCAGCTTCAAAACAGCGCAGCTGATCGCTGACTCCAAAAACGCCGACTGAAGCGTCCTGGGTTTAGTTCCTACCTCTGCTAAGGAAGGATTGGCACTATGCCCAGAAAGTATTCCGCCGAATTCAAGGAGAAGGCGATCCATCAAGTCCTAGAGATGGTCCGTCTGGAGTCCTGCTCACGGCAACGCGCGTACGAGGAAGTCGGAGAGCTCCTTGGCGTGTCCCACCACACGTTACGCGCCTGGTACCGTGACAGCGTCGCCCA
>NZ_VNKN01000015.1:0-79345 GCF_007786415.1 Corynebacterium sp. NML180780 | reverse complement strand
GCTGGGCAGGACGAACATAACCCCAGCACAACACACCCAAAAACCACCCATCCCACCCCCAAAAAAGCACACATTTTGTCGCTTAAGTCGACACGCCGAGAAAAGCACACATTTTGTCGCTTAACCCAAATCTAACCCCCGCGACACGCCGAGCCAGACACACATTTTGACCCTTAACCCACAAAAGCCGGACCGGCTTCCACGCTGTGGTGAAAACCGGTCCGGCTACGTTGTACCCCGTACGGGATTTGAACCCGTGTTACCGCCGTGAGAGGGCGACGTCCTAGGCCACTAGACGAACGGGGCTCGTTCGCTGTCCTTGCGACTTTGTAAACAATAAAGGCAGACCCTACCACTTAGCAAATCGCCAGCTCATGACCAGGTTCTCGCGCGGATCACAAGGCGATAAACCCGACTAGCGCCGCGCCGATCACAACGGCCCACGCGGGGGTCTTCCACGACCGCAACGCAACGAAGGCGACCGCGGCGAGCGCCATCGTCGCGGGCCCTCCGATCCCCGAAGTAAACACCGGCGTGTACAGCGCCGCCGCCAGGATTCCCACTACCGCGGCGTTCGCGCCGGCGAGCACGCTGCGGCTTGCCGGGTGGGCACGCAGCTGGTCCCAAAACGGCATCGCCCCCGCCACGAGGAGCGCAGCGGGCAAAAAGATCGCCACCGTGGCCAGGACAGCACCCAGCGCCCAGTGGATGCCGTGTGCGCTCGCGCCGAGGAACGAGGCAAACGTGAACAGCGGCCCGGGCACCGCCTGCGCGGCACCGTAGCCGGCGAGGAAGACGTCCTCGCCCACGAGCCCGTTCGGCACCACGGCCTGTTCCAGCAGCGGCAGCACCACGTGCCCGCCGCCGAAGACGAGGGCGCCAGCGCGGTAGAAGGTATCCACGATGCCGAGGCCGACGTCGCCGCCTCGAGCAATCAACGGCAGCGCGACCAGCAGCCCGGCGAACAGCGCCAGGCACGTCACGCCCACGCCTTTGGACTGCTGGTACACGGCGCGGTCGCGCGACGCAGCATCGGCCGTGCCGCCGTCCCCGCGCAGCAAACCGAACCCGGCCGCCGCGCCGACGAGGATCGCGGCCACCTGGACCCAGGGGCTCGGCACGAGTAAGACCAGCACCATCGCGGACACCGCAATCAGCGCGCGCGACGCGTCTGTCACCAGCGAACCCGCCATCCCAATCACCGCGTGCGCAACCACGGCCACGGCGGCGGCTTTCATCCCGGTGAGCCAGCCGGTGTGGGTGGCGTCGTCAAGCGTGGCGAGCCCCAGGGCGAAGCACACCAGGGCGATTGCCGACGGCAACGTGAAGGCCGCCCACGCCGCCGCCATGCCCAGGTACCCGGCCCGGCGGAGGCCGAGCGCCATGCCGACCTGGCTGGAGGCGGGACCGGGGAGGAACTGGCAGAGCGCGACGAGATCGGCGTACTCGGGATCCGTGAGCCACTTCCGGCGCTCGACAAACTCGTCGCGGAAGTAACCGAGGTGCGCCACGGGCCGCCGAAGGAGGTGCAGCCGAGTTTGAGGAAGACGCCGAATACCTCGGCGACGCTGCCGCGCTGGCTCACTCCTGCTCCTTTGGCGTTGACGCGAAGACCAGTGGTGGGTCGATGCGGACCACTGCGGCGGTGTCGATCTCCGGGCGTGCGCTGCCGGGGGCGAAGGCGCGGAACTCGTGGTCACCCGCGCGCAGCGAGACCGAGTAGCCGTCGCGCTCGTAGAGCGCGGATGTCACGATCATCGTCATCGCCGTCGCTGTCGCGCCGTCGTGCCCGGCGCCGTCGAGGTGGACCATGGATGGCCGGACCGCCACCTCGACTTCGGTGCCGTCCGCCGCGGCGGTGCCCGAGAGCTCGGCGGGCCAGGACAGCTCGGGAAGGCTATCGACGACCACCCGTCCCCCATTGATCCGCCCTGGCAGCACGGTGGCGTCGCCCATAAACGACGCCACCCACGCCGACGCCGGCCGCGCGAGCAGGTCCGCCGGGGCAGCGATCTGTTCGATGACGCCGTCGCGAAGGACCGCGATGCGGTCGGCGATCGCCAGCGCTTCCTTCCGGTCGTGGGTGACGTGGACGGTGGTGAGGTTGTGCGTGCGTGTCAGCGCCACGAGCTCGCGCCGCAGGCCGTCGCGGAGGGGTTCGTCGAGGGCGGACAGGGCTTCGTCGAGAAGCAAAACGCTCGGTCGCGCGACGATGGCACGGGCGAGGGCGACGCGCTGGCGCTGGCCGCCCGACAGCGAGTCCGGTTTGCGCGCGCCGTACCCCGCCAGGCCGACGAGCTCGAGCACCTCTTCGACCCTGCTGCGGCGCTGCGACGCGGGCACCTTGGCCTGCTTGAGGGGGTAGGCCACGTTGGCCTCCACCGTCATGTGCGGCCAGACCGCGTGCTGCTGGAAGACCATGCCCATGTTGCGGTGCTCCGGCGGCACGGCGGACACGTCGCGGCCACCGATGCGGATCGTGCCGGAGGTGGGGCTGAGGAAGCCGGCGAGGGTGCGCAGCAGCGTCGTCTTCCCCGAGCCGGAGGGGCCGACGAGCGCGAGGAACTCGCCGCTCTGCACGGTCGCGTCGAGGTTGTTGAGGCCGACGGTGCCGTCGGGAAACGCCACTGTCAAGTGCTCAAGCTGGATTTCGCTCACTTGGCGCTCCTTTCTGGGTTGCGGATGGTCAGGGCGAGCGCGACGATGCCAATGACGGCGAACATGAGCGCCAACGCGGACGCCTGGTTGTAGTTGCCGGATTGCTGCAGGTTAAACAGCTGCACACCGATCGTGGTCGTGCCGGGCGCGATGAGCAGAATGGAGACGGTGAGTTCCCGCACCGCGGTGACCGCAACCAGCACCGCGCCGGAGACGACCGCGGGGATGGCCATGCGGCCGGTCGTATCAAGCATGGCGCGGAGCCGGCCAGCACCGGAGATGCGCGCCGCCTCCTCCACCGCGGCTGGCATGGACGCCAGCGGGGCACGCACTGCCTGCAGCACGAGCGCGGTGAACGCGCACACGTACGCCAGGAGGATCACCCACCGGGTGTTGTACAGGTCGGTGTAGCGGCCGTAGATGACCCATCCGACGCCGATGATCAGCCCGGGCAGCGCCGTCGGGAGCAGCACGATCAGCGTCAGGGCGGTGTTCGAGCGCGCCCGTGTGCGGGTGACCAACAACCCGACTGCCCAACCAAGCAGGCCGCACAGCAGCGCAGCACCTAGCGCGAGGGTGACCGAATTGGTGAAGCCCTCGATGACACGCGGGTTCTCCAGGGTGGACTGGAAGTTCGACAGCGAGATGTTTTCCAGCGTAAATGGCACGCCCGGTGCGGGAAGCAGCGCGCGGTACGTCAGGCCGATGAGCGGCCCGAGGGTGAGCGCCAGCGCGACGATCCAGGCGACGACGGACACCGCCGCCCGCGACTTCCCCAGCGGCAGCGGCATCGACGCGCCAGTGTGGGTGGTGTTCGCGGCCCGGGCGGAGACGACGTAGTCCGCGACCACCGCCACGATCCCGAGGACAAGCAGCACCGTGCCGATGGTGGAGACCACCTGCAGCGGGTTGGCCACGATGCCTGACTCCATCATGCGGTAGACCATGGTGGCCAGCGTTTCGAAGCGGACAGGCGAGCCCAAGATCGACGGGATTCCAAAGTCGGCCAGGTTCGACACCGCGGTCAGCGTAAACGCGCTGAGGAACGCGGGGCCGAGCAGCGGCAGCGTGACCGTCCGCAGCACGCGGGCGTTGCCGGCGCCACTGATCCGCGCGGCGAGCTCCAAGTCGGCGGGGATGGAGCGCAGCGCCGCCGCGACGATGACGTACACCAGCGGGTAGGAGTGCAGCGTCATGAGGAAGATCACGCCGTCCGCTCCGTAGAGGTTCCAGATCTCGCGGCCGAACACAGCGTTGAGGCCCTGGTTGTTGCCAAACAGCTGCAGCCAAGAAATCGCACCAACAAACGGCGGGACGAGCAGCGGCGACAACAGCAGGATCCGCAGCGCGCCTTTGCCGTACACGTCCGTTCGCTCGAGCAGCAGCGCCACTGCCCCGCCGAGAAGCACCGCAAAGGCTGACGACGCCAACGTGGTCACCGCCGAGTTCAGCGTCGCCTTTCCAAGGCCTTGCTCCAGCAGGAGCGGAATCTGGTTACCGCCGAGCGCGAGCGACACGACGAGCGCGAGCGGGGTGAGAAACAGCGCGGCGACGACCAGCCACACGCCGAGGCGCGCGAGGCCGACGCCGGTGATACGGCGAGAGGTGGTAGTGGGCACGGTAATAGTCGGGCTACTTCACCGCGTTCTGGAAGAACGAGACCGCGTCCTCGCGGTCGTTGGTCACCGACTCGAGGTCGGCCTCCATCAGCGGGATGTCCTTGAGGCTCGGTGCGTCGCCAGGTGTGCCCACCGAATCAATCACCGGCAGGTAGTTCTGCTCCACCGCCAGCTTCTGGCCCTCCTCAGAGAGCACGAAGTTGATGTAGCGCTGCGCAGCGTCTTGCGCATCGGAGTCCTTGAACACGGCGATGGGCTCGGTGATAAACGGCGCACCCTCCTCCGGGTAGGACGTCGCGATCGGGGACCCCGCATCCGCCAGGTCGCGCACCAGGTAGTCCACCACAACGCCCACCGGGTGGCCGCCGCCCGCGATCTCCTGCGAGGTCGGGCCGTTGGACTTGGCAATCATCGGCTGGTTTGCGCCCAGCTTGGTGATCCACTCGTCGCCCAGCGCCTCGTTGCCCTTCCACACGGTCGCGTTGTACGCGGCGGCGCCAGACACGGATGGGTCCGGCATGACGATCTTGCCCTGATACTCCGGGTCGGTCAGCGCCTGCCAGGAGGCGGGCGCGTTGCCCTGGTCGTACACGCCGGTGTTGTAGGCAATCACCGTCGGGATGATGCGGGTACCCACGTACATGTTGTCGGCGTCCTGCGCCTCCTCGATCACCTTGGAGGTGTCCACGTCCTTCAGCTCAGCCAGGTCGCCCGCCTCCTTGTACGTCTCAAAGGTCGGCGCGTCGGCGGCCCAGAAGATGTCGGCCTCGATGCTGCCCGCGGTCTTCTCCGCCTCAAGGCGCGCGGTGAGGTCGCCGGTGCCAGCGCGGTAGACCTCCACGTTCACGTCCGGGTTGGCCTTCTCAAAGGCCTGGTTGATCTCGTCCACCTTCTCTTCCGGCTCGGAGGTGTACACGGTGATCGTGGTCTCGCCGCCATCGGCCGCGGCCGTGGACCCGTTCTCGGTGGAATCCTCAGCGGAAGGTTCGGAGCAGCCAACCAGCAGCGCCGCCACGGATCCCGTGGCAAACAGGGCGGTCAGGGTGGTTTTCGCAGTCATGCGCATGTCAATCGTTCCTCGCACTCGGCCATTTTTAACGACCAATACCGTAGCAAGGACCCGGGTACTTCGCAGCGCGAACACACTAATGCGCTTTTGTCGTGTGGGCCGTAACTGGCCCGGCGTGCCGGCGGGGTGCAGTTTGGACTGTTTGACGAAGTCAGGTTGACGAGATCACGGAGTTTTTCCAGCGTCTTCGTCACGGGGTTCTCGTCAACTGGGCACCGTCGGGGCGGCTCCGGATTCACACACCCCTGCCTGGACGTCGCCGATTCCGGGCGCTTCATACACAATGCGCCGCCCCTGGCCCCTCGTGGAGGCAGGCGGCGGCGCAAAGCGGCAATGGCCGTTGAGCTAGATGTTGAAGTAGTTGCGGATCTGCTGCACCAGGTCGGGGTACTGGTGGGCGAAGATGCCGGCGATGACGGCGAGCAGGGAAGCGAACAGACCGAGCGCGAGCAGGACGGCGCCGGCGACGCTGCTGCCGCTCGATGCGCCTTCGGTGTCGTCGCTCGGCTTCTCGCTTGGCTGCTGGTCCGGCTTCTCGCTTGGGTGCTGGTCCGGCTTCTCAGTGGGCTCGGCGGTGGTGGTCACCGTGGCGTGTGCGGTGGTGGCGACGGTTTTCTCTACCGTCTCCTTGACGGTTTCTTTCGCGGTGGAGGACACCTCCTCCGTGCGCGTGATGGTGGTGGGCACCAGCTTGGTGGTGGTTTTCTCCACCTCCTCGCGCACGGTCGTCGGGACCGCAGTAGTCACCGTGGTCGGGGCCGGGGAGCCCTTGGTGATCGTGGTCGGGACCTCGGTGGTCTTGTCCACCGTCTGCGTCGTGGTGACCGGCTTTTCCACGGTGGTGGTGACCACGCTGGTCTTCGGCTCCTGCCGCACGGTGGTCGTTGCCGTCGTCGTCTCGGCCGGGCTGGTCTTGCCCGTGGTCGGCGTCGCCTGCGCGGAGGTCGCGGAGGTCGTGGCCTCGGACGGCTTGGCCGGGGTGGTGGTCTCCTCCGGCTTCGCCGCGTCCTTCTTCTGCAGCGTGACTTGATCGACCGTGTACGGGGTATTGATGTTGTAAGTGGTCAGCTTCAGGGACTCCGGGGAGACATCGATGCTGGTGTAGTCCGGGTTGTAGTCCTGGCGCCAGCGGGCCGTGGACTTGTGCACAAGGTCCGTCGCGCGCTCCTCGCGGATGCGCGGGTGCTTCTCCTTGTTCTCGTCCTGGAAGTCGTAGTACTTGCCACCGGTCGCGGTGGTGGAGGTGACGTAGAGGACCTGGTTCTCGTCCGGGATGAGTACGTCCCCCGCCTTCGCCGCGCTTTCAGGGACGACGGGGTCGGCGCCGTTCATGAGGTGGGTGCGGGTGTAGATGTGGTCGTGGCCGCTGAGGACGAGGTCCACGCCGGCGCTGGACAGCTCTGGGGTGAGCTCGTTGCGCATACGCACGACGTCATTGTCGGTGTAGTGGGTGCCCTGGGAGAATGGCGCCTGGTGAATGCCGGCGATCACCCAGTCCGCGTCCTTGCCCTGCTCGGCGATGGTCTTCTTTACAAACTCCGCGTGCTTCTGAATGTCTTCGCTGGAGCTGCGGTTGCCGTCCAGGCCGATGAACAGCACGTTGTTGTAGGTGAAGAAGTAGTCGGTGGTATCGGCGTCCTCGTTGGGGAGGTAGAAGCCGTCGTCGAAGATGCTGGCCGGGGCGTAGGTCTCGTGGTTGCCGCGCAGCACGGCGAGGCGGTACTCCTTGAGCTTCTCCGGAGCCAGGAACGCCTTCATCTGCTGGTTCGGCGCACCCCAGCCCTCGATCTGGTCGCCCAGATGCATGATGAATGCGGAATCCGGGTGCTCAGAGGTGGCGGTAGTGACTGCCTTGTCCCAGGCGGCGGCCTGCTCATCGATCTTGGTGTCCACACCGATCTGCGCGTCTGCGAACGCGAGGAAGTTCCAGGAATCCGACTCCTCGCCGGTGGTGAAGGTCGCCTCATCGGTCCAACCGATCTTGTCGCTGCCAATGCGGTAGGTGTACTCAGTCTCCGGCTCGAGGTTGGTCATCAGCGCCTCGCGGGGGCCCTTTTCCGACGTCACGCTCTGCTTCGACGACGGATCGTCGCTTTTCCAGTACTCGAGGTACTGCTCGCCGAGTCGCGCGGACTGCCAAGCGACGTTCGCCTGGGTCTCGTCAGCGCCGATACCGAGGGCGACGCGGTCGACCGCATTGGTCGCGGCGTGCGCCGTGGGCACTGCGACGGGAGCGGCGAAGAGGGACACTGCAAGTGCGGCTGCGAGTGCGCCGCGGCGGGCGGGGGAACGGTGAGGGGTACGTATGAAGGCCATGGTCCTTTACTTAATCTGAAGATTCTGAACAGGCGGTTACGTGCAAAGCAGCGGAAAGCTGAAATTTAAGTGAACAGTAACTTACTTTGCGCTGTTCGTCTTGCGGAGGCGTGAGCGTTGGGTAAAAGTAGCGGTCATGAGCTCAGAGTTTCGTGTGAATCGTCGCGTCGTCCTGCAGGCGGCCGCAGCGTCCGCTGCCGCCGCTGCTGTGGGGGCCACCGGGGCGTACGCCGCCCGCACCGGTACCGTCTCCACCCCGGAAACACCCACCACTGCGGACCAGTGGGGCCTGCCGTTCCTGCACGGTGTCGCGTCCGGTGACCCGCTGCCGGACCGGGTCGTGCTCTGGACGCGCGTCACCCCGTCGCGCGAGGCGCTACCGGGTTCTGGGCTGGGCGAAGACGTGGAGCTGGAGTGGCAGCTGGACACCTCGGAGGACTTCAAGAAGCCGAAGACGGGCTCCGTCATGGCGGTGGCGTCCTCGGACCACACCGTGCACGTGGACCCGACCGGACTGAAGCCGGAGACGGAGTACTTCTACCGCTTTGTCGTGAAAAGCGGCGAGCATGAGGGAGCGGTCTCTCCGGTCGGGCGCGCGCTGACGGCGCCGAAGGAGGACGCGGACCTGGATCAGCTCAACCTGGCCATCGCCTCCTGTGCCAACTGGGAATCCGGGTACTTCCGGGCGTATGCGGACATGGCCGAGCGCGGACGCAGTGGCGAGATCGACCACGTGGTCTTCTTGGGCGACTACATCTACGAGTACCCCACGGGCGAGTACGCGGGCAAGAGCGGTGTCGCCCGTATGCACCACCCGGAGTGGGAGATCACCACGCTGGAGGACTACCGCCAGCGCTACGGGCGCTACCGTACGGACCTCAACCTGCAGGCGGCGCACGCGGCCTGCCCGTGGATCGTGGTGTGGGATGACCACGAGGTGGCCAACAACAACTGGCGCGAAGGCGCGGAGAACCACACGGACGGCCGCGTGGAAGGGCAGTTTGACGAGCGCCGCGACGCCGCGATGCAGGCCTATTTTGAGTGGCTTCCGGTCCGCGCGGAATCCTTGTCGGGCGAGCGCCGCATCTACCGCCGCTTCAACTTTGGCAAGCTTGCGCAGCTGACCATGATGGACCTGCGCACCTACCGCGACGAGGAGTCCGGCAGCGACCACTTCGACGATCCGGATCGCACGATGCTGGGCAGCGAGCAATTTAATTGGCTTGCCGAGCAGCTGCAGGAATCCAACGCTCGCTGGGACGTGCTGGGCAACTCGGTGATGATTTCCCCGATGCGCTTTGTCACCATCGCGGACAACGACAAGGCGAATGAAGCCGTCGGGTTCATTAAGGAGCGCTCCACCGGTATCGCGGTCAACTCGGACCAGTGGGACGGCTACGCCGCCGAGCGCAACCGCCTGCTTACGATGCTGGATGAGCAGGAGAGCAATGTCTTGTTCCTCACCGGCGACATCCACTCCGAGTGGGCGAACTCCATCTCCTCGACCTACGGCGAGATCGGCTGCGAGATGGTCACCACCTCCATCTCGGCGCCCAACGTGGACGAGATTCTCACCAGCGCGTTTGGCACCTACCACGAGGAGGACAACTCCACCTCGCTGCTGGTAGAAAAGGTCATTCGTGACAACAACCCGTGGGTCAAGCACATCGATTTTGACGGTCACGGGTACGGGGTCGCCAGCATCCACCACGACTACGTCGACATGCTCTACTACCGCGTGTCCGACGTCGAGGACCCGGACGCCACCGTGTCGCTCGCACACGAGCAGCAGTGGCGCATTGGCGAGGGCTTCGTCGAGGCCTAACTTAGAGGCCTAACTTAGAGGGCGGCCTCGAGCCGGCCGCGGGCGCTTAAGAGCTCCGCGCCCCACTTGTCGGCGGGGCTGGGGGAGAACCGCTCCGCCGGGCCGGAGACAGAGAGCACCGCGATAATCGAGCCGTCGGGGTCGCGCACCGGCGTCGAGACGGACGCGAGGCCGACCTCGCGCTCGGCGACGGATTCTGCCAAGCCCGTCTCGCGCACGGAGTCCAGTTCGGAGGCGGGGAACGGGGTAGCGTCGATAAGCGCATGTGCGGCGTAGACTCGCGCGGCCGACCCCGCGGTGAGCGAGAGCTGCGAGCCGACCGGCACGGTGTAGGTCAGGCCGGCCGCGGGTTCCTCGGCGGCGATGCACGTGCGGGTGTCGCCGGTGAGCTCGTAGAGCTGGACCGCCTCGCCGGTCGTGGCGACGAGTTCGCGCATGATGGGCGACGCCGCACTGAGCAGCCGCGGCGGCGTACCCGAAGAGAGCGACTCGAGCGCGGGGCCCACCGTCCAGGCTCCCGTGTCGGTGCGCGCGAGGATGTGGTGGACCTCGAGCGCGGTGGCAATGCGGTGGGTGGTGGCCCTGGGCAGCCCCGTGTCCTCGCTGAGTTGCGCGAGGGTCTTGTCGCCCCGCGCGACCGAGCGGACGATTGCTACGGAACGGTCGAGCACTTTGATGCCGGAGTCTTCGCTATACTGTCTCACGTAATGGATAGTAGCATCTCGCATTTTGGGAAGCAGCGCTTCTCGACGGTGCGTTGACCCAAGGAGAATCACCATGGAGCAACAGCCCCTGACGCTGGCCGAAAAAGTGTGGAACGACCACGTCGTTTCCGCAGGCAAGGGCGACGAGCCCGACCTTATCTACATCGACTTCCAGCTGCTCCACGAGGTCACCTCCCCGCAAGCGTTTGACGGACTGCGCATGGCCGGGCGCCCCATGCGCCGCCCCGAACTGCACCTGGCCACCGAGGACCACAACGTGCCCACGGAAGGCATCGTGAACGGCAACCTGCTGGAGATCTCCGAGCCGACGTCGCGCACCCAGGTGGAGACGCTGCGCAAGAACTGCGAGGAATTCGGCGTGACGCTACACCCGATGGGTGACGTCAAGCAGGGCATCGTCCACACGGTCGGCCCGCAGCTGGGAATCACCCAGCCCGGCATGACGATTGTGTGCGGCGACTCGCACACCTCGACGCACGGCGCGTTCGGCTCCATCGCCATGGGCGTCGGCACCAGCGAGGTCGAGCACGTGATGGCGACGCAGACCCTGTCGCTCAAGCCGTTTAGGACGATGGCCGTTGAGGTCACCGGCGAGCTTGCCGAGGGCGTGAGCGCGAAGGACCTGATTCTGGCCATCATCGCCAAGATCGGCACCGGTGGCGGGCAGGGCCACATCATCGAGTACCGCGGCGAGGCGATCCGCAAGCTGTCGATGGAAGCGCGCATGACCATCTGCAACATGTCCATCGAGGCGGGCGCGCGTGCGGGCATGGTCGCCCCGGACGAGACGACGTTCGAATACGTCAAGGGCCGCGAGTACGCGCCGAAGGGCGCCGACTGGGACGCGGCCGTCGAGTACTGGAAGACGCTTCCCACGGACGAGGGCGCCACCTTTGACACCGTCGTCGAGATCGACGGCTCGGCGCTCACCCCGTTTGTCACCTGGGGCACGAACCCCGGCCAGGGCCTCCCGCTGGGTGAAAACGTGCCGGACCCGGAGGGCTTCACCGACGACAGCTCGAAGCAGGCCGCCGAGAAGGCGCTCGCGTACATGGACCTCACCCCGGGCACGCCGCTGCGGGACATCGTCATCGACACCGTCTTCCTCGGCTCCTGCACCAACGCGCGCATCGAGGACCTGCGTGCCGCCGCCGAGGTCGTGCGCGGCCGACGCATTGCCGACGGCACCCGCATGCTCGTTGTGCCGTCGTCCACACTGGTCAAGCAGCAGGCCGAAGAGGAGGGCCTGGACGCGGTCTTCACCGAGTTCGGCGCGGAGTGGCGCACCGCCGGCTGCTCGATGTGCCTGGGGATGAACCCGGACCAGCTGGCGCCGGGGGAGCGGTCGGCGTCGACAAGCAACCGCAACTTTGAGGGCCGACAGGGCCCCGGCGGGCGCACCCACCTGGTCTCGCCGCTGGTGGCCGCCGCGACTGCGGTGACCGGGCACCTGGCCAGCCCCGCGGATCTCTAAGCCCATAAGCACTCACACACGACAACGAGGAGTACACATCATGGAGAAGTTCACCACCCACACCGGCGTTGGGGTGCCGCTGACCAGGTCAAACGTCGATACGGACCAGATCATCCCCGCCCGCTACCTCAAGCGAGTTTCCCGCACCGGTTTCGAGGACGGCCTGTTCTCCAACTGGCGCGAGAACCAGCCGGACTTCGTGCTGAACCAGGAGGACTTCGCGGCAGGCTCGGTGCTGTTCGCCGGCCCCGACTTCGGCACCGGATCCTCGCGCGAGCACGCCGTGTGGGCGCTCATAGACTACGGCTTCAAAGCCGTCTTTAGCCACCGGTTTGCTGACATCTTCCGTGGTAACGCCGGCAAGGCCGGCCTGCTCGCGGGCATCATGAGCGAGTCAGACATCGAGCTGATCTGGAAGCAGCTGGAGCAGACGCCGGGTTTGGAGGCCACGGTCTCGCTCGCGGACCGCACGGTCACCGTCGGCGAGAACACGTACACCTTCGACATCGACGACTACACCCGCTGGCGCCTGATGGAAGGGCTGGATGACATCGGGCTGACGCTTCGCGACGAGCCCGCGATCCAGGTCTTCGAAGCGAAGCGCCCCGCGTTCAAGCCGGCGGTGCGCTAGTCGCGCTACTCCGGCAGGTTTTCCAGCGCCTCCGGGGCGAACTCCTTGAGGAACGCCTTGGAGGCGTTCACCAGGCCGAGCACGCCGCGGTCCACGAAGTCGCGGAACTGCTCGTCGGTGTGCTTCCAGTGGCACGGCAGCGCGTAGGTCACGCCCAGCGCGGCGAGGTCGCGTTCCGGGTCCTCCAGCGCCACCGCAGTGGGGAAGGAGCGCACGTTGTTGAACTCCTCGCACCAGGTCAATACCTCGTCGAAGCGGGATGCGGTGACCTCGCTGACGCCGACGGTGGTAAACAGCACGATCGAGTTCGACGTGTACGAGATTTCCATCGAGATGCCCGCGAACCCGGTCTGGAACGAATCCGGGTTCTCGGAGTCGGTGTAAGTCCAGCCCTGCTGCTGGAAGTACTCGCGCACGCGGTCCAGGTCGGTGTTGCGGTAACCGGTTGTGTGGTCGGCCATTACTGTGCCCCCTCGTCGGATGCGTCGGATGCGTCGGATGCAGTGCTGGATTCGGCGGAACGCTCGCGCGCGATGTCGTCGCGAAGCTCGCTGAGTTCCTCGTTGAGCGCATCGGTGGCGTATCGCAGCATGGAAAAGTAGAAGTCCAGCATGCGCTTGAGCTGCTCGTCCTCTGCGCCGCCGTTGGGGAAGAACGGGGAATCGACGAAGGCCAGCAAGGCGTCGTCTTCCCACGGGGTGGGGTGAATGCGCAGGCGGGGCAGGGAGCGGTTGATGGTGTTCACGCAGCGTCGCAAAGCTTGCTTGTCTTCTTCGGTGCGGGCGGTACCCAGCCACCGGGCGACGATGTTGAACATATCGCCGTCGAAGCGGAAGAAGCACACCGCGCTGGGGAACGCGGTGACCGTCATGTCGTCCGACTCGCTGCGGTAGTGCTTGAGGCCCAGCTCGTCCAGTGTGGCCTCGACGCGCTCCTGCGTAATCGGGGCGAAAGCCATAATTGTCCTTTCTGCTACTTCACCGGTAGCGCCGAAGGCAGGTAATCCGCACCCGAGAGCTGGCCCTTGTGGAACGTCAGCGACCACACCGAGCCCTTTTTCGCGTTGATTTCCGTATCAATCGGCAGCGTACCGCTTGCTGCCAACCACGCTATCAGCCCCGGGATGGCCTCGCCTTGGCTGCAAATCACGCTCGTGCCCTCGGCGTTGATCACGTCCTCGAACGCGCGTTTCGCGCCGACCATATCGCCCAGCCAGGCCTGGTCCCCGAAGCGAGGGTCGACGGTGACGTCCAGGCCAAGTTCGTCCGCAAGCGGCTCGACGGTGGCCTGGCAGCGGTCCGGCTCCGCCGAAAAGATGCGGGTGGGTGCGAAGGGGGAGAGCATCGGCACCAACATTTCCGCCTGGCGGCGGCCCTTCTTGTCCAGCGGGCGCAGATTGTCGTCCCCGGACCACTTCGCGCGCTCGTGCGCGCGAGCATGGCGCACGAGGAGGATGCGGGTATCCGCGGAGCGAGCAAAGCGCTTCTGTGCCTTCTCCAGCACCTGGCGGTCCAGGTTGTAGCTCATCAGCGGTTTCGCCTCGGGGATGGGCAGCCAGCGGATCTCGTCCACCTCGTCGTTCGGGGTGAACTCGCCACCGGTGACCTCGCCCGTCCAGTAGTAGACCACCTTTGTGGTGTGCTTCACCGGGTAGATGGTCTTGCCCAGCAGCTTGCCCAGGCGCACCTCGTAGCCGGTCTCCTCGCGGATCTCGCGCACCGCGGTGACCACCAGGGACTCGCCGGGGTCGAGCTTGCCCTTGGCCAGGGACCAGTCGTCGTAGTGCGGGCGGTGGATGCACGCCACCTCGATGGATTCCGGTTGGGTGCGGTCGCCGCGCCACAGCACCGCGCCCGCGGCCAGGGTGGTGCGGGGGAACTCGTCCAGCGGGCGCGTCGGGATCTCCTGGTGGCGCCCGGTGAGGAACATCTCCCCGGCGATGTCCTTGTGCTGCTCGTGCAGTTTCCCCTTGCGCGGCGCGCCCGCGCGCGATTTCTTGTCAGCCATACCCGCTATTTTTGCGCACGCTGTGCTCGCGCGCCAATGCGCCCGCTGCGCCCGCGTGCCGCGCACGGCGTGCAAAACTCTTGATAGGCTGACAAAGTTTGTTGAGGCACAGCGAGGAAGAATGAGGAAGGCAGCAACGCAATGGTGAATGTGGCAGTGCTCGGCGCCGGGTCGTGGGGCACCACGCTGGCAAAGGTCTTCGCCGACGCCGGCAACGCGGTAGACCTCTGGGCGCGCCGCCCGGAGCTCGCCCGCACGATAGAGACCACGCGCGAAAACCCCGACTATTTGCCGGGCATCACGCTTCCCGACGCCGTGCGCCCCACCTCCGACGCCGCAGCCGCACTCGGCGCGGACATCGTCGTCTTCGCGGTGCCGAGCCAGACGATGCGCGACAACCTCACCGGGTGGGCGCAGCATTTGCGCACCGATTCGACGCTGCTGTCCATCTCCAAGGGCATCGAATCGGACACGCACCTGCGTATGTCTCAGATCATCGGCGAGGTCACCGGCGCGACCGAGGACCGCATCGCCGTGCTCTCCGGCCCGAACCTGGCCAAGGAGGTCGCGCTCGAGCAGCCGGCCGCCACCGTCATCGCCTGCTCCGACCTCAACCGCGCAAAGCTGGTGCAGGCCGCCTGCGCGACGAACTACCTGCGCCCGTACACCAACGAGGACGTCGTCGGCTGCGAGATCGGCGGGGCGACCAAGAACGTCATCGCGCTCGCCTGCGGCATGGCCTCCGGCCAGGGCCTCGGCGAGAACACCTTGGCCTCGCTGATCACGCGCGGCCTCGCGGAAATCACCCGCCTCGGCACGGAGCTGGGCGCGGACGCCCGCACGTTCTCCGGGTTGGCCGGCCTGGGCGACCTCGTCGCCACGTGCTCATCGCCGCTGTCCCGCAACCGCACGTTCGGCGCCGCGCTGGGCAAGGGGGCCACGATCGAGGAGGCGAAGGCTGCGACGAAGGGGCAGGTCGCGGAGGGCGTCGTGTCGTCGAGAAGCATCTTCCAGCTCGCGCAGGAGCGGGGCGTGGACATGCCGCTGACCCAGGCGGTGTACGCCGTGTGCCACAAGGGCGTGAAGGTGCCGGAGACGATTGCAGCGTTGATGGGGCGGAGCAAGAAGTCTGAGTAGCTGGGGAGCTGGCTGGGCAGCTGGCTGGTGTAGTCTCGATCTGTGATTCGTATAGCCGTCATTTACGGTGGCCAGTCCACCGAGCACTCGATTTCCTGCATCTCGGCCGGCGCAGTCATGGCGCACCTCTCGTCCGAGCGCTACGAGATTTACCCCGTGGGCATTACGCGCAGCGGCGCCTGGGTGGAGGGCGCGCTCGACCCGGTCGCGGGCGCCACGCTGCCGGAGGTATCAGGGAAGCGCGAGGTGGCGCTCTCACTCAACCCGGACCGGCGCGGCGTGTTCGTCGACGCGGCAAGCGGCGAGGCCCTGGCTCAGGTCGACGTTGTCTTCCCGGTCCTGCACGGCAGGTTCGGCGAGGACGGCACCATCCAGGGCCTTCTCGAGATGGCCGGCGTGCCCTACGTCGGCCCCGGCGTCCTCGCCTCCGCGTGCGGCATGGACAAGGAGTACACGAAGAAGCTTGTGCGGGCAGAGGGGGTCGCTGTCGCCGAGGAGGTGGTGCTGCGCGCAGGGCAGACGCTTGACGACGCCCAGCGTGCCCGCCTCGGACTGCCCGTCTTTGTCAAACCTGCCTCGGGTGGTTCGTCGATTGGCGTGTCCAAGGTGGAGTCGTGGGAGGCCCTAGACGAGGCGATCGCGCTCGCCCACGAATCGGACGGCAAGGTTCTCGTCGAGTCGGAGCTGCACGGTGACGAGGTTGAAGTCGGCGTCATCGAGCACCCGGACGGGCGCATTGAAGCGAGCGTGCCCGCCAGGCTCAACGGCACCGAGGATTCCGCCGAGGGCTTCTACGGGTTCGAGACGAAGTACCTGGACAACGAGGTCACCGCGACCATTCCCGCGCCCTACGACGAGGCAACGATCGCGGAGCTCAAGCGGCTCGCGCTGCGCTGCTTCGAGGCGCTGGACTGCAAGTCCCTGGCCCGCATCGACTTCTTCGTTACCAAGGACGGCCCGGTGCTCAATGAGATCAACACCATGCCCGGGTTCACCCCGATTTCCATGTACCCGCAGGTGTGGCAGGCCAGCGGGCTGGCGTACCCAGACCTGCTGGACCTGCTGGTCACCACCGCACTGAAGCGGTAGCGCTAGCCCTGCTCCGGCAGCTGCTCGGCGATGAGCGCGGAGAGGTTCGAGATTGCCTCGTTGCCCGCCGATTGCGGCAGCGACACCGCCACGCCCGTCGCGCGCCCCAGCGCGTACCAGGTCGAGGCGGTTGTCCCGTTCGCCAGCGTCGTGTCCTCGAACCAGGGGACCTCATCCACCTGTGAGAGATGCGCCCCCGCGGCGTAGCTTGCCGGGTCCGCGACACCGCAGCGCACCACGATTGGCTCCTTGCCGTCCGCGATCCAGCCGATGACGTGGGCGGACTCGGGGACGTCGCGAGGCGCGCTGCGGCGGTAGCCTTCGGCAATCGAGTCGGGGGCGGCGTCCGTGAGCGCGCGGCACGAGTCCGCCGCGCCCGACTCGTCGGCAGCGAGCTGCGTCAGCGGCGCCGGCGCGTAGACGTGTTGCTGCGCCGGCAGCCCGGAGAGGTCCAGGCCGTCGAGCGGGGTGTCATCGCGCCCGAGGGATGCCTCGTCGGCGGTGACGGCCACGGCGGGCTCGCGGTCCACGGTGTACCAGGTGGACATGGTGGAGCCGGGGGTGGCGTCGTCGACGCGCAGCCAGCGGGCGCCCGCGGCCTCGAAGGTCAGAGGCTCGACGTACGCGGTGTACTGCTGCGGCATGGCCACCCCGCAACGCAGGGTCACCCGCTCGGTGGAGGAGGACTGCCACGCGGCAGCGCCCTCGGGCGCGGGGTCCGCAAGTGCTGCGCGGCGGTGGGAGAGGAGGCGGTTAGGGAGGGCGTCGATAAGCGTGCTGCACTCCTGAGACCCGGCCTGCGGCGAGTCGAGTTGGGGCATCGCTACCGGCTGGTTCGTCGCCTGGGTAGCCACGAAACGCGCCCCGCCGAGCACCGCCACAACGAAGACGACGGCGAGCCCAAGGCTGACGTACACCGCTGTTCTATTAACCTGTGATTCGTTCGCCGGGGAAGCACTCATGGCGTCACAGTCTAACGAAAGGCGGTATAGCAACCGTGATCCGAACCGGGTTTCCCACCGTCGGGCCCACGCTGGCATCCGTGGGCGAACACGCGGTGATCGACGCCATCGTGCGCGCCTCGCCATCGCCCATCAACGGCGACGACGCCGCCGTGCTTACCCCCTCGACCCCGAACTCGCGGGTCGTGGCCGCCACCGACATGCTCGTGGAGGGGCGCCACTTCCGCGCCGACCTCACCACGCCGGAATTCGTGGGGCGCAAGGCCGTCGTCCAAAACTTCGCCGACATCGAGGCGATGGGCGCGCGCCCGATCGCCGCGCTGCTGGCCATCGCCGCGCCGCCGGAGATGCCGCTCGCCGTGATCGAGGGGCTTGCGCGCGGCGTGGGCCAGGCAACCGCGGACTATTCCACCGAGCTCGTCGGCGGCGACGTAACGCAGTCAGACCAGCTCGTGGTCTCCGTCGCCGCGATCGGCTCGCTCGGCGGGAACCGCGATCCGCTCTCGCTGGACCACGCGCGGCCCGGGCAGCGCGTCGTGGCCCACGGCGACATCGGCTACTCCGCCGCCGGGTTCGCGCTGCTCAACGCGGGGGTGCGGATCCCGGAAGCGCTCGAGCCGCTCGTCCACGCGCACCAGGTCCCGCGCCTGACCCCCGGCCGCGGCGTGGTTGCGCGCGCCGCCGGCGCCACCGCGATGACGGACAACTCCGACGGACTGATCCGCGACCTGTCCCAGATTGCCACGCACTCCAAGGTGGGCATCGACCTGTCCAGCCTGGCCATCGCGCCGGACGACCTGCTGCGCAAAGCCGGCGAGCTCCTCGGGCAGGACCCCTGGGAGTGGGTGCTCACCGGCGGCGAGGACCACACGCTCCTGGGTACCTGCGACGGCTCCGCGCCCGTCGGCTTCCGCTCGATCGGGAGGGTCACACGCACGGGGCAGGTGCTTATCGACGCCACCGCGCCCCACTACACCAACGGATGGGAGAGCTTCGGATGAATCTGCCCGTACACGAGACCTGGCAGGCACCGCTCGCGGGAGTGGAGGACCGCATCCACGCCATGGGAGACTTCCTCCGCGGCGAGGACGCCTACCTGCCGCGCGGTAACGACATCCTGCGCGCGTTTGCGGACCCGTTTGACACGGTGCGCGTACTCATCGTCGGGCAGGACCCGTACCCTACGCCTGGCCACCCGATGGGCCTGGCGTTTTCCACCCAGCCGGGCGTGAAGCCGCCGCGCAGCCTGGTCAACATCCACAAGGAGCTGCAGGAGGATCTCGGTGTCGCCCCGCGCGCCGACGGTGACCTGTCGTCCTGGTCCGCCCAGGGCATCCTGCTGCTCAACCGCGTGCTCACGGTCCGGCCCGGTGCGCCCGCCTCGCACCGCGGGAAGGGCTGGGAAGCGGTGACCGAGGCGGCGATCCGCGCGCTCGCGGCCCGCGACCAGCCCCTCGTGGCGATCCTCTGGGGCCGCGACGCGCAGTCGGCGGCGCGCTTCCTTGGTGATACGCCGCGCATCGAGTCCCCGCACCCGTCCCCGCTTTCCGCCAACCGAGGGTTCTTCGGCTCCCGCCCGTTTAGCCGGGCCAACCAGGCGCTTCAAGACCAAGGTGGGCAGCCGGTGGACTGGGGCCTGTAAGATAACCGCTCATGGTGACTCCTCGTGGCTTCGACGGTGACCGCCTGCGCTCATGGGCCAGGCGCGCCGCCAGCGAACTCGAACGCCGCAGGGTGGAGATCAACGAGCTCAACGTGTTCCCGGTTCCCGACGCGGACACCGGCTCCAACATGGCGCACACAATGCACGCTGCCGTGGAGGCGACCGAGCAGATCGGCGCGGACGCCACGGCCGCCGAGGTCGCCGAAGCCCTCGCCCAGGGCGCGGTGCGGGGCGCACGCGGCAACTCCGGCGTCGTGCTCTCCCAGGTCATGCGCGGCCTGGCGCAGTCCATGACGGAGGAGACCTCCGGTGGGGCCATCGTCGCCGACGCGCTCGCCGCCGCGGTGCGGTTTGCGGACCGGGCGATCGCCGAGCCCGTCGAGGGCACAGTGATCACCGTGCTGCGGGCCGCCGCCGTCGCCGCAGAGGAGGCGGCTGCCGGCACCACCGCGAACACGCTCAGCGACGTCGCTGCCGCCGCAACCGGGGCGGCGCAGCAGGCGCTGGCGAACACGCCGTCGCAGCTCGAGGCCCTGCGCCAAGCCGGAGTCGTCGACGCGGGCGCGACGGGGCTGGTCATCCTCCTCGAAGCCCTCGTGGCCGAGGTAGCGGATGGCGCTGCGCAAAACGCGCCGGGCGCAAGCGAGCCGGGGGAGGGGGCGCCCAGAAGCACTGGCTCGGCGGCGCACTCGCACGGTGCCGCGGGAAACCTTGAGGTCATGTTCTACTTCCGCGGCGAGGTCGGCGCACTCGGGAGGCTCGAAGACGCGCTGGTCGGGCTGGGAGACAGCCTCGTCGTCGCGCGCGCCGGCGAGGACGAGGGAACCGTCCATATCCATACCGAGCGCGCCGGCGAGGTGATCGAGCAGGCCTTCGGCGCAGGGCAGGTCAGTAACCTGCGGCTGGAGATCCTGCCCGCGGAGCCGGTGACGCGCGCGCCGAAGCGAGTGATCATCGCGGTCACGCCGCCCGGTTCGCTCACCGAGCTGTACGGTCAGGCCGGCGCCGTGACCATTGCCCCCGGCCCTGATGTGGTGGCGGACATCCTCGCAGCGATCCGCCGCTCCCGCGCCCAGGAGGTGATCCTGCTGCCAAACGGGCTGCTGGACAGCCGGAACCTGGTCGCGGTCGAGCGCGCGACGCGGGCCTTCGAGCAGACGATCACGCTGCTCGCCACCGTGCGGCTGGTCTCCGGGATCGCTGCGCTGACCGTCCACGACGCGAACCAGCCCCTGGCGACCGCCGCGTTCACCATGTCTGAGGCCGCGGGCGAGATGCGCACAGCCGTCGCGCACCGCGCTGCAAAGGCGGGGCTCATCCAGGGTGGCCCCGTGGGCAAGGGCGACATCATCGTCACCGCGCATGGAGAGACCGTGCTCATCGCGGACACGCCGGCGGAGGCGCTCGAGGGCGCGTGCCGGCGCCTGCTCGACCACGGCGGCGAGCAGGTCACGGTGCTCTACGACCCCACCTACCTGCACGCCGACGAGTTGGACGCGCTCGCGGTGCGGTTCGCTGAGTCGCTCGGCGTTGAGGCGGTGGCGTACCCGGCAGACGGCCTCGGCGCGGTCGCCGAGATCGGGGTGGAGTAGTCCATGCTTGGGTTTGCAGACTCGCGTCCGCTGAACCTGGTCATCCCGCTCAAACAGGCGCGGGCGATTGCGAAGCACCTGGACATCACGACCTGCGGCGAGCTCCTGCAGTACTACCCGCGCCGCTACCTCCAGTACGGCAAGGGCGCAGACTTGACCGGCATGGAGGAGGGCTCCACCGCGACGATCATCGGCACCGTCGTGAGCACGACCCTGATCCCGAACCGCAAGACCCCGAAGCGCCCCATCTTCCGCATCGAGGTCGACGACGGCCGCCAAACCATCCCCGCCACCTTCTTCGGCTCCGCCTACGCGCAACGCATGCTCCGCGAGGGTCGCCGCGTGATGCTCAACGGCAAGCTCAATTTTTTTCGCGGCCGCCCCCAGCTCCAGCACCCGGACTTCGTGCTTCTCGACGGCACGTCCCAGGCCACCGGCTCACTGAAACAACTCATGCACTTCGGGTCGTTGGAGCAGATCCTTTCCGGGCGCGACTGGCTGCCCATCTACCCGGCGAAAAAGGGGATCAACACCTGGACGATTATGGGCGCGGTCCACATGGTCCTGCACTCGCTGCCGACCATCGAGGAGCCGCTCGGGTTCACGCCGATCGGGATGCTGCCGCTGAACTCGGCGGTCCGCCAGATCCACGAGCCCGGCCCCGAGGGGCCCGGCAAGGCGCTGCACCGGCTGAAGTACGACGAGGCGCTGTCCGTCGCGCTGGCCATGGGGGTGCGCCGGGCAGACCTCTCGCACCGTCGCGCGGAGGCCCTGCCGCGGGTGGCGGACCGGGACCAGGCGAGGCTGCTGGACCAGCTGCCGTTCGCGCTCACGGAGGGCCAGTCGGCGGTGTTCGGGGAGATCAGCGCGGACATGGCCTCCGTGCGGCCGATGAGCCGGCTGTTGCAGGGTGAGGTCGGCTCCGGCAAGACGATCATCGCGCTGATCGCCATGCTGCAGGCGGTGGACAACGGCGCACAGGCCGCGCTTCTCGCGCCGACCGAGGTGCTGGCGATGCAGCACGCGCGCTCGCTTGCAGAGACGCTGCTGCGCGCCGGCGTTCCCGCGCGCGTCGTCGCGCTCACCGGTTCCATGGGGGCCGCGCAGAAGCAGGAAGCGCTGCTCAAGATCGTCTCCGGCGAGGCGGACATCGTCGTGGGCACGCACGCGTTGATCCAGGACACGGTGGACTTTTTCAACCTCGGGCTGGTCGTGGTGGATGAGCAGCACCGGTTCGGGGTGGAGCAGCGTGATACGCTGCGGGCGAAGGCGGGGGAGCGCACCCCGCACCTGCTCGTCATGACCGCGACCCCCATCCCGCGCACCATCGCCATCACCGTGTTCGGCGATCTGAGCGTGTCCACGCTCAAGGAGCTGCCAGGCGGGCGCAAGCCGATTCGCTCCTCGGTCGTGCCGGAGTTTCGGCCGTCCTGGGTGGCGCGCGCGTGGGAGAAGATCCGCGAAGAGATCGCGGCGGGCCACCAGGCGTACATTGTCTGCCCCAGGATCGAGGGCGAGGGTGGCGTGCACGAGGTGGCCGAGTACCTCGCCGACGCGGAGTTCCCGGACAGCACGGTCGCCGTCCTCCACGGCCGGATGAAGGGCGAAGAGAAGGACGCCGTGATGGCGGATTTCGCCGCGGGCGCCACGGACGTGCTCGTGTCCACCACGGTGATCGAGGTCGGCGTGGACGTGCCCAATGCCACGGTGATGATGGTGCGCGAGTCCGAACACTTCGGCGTCTCCCAGCTGCACCAGCTGCGCGGGCGCGTCGGCCGTGGCGGGTTCGAGTCGTGGTGCCTCTTCCATACGCTGGCGGACCAGGGCTCCCCGTCGTTTACCCGGGTACAGCAGGTCGCGGCCACCACGGACGGCTTCAAACTCGCGGAGCTTGATCTGCTCAACCGCCGCGAGGGCGACGTGCTGGGCAAGGAGCAATCGGGCCTGCACCGCACCCTGCGGCTGATCAATCTTGTGGACGACCGAGCACTCGTCGAGCGCGCCTACCGGGACGCGGGCAGCATCGTCGCCGACAACCTGGAGTTCGCGCGCAGCGCCACCGCGGACTTTGTCGCCGAAGACTTCGAATACCTAGACAAAAGCTAAACCCGCGCTACCTGCCCGCTACAGTGTGTGGCATGAACCGCATTATTTCCGGAGACGCCCGCGGCAGGAAGATCAAGGTCCCGCCCGAGGGCACGAGGCCGACATCCGACCGCGCCCGCGAGGGCCTGTTTTCGTCCCTCCAGGTCCGCTTCGGGTTCACGGGGGCGAACGTGCTCGACCTGTTCGCCGGTTCCGGCGCGCTTGGCCTCGAGGCAGCGTCGCGCGGCGCGCAGCAGGTGGTGCTGGTGGAAAATGACCCGCGTGCGGTCGCCGTCATCGAGCACAACGCCGAGGTCGTCGGCCACGCGGACGTCCGCATCGAGCCAGTCAAGGCTTCCACCTACGTTGCGCGCGCCCCGCGCAAGCACTTCCACATGGTGCTCGCAGACCCGCCGTACGCGCTCGATGACGCCACCGTCGCCGAGATGGTCCGCGCGCTCGAGCCATTGCTTATCGACGGAGCCGTGGTCGTCGTCGAGCGCCACCGCGACAGCCCCGAGACCGATTGGCCGGCGACCTTCACCCCGACGGGCCAGAAGCTGAAGAAGCGCACCTACGGCATTGCCCGCATGGACATGGCCGTCTACGCGGACCCCGAGACCAACGAAAGCGAGGAGCAATGACCACCGCTGTCTGCCCCGGGTCCTTCGACCCGATCACGAACGGGCACCTCGACATCGTGCGCCGCGCCTCGCACAGCTTTGACGAGGTCGTCGTGCTTGTCACCGGCAACCCGTCGAAGAAGTCGGGTCTGTTTAGCGTGGACGAGCGCATGGCGCTTATCCGCGAGGTGACCGCGGACATCCCGGGCGTGCGCGTGGACTCCTGGGGAGGCCTGCTCGTCGACTACACCAACGAGCACCGCGTGACCGCCCTGGTCAAGGGCCTGCGCTCCTCGCTGGACTACGACTACGAGCTGCCCATGGCGCAGATGAACCGCCGCTTGTCCGGCATCGACACCTACTTCCTCATGACGGACGAGAAGTACGGCTACGTCTCCTCCTCCCTGTGCAAAGAGGTGGCCAAGTACGGCGGCGACGTCACCGGGCTGGTGCCGCACACGGTCCGCGAGGCCATGCGGGAGAAGTTCCAGTGATCTGGCTCGCCGTCGGCGTGTTCGTTGCCATCGCTGCCGGCGCCATCTCCCAGCGCGTCTCCGGCATGGGGCTCGGTCTCATCGCCGCGCCCGCGCTCTCGCTCATGCTGGGGCCGGTCGTGGGCATCATCCTCATCAACGTCCTCGCCACGATCAACGCGGTGCTGAACACGTGGTCCATGCGCGCGGACGTCGATTGGGGCAAGTTCGCACCGATTGCGGCGGCGCTCGTCGTCGGCGCGGTGCCGGGTGCGTTCCTCATCCGCGCGGTGTCGCCCTCGGCGCTGCTCGTGGTCGTCGGCATCGTGCTCATCATCGCGTTGAGCGTGGTGACCCTGGGCAAGCGGTACGTGCCGCCCATCGAAGGCGCGCTGCCCGCGGCCGTCTCCGGCGCCGTCGGCGGGTTCATGAACACGCTCGCTGGCGTGGCAGGGCCCGCCATCACGGTGTACTCGCAGGCGGCGCGCTGGCTGCAGCGCACCTACGCGGCGACCTTGCAACCCATCTTCATGGTCTCCGGCGCGGTCTCGTTCCTGATCAAGGAGCTCACCGGGGCTGCGAACCTGGCGACTATCCCGGCGGCGTTCTGGGTGGCGGCGGCCGCGGGGCTTTTTGTCGGTCAGGTTTCGGGCACGAAGTTAGCCCCGCACATCCCGAGCGCCAAGGCGCACACCGTGGCGCTCTCGCTCGCGTTTTTCGGCGGGTTTACCGCGCTCGTGCGCGGGCTGGTCGGGATGTTCGGGGCGTAAAGGGCGCTAGAACGAGCGTTAGAACAGCGTCGAAACGAAGGCCTTGGTGCGCTCCTCGCGCGGGTTGTCCAGGACCTCGGCGGGCGTGCCGTACTCAATGACCTGGCCGTTCGCCATGAACGCAACGTGGTCGGCCACTTCGTGGGCAAACGCCATCTCGTGGGTGACCACCATCATCGTCATACCCTCGGCGGCGAGGTCCTTCATCACGCGCAGCACTTCGCCGACGAGCTCGGGGTCGAGGGCGGACGTGGGCTCGTCGAAAAGCATGAGCTTCGGCTCCATGGACACGGCGCGCGCGATCGCGACGCGCTGCTGCTGGCCGCCCGAGAGCTGGATGGGGAAGGCGTCGGCCTTCGCGGCGAGGCCGACCATCTCAAGCAGTTCCATCGCGCGCGCCTTCGCCTTCGCCGGGTCCTCGCCCTTGACGTGGATGGGCGCCTCGATGATGTTTTCCAGCACCGTGCGGTGGCCGAAGAGGTTGAAGTTCTGGAACACCATGCCGATGTCGCGGCGCTGCTTGGCCGCATCCTTCTCGCTCATCTCGTAGAGCACGCCGTCGCGCTCGCGGTAGCCGATCAGGTCGCCGTCGACGTACAGGCGGCCCGCGCTGACCTTCTCCAGGTGATTGACGCAGCGCAAAAACGTCGACTTGCCGGACCCCGACGGGCCGATGAGGCAGGTGACGCTGCCCGGCATGACCTCCAGGTTGATGCCTTTGAGCACGTCCAGCTGGCCGAACGACTTCCACACGTCCACGGCCTGGATCATCGGTGTTGCTTTGACCGTCATGGCTTAGCGTCCCTTCTTCTTGTCCGGTGCGGTGATGATTTCCACGTTGGAGGGGATGGTGCCCTCCGCGTCGGCCAAGCTGGCGAGCTGGCGGGCGGTGAGCTGGCGGGTCGCACCGCGCTCGAAGTAGCGCTCCAGGTAGTACTGGGCGACCATGAGCAGCGAGGTGATGACGAGGTACCAGGTCGCCGCGACGAGCAGCAGCGGCACCGGCTGGAACAGGGCCGCCGCGATGTCCATGGAGCGGCCGTACAGCTCGAGCGAGTAGGGGACCGCCACGACCAGCGACGAGGTCTTGAGCAGCGAGATGAACTCGTTGCCCGTCGGCGGGATGATGATGCGCATCGCCTGCGGGAGCACCGTGCGCGTCATCGTTTGGCGCCAGCTCATGCCGAGTGCCTTCGACGCCTCGACCTGGCCCTCCGGCACCGAGGACACGCCCGAGCGGACGATCTCCGCCATGTACGCGGCCTCGTTCAACCCGAGGCCCACGACCGCCAGCGCGAACGCGGAAGAGGTGAACGGCTCGAGCGGGATCTCGGTGAAGCCGAGGTTGATCGAGTCATAAATCGCGCCGATCAGTCCCCAGAACATCAGCTGCACGTAGACCGGCGTGCCACGGAAGACCCAGAGGAAGAGCCAGGCGACCGCGTTGAACACCGGGTTCGGGCTCATGCGCATGACCGCAAGCAAGATGCCGCCGACGACGCCGATGATCATACCCAGCAGCGTGATCGCGAGCGTGTGCAGGCCCGCGACGGCGATGCGCGTGTCAAAGAGGTACTGGAAGTAGGTGTCCCACCCGTAGGCGTCGTTACGCGCGGCGCCGATGATGAACCAGGCGACGAGTGCGATCAGGATCGCGGCGAGCACCCAGCGGCCGGGGTGGCGAAGCGGCTTCGCCTCGATGCGCTCCGGCTTGCTCCGCCGGCTGTATACCTTGTTGCTCATCTGGTGTTACCCCAGCCCTTCTATCGGTTGTTCGTTCAGGAGTGCGTGCTCGAGCAGCCCACTATCGACGTTCCACTGCTCCAGGATGCGGGCGTATTCCCCAGTGACGATCAGGTGCTGCATGGCCAGCGCCATGACGGGGCCCAGCTCCGAGTCCTTCGGTACGGCGATTCCGTACGGCGCCGCGTCAAACATCTCGCCGACGAGCTCGAGGTCGCCGCCCGAGCGCTCCACGGCCCACGCGGTGACGGGGGAGTCGGCGCTGTACGCGTCCGCGCGGCCGACGAGCGCGGCCAGCGCAGCGTTATCGGCGGTGTCGAAGGAGAGGACGGTAATCGGCTCCTTGCCCGCCTCGACGCAGGCGTCGGATTTGGGGCGCACGTCGTCGGTTTCGGAGACGGTCGTGCGCTGCACGGAAACGGTGAGCCCGCAGGCGTCCTTGGGGTCGACGGCGCTGTCCGTCTGCCGCGCCCACTGGATGCCGGCGTACAGGAAGTCGACGAAGTCGAACGATTCGCGACGCTCCGGGTTGTCAGTGAATCCAGATATGCCGGCATCGAGGCTGCCGGCTTGCACCGCGGGGAGGATCATGGAGAAGTCCATGTCTTGTGGGTCGTATTCCAGGCCCATCACGCCTGCGAGTGCGCGTCCGATGTCCATCTCGAACCCGATGAGTTCGCCCTCGGAGTTCTTAAACTCAAACGGGGCGAATGGCGGGTTGGCGCCGATGGAAAGCTTGCCGTCCGCGGCGACCTGCTCAGGCACAAGGGCCGCGATCTCGGGGACTTCTTCCGGGACGATCGGCTCCCAGCCATCGGGCGTACCGTCCTCGGTGTTAGTCACGCAGCCGGTCAGCAGGGTCGCTGCGGCGAGGCAGGCCCCGAGGACGCCTGCCCGGCGTGCGGTGAATGTTGCGTGCATGGAACTTCCAGAAGCGTAGAAATATACTGTGCACTGTATATTACTCGCAACGGTGTCGGCGGGGAAGTCGCCATGCCGTGCGGCAAAGCTACTGCTGCGCCATGCGGATGCCGCGCATCACCAGCTCCACGAGCTGGCCGATCACCAGCAGGCCCAGCATGACTGGGATGACGGACGACGCCGCGCGGCTCGAGCCCGCGGAGCTCTGCGCAAAGTCGCCGGTAAAGAAGCCGGACGACATCATCGACGAGCCCTGCACCTCCTGCTTCGCCAGCTCCCACGGGCTCGCTGTGTCCGGCACCGACGAGTTCTTCGCCCACGCCTGCACGACGTCCTTGCCGTCGCCCTCCTCCATGTCCTTGGTCCAATCCAGGAACATCTCGGAGCTCGACACCTTCTTCACCGGGTTCTTGTCCGGATCCAGGTGCATGGGATCCTTCTCTTCGTCGTAGTCCAGCGGCTTCAGGCCGGGCGAGGGGTCGCCGGGCTTGTTGCCCTTGGGGCGAGTGCTTGACGACGCCCCATCGCCCCCGTTTTCCCCCGCCTCCGCAGCGGCGGCGGCCGGGACGAGGGGGCTGAACTGGACGGTGGATACAGCGAGTGCGGCAGCGATGGTGCCGGCAAGAATGGTCTGGCGCATGCGAACATCCTAACCAAGTGGGTGGACCATTGTCCCATCGGCGAGGCGTGCGGAAAACCCTTAACCAGTATTAGACGCAATATGTAGGCCCGCGGTTCCCTTCGGTGGGTGTTTTGGGAGTCTTCTCACAAGTGCTTGTTTGCGCTGGTCACGGGCCCGTATGGTGCTGGGTATGGATGTGATTGCAGACCTTGTGGCCCACGACCGCGCCGGCGTTGACTACGTCGCCGCGGCCGTTGGCGTGTCTGCAGATTCGCTTATCGACGCCGACGTGGCCCCCGACCGCGCCGCCCAGCTAGTCGTTGCCGCCCGCATGTTGTACGCGCCGACGTCGCATTCGCGTTACCAGGCCCGTGCGGTGGCAGGTGCTCGTGAGTGCGGGCATCGGGTGGATACGTTGGCCTATATTGCGCGTGCGTCGCGCTCGATTGCAGATGCGACGAACCGGTGGCGGTTTATTGAAACGCTGTGTGCCACCAGTGGTGATTTGGCGTGTGTGCGCCGTGTTGCTGCGCAGTTGAAGCAGGAGTTGTCGCCGGCGCCTGCGCGCACGCCTGGGGTGCGGGTGCGCCAGCATGGTGATGGGCTGGCAACGCTTCGTGTGACAGGGCCGGCCCTTGCGGTGCAAGGTGTCTACGATGCGGCGAAAGATGATGTTGCTGGTTGGTTGGCCAATGATTGCCCGAAGGCGGACTACACGGTGCGTGTAACTGCGAATTTGGATCTCGGTGATTACGTGAAGATCATCTCGGGTGCCGGCGACGATGTTGAGGTGCATTTTGCCAACGGGGTGATTTGTTCTGGTGAGGAGTTTGTGCGGATGCAGCTCGAGGAACTGGGTGCGATCATTTTGGTGGGGGCGGCTGATGGGCCGGTGAATGCGTATGATGTGCGGTTTGCGCATCGGAAGCATCGGGAGATGATGTTGGCGGATTCGCTTACGTGTACGTGGAAGGATTGTGATGTGCCGGCGTCACAGTGCGATGCGCATCATATGGTGGAGCATCAGCATGGGGGTGAGACTGAGGTGGGGAATTTGGGGTGGTTGTGTCGGTATCACAATTATCAGGCCGGTCGGCCGTCGCGTGGGCGGACGCAGCGTCGGGGTGGGCGGATTGTGTGGGTCTCGCCGTCGGGTCGGGTCACACCGACTGGGGCGGATCACGCCGCGCGGGCGCCGTTTCGTAGCCCGGACCCGCCGGATGAAGGGTAGCGTGCCGTCGCCCTCGTGTTAAAAGCGCCAGTGCCCCTGGCGCCAACACGCATGCGCTGGGGCGGTGGCGTCGTTAAGCGAGGCGGCCCAGGTTGCGCTTGCCCACGAGCAGGATTGCGAGGGAGAGGACCAGCGACGCCGCGCCGAACCAGTACGGGACGCCTGCGCCGAGGGCGGCGGCGAGCGGGCCGGAGACCGCGGGGGCGATGGCGCCGCCGAGGAAGCGCAGTCCGGAGTACGTGGAGGAGGCGACGTTGCGGGGGAGGTGGGTGGCTTCCATGACGGCCTCGGTGAGCACGGTGTTGAAGACGCCGATGAAGATGCCGGCGATGATGACCAGGGTGACGACCGCCGTGAGGTGCAGCGCGGCGAAACCGAGGCAGGCGAGCAAAACGCCGAAGCCGCCGAGGATCAGGTTCAGCACGGGGAAGAGGCCGAGCCATTGCACGAGGCGGGGTGCGAGGAACACCGAGGAGATGGCGAGCGTGAGGCCCCAGCCGAAGAAGACGAACCCCAGCTCGATGGCGCCGAAGTCCTTGCCTGCGAGCGAGGCGGCCTCCTCGATTGGGTACGGGGAGTACGCCAGAAGCGTGAAGAAGCCGAAGTTGTAGAAGAACGCGACCAGGCCGAGCGTGAGCAGCGCCGGTTCCTTGAGCGCGACGAAGCCTGCGCTGAACTCGACGGGGGCGGGGTTGTTGGACTTGCGCTTGAGGAGCGTCGCGATTGCAAGAAAGCCGATGGCCATGAGGACGGCGGTGCCGTAGAAGGGGGCTCGCCAAGAGATCTCGCCGAGGAGTCCACCGGCCAGCGGGCCGACGGCGAGGCCGATGCCCATCGCCGCTTCGTAGAGGATGATGGCTTGACCGGCGCTGCCTGCGGCGGCGCCCACGATCGCTGCGAGCGCGGTGGAGATGAACAGGGCGTTGCCCAAGCCCCAGCCGGCGCGGAACCCGATGATGGCGTCAACGGAGCCAGCGGCGCCGGACAGAAACGCGAAGACGACGATGAGTGCGAGGCCAATCAAGAGTGTGACCTTGACTCCGATTCGCGAGGAGATGAAGGCGCTGAAAAACATTGCGAGCGCCGTGATGAGCAGGTAGCTGGTGAACAGCAGCATCGTCTGCGTGGGGGACGCGTCGAGTTCGCGGCTGATGGCAGGCAGAATCGGATCGACCAAGCCGATGCCCATAAACGAGACCGCGCAGGCGAACGCGAGGGCCCACACAGCGATTGGTTGCTTCAGCATTGAATGCGGTTCGGTGTCTTCCAAACCAGCGTTGGACATGAAAACCTCCTTGTTTTTGGGCATGACAAATGTGGTGGGGTCGACTGGATTGCCGGCCTCAGTAAGTAGGGATGCAGATGTGCTAGCGCTTCTCGGAGAGTTCCTCGGTGATCTGCTGGAGCAGTTCGGAGGCGCGGTGAAGCACGGCGATGTCGTCGTCGCTCAGCGTGTCCAGCACAGGCAGAATCTGGGCGGCGGAGTCGTTGCGGTACTTCAGGAGAATGTCGCGGCCCTTGTCGGTGATCATGAGGTCCGCGGCGCGCGCGTCTTCGGGCGAGGGGTGGCGGGTGATGAAGCCGCCGTCGACAAGCTTCTTGATTGCCTGACTCATGGACGGCTGTGTGATACCCTCACGACGTGCGAGTTCTCCGACGCGAAGTCCGGGCTCGCGATTGAGTGCGGACATCGCGCGTAGCGAGACGTACGAGAGTTGCACCGGGGTTGCTTGATATGCGGTCCGTGCGAAGCGGCTGCTGGCCCACACGAGGTTATTGGCGAGCTGTGCTTGTTCGTCAATCTGCATAGCGTAAATATATACTATGCCTATGTAAGTTGCAATCCGGGGCCCGCGCCAAGCCGCGGTGCAGCGCGCGGCCTGGCAGGTGGAGGACGCGGCTAATTGCGCGGTTTGAGCAGGCCCGACTCCTGGAGCAGCTCGCCGATCTCGTTGTCCTCGATCTTGTCCAGGAAGTGCTTTCGCATGAAGCGGCCCGCCTTGGTGTCGCGGCCGGAGCCAAGCGGCTCGCCGTCGCGGAGTTGGACGGTGGCGTCGAGAAGCGCGCGGACGTCGAAGGTCGAATTGAAGACCTCGGGCACACCGCGCTCGACATTCATGAGCGTGTAAACGGCCTCCATTGGAGTGCGGACCGAGTACTCGGTGGTGAAGATGCAGTCCCGCTGCGCGGACTCGGCGAATTGGCCGATGAATGCGAAGTTTTTCGCACCTTCCGGGACGACGTCAGGGCGGTCGCCGGCCTGGCGCGGCATGAAGAATGCCGTAACGTACGGCATCATCACTGGGACGGCCTTCGCGCCGGTGGCGGCGAGCTCGTCGATCTGGTCAACCGGGACGCCGAGGTGGTAGAGCCACTCGCGGGTAATTTCCTCGCCCGTGGACTCCTCGATGGTTTTACCTGTGTAGTCACCAGGCTTGTCCGAGTAGAGCGCGTAGACCCACACCACGATCTGGTCATCTGGCTGGTTCTTGAAGTGTGGCTGGCGGTTCACGGTCCACGAAAGCAGCCAGCTCGAGTCGCGCGCGGTAACGATGCCGCCCGTGACCACCTTGCCGGAGAAGGGGTCGCGCTTGGCAATCTTCTCGATGTAGCGCGGGATGCGCTCATCGAGCGTGGTCACGGTACACGACTCCCACTTCGTCTCCGGGATGTGGCTGCCAAACACGTCCGGGCGGCCGAACGAGGGGTCCTTCGCCGCGATCTTGCGCCACAGGTCCCACGCCGGGGCAGGTCCCTCGTTGAGCTTGGCCGCGCGGTGGTGGTTGCCGTTGTCGGAGTTTTCCACCAGTGAGCCGATGGTGAGAAACGCGAGGTCGTTCTCCGTGAGTGCGACGCCGCCGTCCTCGCCGTCCTTCTCCCAGTGGATGTACGTGGCCTGCTTCTCGCCGTTGGCGATGCGGAAGTCGACGTCCGTGACCCGCGTACCGTACTCGAACTGCACGCCGTTGTCCTGCAGGTATTTGGTCAGCGGGAGGACGAGGGACTCGTACTGGTTGTACTTGGTGAATTTCAGGGCGGAGAAGTCGGGCAGGCCGCCGATGTGGTGGATGAAACGGTGGACGTAGAGCTTCATTTCCAGCGCGGAGTGCCACTCCTCGAACGCGAACATGGTGCGCCAGTACATCCAGAAGTTGGACTCCAGGAAGTCTTCGCTGAACCACTCGTTGATGCGCACGTTTTCCACCTCGTCGCGGGTGGCCAAGAAGAGCTTGATCAGTTCCTTCTGCGCCTTGCGGGTAAGTGTGAACTTGCCGTCCGTGTGTGCGTCCTGGCCGCGGTTGACGGTCGCGCGCTGGAGGGAGTAGTTCGGGTCGTCGAGGTTGAGCTAGTAGAACTCGTCAAGGACGCTCGCGCCTTCGATTTCCAGCGAGGGGACGGAGCGGAAGAGGTCCCACAGCGTTTCGAAGTGGTTTTCCATCTCGCGGCCGCCGCGGATGACAAAGCCGTCCTCCGGTTCTTTGATGCCGTCGAGCGCGCCGCCGGCGATGTTCGCCTGCTCGAGGATGTGGATGTTTTCGCCCGGCACCTGTGCGTCGCGGATGAGGAAGGCTGCGGCGGACAGCCCGGCGAGTCCGGAGCCGAGGATCCAGGCGGTCTTTTCGTCAGCACCTTCGGGCTTGCGGGGGCGGGCAAAGGCTTCGTAGTTGCCGTTTGTGTAGCGCATGGTGGATCTCCTTCGGAAGCGGTTGTTGCTACAACTGCTTAGGCTAGACCTCTGCAAAACCGCAGCGCTAGGGATTGACGCGAACTCGCGCACAAATGAGGGTGGCTGCAATCCCCGTCACGTCCTGGACGTGGAGAAACGGAAATGTATCGCAAAATGGAGTGCGGATTGCGAGTTGCTCGTGCGGGGCTAGGAGGCGGGAAGCAGCCCAAGAACGGTGGGTGGCAGGCGCACGAAGAACGCCCCGCGGCTGGCTGGTGGGCCGGCGGCGGGGCGTCGAAAAGCGTGCCCCAAGTGAGGCTCGAACTCACGTACTGGCTGTTTCTGTCGCCTGTCATATCCGCAGGTAATGGCATCCTTTTGCGGTATCTGCGACACTGTAAACCTGCTCCGTACGTCATTTGTATGGCACCGGGTTTGGGGGTAGCTGTCGAAACTGTACGCGCCAACTGGCCTTCTGGGACGTGCCGTTAGTTTCTCTACGTCACTATCTCGAATCGGAGAAGCCTTCAAAAAGTTCGCGGATCTGCACTAATGGGACGGGTATAATAGAAATGTATCTCTAATAGAAGAAGGATATTAAATGGCTTCACGCAAAACCACCCAGTCAGGCCGCTTCACACGCGGTTATGTCACAACGCGGAGCAATAGAGACGGAACCGTTGTAGACGTGGAAGTCTTCCACCCTGATGGTTCTTTTGTTCCGGCCCCTCGAATCCGTGGCTATAAGGATCATGGTGGGCTTTTTGGAGGCAATCAGTGGGGCTATCCGCGCGCTCAAGCTCTGCAATATCTGCGATGGCTCAACGGCGGTATGCCTCGGGATTTTGAACCGGAGTTCCTTTTGGCAGATACAGACCGGTTTCTTCTGTCCACTTACCGAACGGCTATGGCATTGTTAGGGCCGTGATGGTCTGGAGCGACCCCAAAAAATCAGATCCCCTGCAGTTTGGCCCGGTGCGATCTGAAGCGATTCTTTCCCAAACGGGTGAAGTGGAGAGCAAAACTTGGGGCGAGGATCTCGTCGAATACGTGAACCTGCTGGCGGTCCGGTCACTTCGTCACGGAGGAGTTGACCCTGAGACCCTGTGCAATCTTTTGGACACTTACGCGAATGAAATTCGCATCGCCTATCATATAGAAGCAGAAGAGAGAACCTATAGTGACGCCATTATCCTGAAGTTCTGGAGAAACGACGATGGCCTCTTGCGCTACTCAGTGCAAACGTCACAAACTTTCCCCGTGAACATCCTTCCGCTCGCCCAACGCTTGGGAGAACTAACCGTGAATCTAAGCGAAAAGAGCACCCCTTCAGCACCATTGCCCGCCATCGATCCCGAGGTCTCGTCGCTTCGAGTGGCCCCTCGCCATTTTCCTTCCGTGTAGGGCTTGAAATATCGGTTGCAGCAAGCGTCCATTCAGTCGATAATCCTTTTTGGCCCCAAGGACCTCTCACCCATTGATTAGTTGCGACAGGACGATGATGACTCCAATGTCGGGCTGGTTGACACACGCTAGCAGTTCTTGTGAGTAGTACTGGCCCGAGCATGTCGAGCGCTTTAAAGACTTCCGTTAGTTCGAGCCTTAAACAAAGAGGGTGGAACATACTGTCGTCCGAGGCACTATGTCATCTGCAGTACGGGATACTATGAAAAGGGAAGCAAGGTTTTTGGTGCGAGGTTCGATTAGCCTCAAATCACCACTTGTAGTAATCATTGGGATCGAACTCTTGTTCTCTTAGAAAATCGTCAAGTTGTCGCTGCACGTCTTTTCTGCTCCTAATGCTACTTAAAGTGAACTTATCCATATCAGCATCGTCAGGAACACGAAATAGCATTGCGCTTCCAAATGCATGGACGCTAAAGTGTTTAGCCATCCTCAATCTTCTCCTCTGATCTGTGAAGATTAGAATACTTTGGCGGTCATCGTCGCGCAATCTTTAATGATACTTTTTCCTAGAGGAGAAGCCGCTGCTCCGCTGGGTCTGAGAGGGGAGGCAAGGGTGATCACAAAGCATCTTGGTGCTCGAGGGTTATTACGATTTGCTGGTCGGTTAGTCGGTTAAGTTGTGAGACCAGCCGAGTAGCTCGCGGATTTCCCTGAAATGCTGTTGCTCCTAATGCCTTTAGAGGTGGTTCTAGGCGTACGTCGCAATCGATAAGCAGGATCTGAGGGAGGGGCTGTCAAACCCGGCTCCGGTGCTAAGTTCATTGTTGGGCTCAAAATTGTCGTGAGCAGTTGCCTGCCTCTCAGCGCATCCATGTCGTTTCAGAGGCCCGATTTTCGGGTTCCTAAGGGAGGCGAGAACTAACAATCGCGGGGAGAGATACCCCGGAACGATGTCTCGAGACTTCATAGCGTGCCCCTGAGAGGCGTGCCCCCGAGAGGGAAGTCGGATAATTCTGAGCCCAGCTGCTTCAAAACCACCCCAGCTAGGTTGCTTCCCATCGTTCTGAGTTTTCTTCTCGTGACCACGTCGCAAAGGTGAACCCCGCCCCCCCGATGAGGCCTGGGGTTAGGTCACGGTGTGTGCGACGCCATCCCCCCGGCAGTCCCGCCGTGACCGCCTTAAACTTTTCACCCTGTGAAGCCGGAATCACTTTTCCTCGGGAACGTCGGACGTCTCAGAAATAGATGTACCAGGCCGTAGGCTATATAAGGTTCCCCTGCCGTTAGGCAGTTAAGTAATTACCTCTTCGAGAGGAAATCTTGTGGGGCAAGGAAGTCTAAGCTTTGGTGACTTTGGTTCATTGGTTTGCCACCGACCTCATAGTAGAACGCGCTCAGAATCGATAGTGGGCGGGTGTGAAGATAAGTAAGCCTGAGGCGGGTTATTTGCGCCGTTATTAAGAAGGCGAATTCTGGAAGTCTTTGCCTAACACCGAATTTTCTTCGGTTCTCAGTGGCCTACAGAGCCATGATTTCAGCGTCAGGATTCTTTCTCTTCTGTCCGGTGTCCTGGCTTGGTCAATTCTAAACTTGCGAGGTGCTTTTGTAGACGCTTCGACATCGGGAGGAACGTCCCCAGAGTAAGGCTCCCAGAGAGAACTGCACCGGCGACGGGGATGACCTTAGCTACTCCGTTAGCGAATATTTTCTTAGTCATACTCACCCCGAGATAGCTCGCAACCTTTTTCACGATCGGATAGATCACTCCCTTGGTGAGTGCCTTCTGCGGGAGTTTCCTAGCGACATTGGCTGCGACCATGCCTGCAACTCGCGTCACTCCACCTTGAGCGAGTTGCACCCCAAACATCACACCCACGAACAGGACCAACATGCCCTCGGTCGCTTCGTCCACATCTTCGCCATCATCGGCAAATAAATCAGGCCAGCTGTAGATATAGGCAAGCTTCTGGACAATTCGAAGAATATGCCCCATGTACTGCGCAAGATCTGCCGGCACAGTCCCCGCCATCGCCAGGCCGCCAGGGATGCCTGCGATTGTCGAGAGGCCAGTAACCTTGCTCGTCTCATAGGCAATAGATGTGTTCGCTATCGCAGTAATGACCTTGAGCGGGATGCCTGCCGTTGCCGGGCTGGTATTGATTGCTTCCTCGATTTGCGCCTCAGTGCAGTAACGCTTGAGGGCTTGGCGGAGGTAAGTAGCTCTGTTCATCCTTACCCCAGGGAGCTTCGCTGCAGCTTCCAACACCTGGGTGAAATTCGATCCCGGACTCTCGAGCTCTTGGGGTTGAGTCATGGATTCATTGTACTTATGTTGCCGGTGGCGAAACATTCCGCAAGCCCTACTCGGCCCAGGAGGTTGCAGCCAGTTCGCCAGTTCCTCCATTTTGATGGCCTGAGTGGACAACAGAAAGAGCCCCTAGTCCCAAGGTTATTCTGAAATACGTAACTCTTTCGCAATTGCTAGAACCGAATCGACGGCGAGAACGGCTTCTATACGGTGGACTGGCGTATTAGCCTGGGCCAGCTCCTCGCGAGCATTGGTAAGTCGGCGATATATATCTTCAATGTCACTGTCTTGACCTGCGATTCTCGTGCCTATGCCCCTAGTGTATTTCAGCTTATCCCAGGCGATTAGTTCCTCAGCAATATCAAACGAGGCATCATTGCTAAGCTGCTCAACCTCACCCGAAACTGCTCGAAACACGGCATCTCCCTCCTCGGAGGAACGGAGTATAAGAAATACTCCAACTGCGATCGACCCTAGGGTTACCAAGGAAGCTAAAATGATAAGCGCTATACCATAAAGGCTCATTGCCAAGCCGACAACTATGAATCCGACTAGGCCTAAAAAAGCTTGACGCTCTGTAATGGTTCCGTCATTGGATCCGGAGGAGTTGCTCTTTACCATTCCTCCTCCACGTACTCCATGAAATCTGGCCACAGCAGGTAAGCGCTGTAGAAGAGAAGTGCACCCACAATAATCCCAATAATTAGGATGATGACACCTGCGATCTTCGTGGTCTTTGGGTTTCGCACGGGGGTTGAACGAAGCTCAGCAACTAAATCGCGCATCTGAGAACGTACGTCACTGTACTCTTCTTCGGTTTTCGCAAGTCTTCGTTGACGGCGCACACGTTCAACATCCTCAACGGAAATCGTCGGCTGTGTTTGAGCCGACTTAAGCCGCGCCATGGGGTTCAGGTTCACGCAAGTAAAGATACCATGTCACGAAAGGCCCCAGTGATACATATTTCAGGAGGCAGTAATAAGCTTTATAGATCAGCGACAACGCCCCAGGCGATGAATGTCGCGATAGGGTGCAGCCAAATGAGACGCAGAAAATAGTGCTAGAGAACGTCTCAATAGGGTTGATGAACCTTATAAAATTACACTTATGAAAACATCTATAGAACCTATTGAGACAATCCCCCGCAAGCACTAAAGACAGTTACGGAGGCGGGGTTCTTGTTACGGCATCAGAACCGCAAAGACTCCCGTTTTGCCTATTTTTCCACCCACTATTTTCTATGTAGTAACCCCTGTGACCAGGTTTTACTTAGTCACAGGGGTATGGTTCTTAGTGCCCCAGGTGAGACTCGAACTCACACTGGACGGGTTTTGAATCCGTTGCCTCTGCCAATTGGGCTACTGGGGCTCGCGGAAAAGTGTAGCGGATGCGCGCGGGGATCTGGAAATTGCGTGGCGTGGGCGGTCGCTAGACTGGTGCACCGTGACTGATCAAAAACGTCTCCTGCTCATCGACGGCCACTCCATGGCCTTCCGCGCCTTCTACGCCCTGCCTGCGGAGAACTTCTCCACCACGGGCGGGCAGCACACGAACGCGGTGTACGGCTTCCTCTCCATGTTCGCCAACATCCTCGCCGACGAGGCTCCGACGCACGTTGCAGTCGCCTTTGACGTCGGCCGCAAAACGTTCCGCACGGAGCGCTTCCCGGAGTACAAGGCGCAGCGCGAGTCGGCGCCGCCGGAGTTCAAGGGCCAGGTGCCGATTATCGAGGATGTGCTGCACACGCTCGGCATCGTCACGCTGTCCAAGGAGAACTTCGAGGCTGACGACATTGTCGCAACGCTGGTCACCCAGGCGCGCGGCGACTACGAAATCGTCATCGTCACCGGTGACCGCGACTATTTGCAGCTTGTCGACGCCCACACGACCATCCTCTACCCAACCCGGGGCGTCTCCACGCTCACCCGCTTCACCCCGGAAGAGGTGGAGAAGAAGTACGGCCTCACGCCTGAGCAGTACCCGGACTACGCGGCGCTGCGCGGAGACCCGTCGGACAACCTGCCGAGCGTGCCGAAGGTGGGCGAGAAGACGGCGACGAAGTGGATCGTGAAGTATGGCTCGCTGGCGGAGCTCATCGCCCACGCCGACGAGATCAAGGGCGTGGCCGGGAACAACTTCCGCGAACGCATCGAGCAGGTGCAGCTCAACCGCGAGCTCACCCAGATGGTGACGGACGTGGAGCTGCCGGTCGGACCGGACGAGCTGGCGCTGAAAACGGCGGACGTGGGAGAGGTCTCCACGGCTTTCGACGACCTGGAGTTCGGCGCCAACCTGCGGGAGCGTGTGCTCAAGGCCGTGCCGACCGAGGGCGATGCGGCCGAGCAACAGGCGCCGGTGGAGCTCACCGACGTTGAGATTGCGAGCGAGCCGCTGGACACGTGGCTCGAGGCCCGCCGCGGGGAGGGGCTCGCCGTGTACCTGTCTGGTTCCGCTGTGCCGGCGGGTGGTGATGTGACGGGGCTGGGGATCGTCGATAAGCAACGGCGCGGCATTCAGCGCGACACCGCCGAGCTTTCCCCGGCCGAGGACGCGGCGCTCAAAGCCTGGCTGGAGTCGGAGGACCCGAAGTACCTCCACGACGCGAAGGGCGCGTACCACATGCTGCGCGGGCGCGAGATCGAGCTGCGCGGGATCGCGCACGACACGGCGATCGCGGCCTACCTGCTGCGGCCCGGCCAGCGCACGTACGGCCTCGAGGACGTCTACCAGCGTCACCTGCAGCGCCAGCTCACCGTGGGTGGGGACCAGTTGAGTCTGCTCGAGGACACCTCGCTTATCGACGCCGCCGCGGCCGTCCTCGAACTCGCCGAGGAACTCACCGCGCAGCTGCGCGACATCGACGAATACGAACTCTACGCGGACCTGGAACTCCCGCTGGTGCCAATCCTCGCCGAGATGGAGCACACCGGCATCGCCGTGGACCGCGACGTGCTCGAGGCGCAGCGCAAGGACTTCGCCGACAAGGTCACCCAGGTGGAGGAGAAGGCGCGCGAGCTTGTCGACGAGCCCGAGCTCAACCTGTCCAGCCCGAAGCAGCTCTCCGTGGTGCTCTTTGACAAGCTCGAGCTGCCGAAGACGAAGAAGACGAAGACGGGGTACTCGACGGCGGCGTCGGAAATCGAGGCGCTGGCGGAGAAGCACCCGCACGAGTTCCTTGACTACCTGCTGCTGCACCGCGAGTACCAAAAAATGAAGTCCACCATCGAGGGCCTCATCAAGGCGGTCGGCGACGACGGCCGGATCCACACGACGTTCAAGCAGACGGTGGCGTCGACAGGCAGGCTCAGCTCCGCGGACCCGAACCTGCAAAACATCCCGGTGCGGACAGACGCGGGCCGCAAAATCCGCTCCGCCTTCAGGGTCGGCGAGGGCTACGAATGCCTGCTGACGGCCGACTACTCGCAGATTGAGATGCGCGTGATGGCGCACCTGTCGCGCGACGAGGGCCTCATCGAGGCGTACAAGGCGGGGGAGGACCTCCACAACTTCGTGGGCTCGCGCGTCTTCGACGTGCCGATCGGCCAGGTCACGCCCGAGTTGCGCCGTCGCGTGAAGGCGATGAGCTACGGCCTGGTGTACGGGCTGTCGGCCTACGGGCTGTCGAACCAGCTGGGCATCTCGGCGGGCGAAGCGAAGCAGATCATGGAGAGCTACTTCGAGCGCTTCGGCGGTGTGAAGCGCTACCTGGATGAGGTGGTCGAGCAGGCGCGGCGCGACGGCTACACCTCAACCCTGTTCGGCCGCCGCCGCTACCTGCCTGAGCTGAACAGTGAAAACCGGGTCGCGCGCGAGAACGCGGAGCGCGCGGCGCTCAACGCGCCGATCCAAGGGACGGCTGCGGACATCATTAAGGTTGCGATGGTCCGCGTCGACAAGGCGCTCGCGGGCTACCAGTCGCGAGTGCTGCTCCAGGTGCACGACGAACTTGTCGTCGAGGTTGCTGCGGGTGAGCTCGACGAGGTGCGCGGGATCGTCGAGCGAGAAATGGATAGGGCGATCTCGCTGCTGGTGCCGCTCGAGGTTTCCGCCGGCACGGGCACGAACTGGAACGAGGCGGCGCACTAAACGCACGGAAAATCGCGGAAACACACGGAAAATCGCGGGGTGAGCCGTCTCCGTGCAGTTCACCCCGCGCCTTTCGCGCTCAGCTGCGGGCAGAGCCGCCGCTGAGGGACGAGGAGGCGGGCACCAGGGCCGTTAATCTCGTGCCCGCCTCTCGCGCAGCATTCCGGGGAATGCTGCATCCCCCTTCCCCCCGATCGCGTGGCGAACCCCCTCCACCACGCTGTGCTTCCCTTTTCACTTAAACCCCCTGTGAGCGGGGAAGGGTTTTCGATGTTTTTCCCGCCTCAGTGGTCTTCCCTTACCAGAGGGGCGAGCTTCGAAAACCAAGAGCGAGTTTAACATGTTGTGAGCGAATTGCCGGGTTCGCCTTACGTGAAACTCAGGTATGAAGAAGCATTTATATTTTATGACGAGTCTCACGATGTGGAAATATCTTGACCTGCAGGTTGGCTGTGTATAGGTCGATTTTCTCGGAAAAGCGGTAAATGGTCATCTCACTTCAAGGAGCGGTCCAATTGCCCCTATATGGGGGTGTTGGGTTCGGGGAGAAGCTGAGAGTGTGGGAAGTGAAGCTTAGACCGCCTGGGTAGCGAAGATGGCTGTGCCCGGGAAGAGCGCGCCGCGCTCCGGTGACCACTGCCCCCAGGTTTCTGTGAGGGTGGGCGGCCAGGTTGGCTCGGTGACGTCGACAAGCGGCAGTCCCGCTGTACGGAGGGCGCGGACCCAGTCGCCGAACGTGCGGTGGTATTCCGCGTAGGTCAATCGGCCCTCGGTGTCGCGCTCCTCGTAAGCGCGGTCGAAGTAGCTGATCTCGGCGGTGGTGGAGACGGGGTCGTCGGGGAAGACCCAGCGCATGGGGTGCGTGACGCTGAAGACGAAGCGTGCGCCGGGGCGCAGCACGCGGCGGATCTCGGAGAGGGCCACGTCGAGGTCGGCGACGAACGGCAGCGCGCCGAAGGCGGAGAATGCGACGTCGAAGGCGGCGTCGCGGTACGGGAGGGCGAGCACGTCCGCTTGTGCGAGGGGGAGTCCGGTGGGCGCGCGGCGCAACATGCCCGCGGAAATGTCGAATCCGGTGACAAAACCGGTGCCTTGCTCGGGGCGAGCAAGCCACGCGCTGCACGGGGCGGAGCCGCACCCGATTTCCAGCACGTTGCGCCCGGCGAGGTCGCCGAGGAGGCGTGCCTCCGACTCGTGGAGCATCTCCGGGCACCAGTAGAAACTTGACAGGTACGCCGCGTGATCGGCGTGGTAGCGTGCCGCGTCATCGTCCCAGAATTGGCGGTTTGCCGCGGAGGGGGTGACGGTGGCGTCGATAAGCGAATGATCGGAATTGTGCATGACGGATATTATTTGCTTAAGCAGGTGAAACGGACTACCCTTGCAGGGGCGCATCGACGTATCGGGGCGACACCGGCCGTAATAGGAGGGCCTGGGTCGATCCTCGCGCGAGATCTTTCCCACGTCAAGCCCCCCATTGGAAGGTGAACTGGGTGGAGAGATGCGCCCCTGTCCAATTTCGATCTCCTATTCATTTCGGAGCACATATACTTATGCGCACTACTAACGCACCCCAGGTTGCTATCAATGACATCGGTGGCCCTGAGGAATTTCTCGCTGCAGTCGACGCCACCATCAAGTACTTCAACGACGGTGACATCGTCAGTGGCAAGGTTGTCAAGGTTGACCACGACGAGGTCCTCCTTGACATCGGCTACAAGACCGAGGGCGTCATCCCGACGCGCGAGCTGTCCATCAAGCACGACGTCGACCCGGACGAGGTTGTCGAGGTCGGCGACGAGATCGACGCGCTTGTCCTGACCAAGGAGGACAAGGAAGGTCGCCTGATTCTGTCCAAGAAGCGCGCTCAGTACGAGCGTGCTTGGGGCACCATCGAGGAGCTGCAGAACAACGACCAGCCGGTTACCGGTACGGTCATCGAGGTTGTCAAGGGCGGCCTCATCCTGGACATCGGCCTGCGCGGCTTCCTGCCGGCATCGCTGGTTGAGATGCGTCGCGTCCGCGACCTGGAGCCGTACATCGGCCAGGAGCTCGAGGCGAAGATCATCGAGCTGGACAAGCACCGCAACAACGTCGTGCTGTCCCGCCGCGCCTACCTGGAGGAGACCCAGTCCGCGGTCCGCTCCGACTTCCTGCACCAGCTGCAGAAGGGCCAGGTCCGCAAGGGCGTCGTGTCCTCCATCGTCAACTTCGGCGCCTTCGTCGATCTTGGCGGCGTCGACGGCCTGGTCCACGTGTCCGAGCTGTCCTGGAAGCACATCGACCACCCGTCCGAGGTTGTCACCGTGGGCGACGAGGTCACCGTCGAGGTGCTCGACGTGGACCTGGACCGCGAGCGCGTGTCCCTGTCCCTGAAGGCAACCCAGGAGGATCCGTGGCGCGTGTTCGCACGCACCCACGCCGTGGGCCAGATCGTCCCGGGCAAGGTCACCAAGCTCGTCCCGTTCGGTGCGTTCGTTCGCGTCGACGAGGGCATCGAGGGCCTCGTCCACATCTCCGAGCTGGCTCAGCGCCACGTCGAGGTGCCGGACCAGGTTGTCAACGTGGGCGAAGAGGTCATGGTCAAGGTTATCGACATCGACCTGGACCGTCGCCGCATCTCCCTGTCCCTCAAGCAGGCTGACGAGGACTTCACCGAGGAGTTCGATCCGTCCCGCTACGGTATGGCCGACTCCTACGACGAGCAGGGCAACTACATCTTCCCGGAGGGCTTCGACCCGGAGACCAACGAGTGGATGGAAGGCTACGACGAGGCTCGCCAGGAGTGGGAGGCACGCTACGCCGAGGCAGAGCGTCGCCACCAGGCGCACGCCGGCCAGGTGGAGCGTCACCGCGCCGCAGCCGCAGAGGCCGCCGACCAGGCAGCAGACCAGGCAAACTACTCTTCCGACTCCAACGCTGCAGCTCCGGCAGCGGAGCCGGCAGAGTCGTCCATGGGCTCCCTGGCTTCGGATGAGCAGCTCGCCGCACTGCGCGACAAGCTCACCGGCAACTAAATCCTCCATGTGAGGTCGCACGGCGGCCCGCACCCAGTCGCTTATCGACGGGGCGCGGGCCGCTTTGCTCTATCATCGAGTCCCATGTACATGATCGGATTGACCGGCGGCATCGGCAGCGGCAAGTCCACGGTCGCGGCGCTTATGCGCCAGCGTGGCTTTCCCGTCGTTGACGCCGACCAGGTGGCCCGCGACAACATGGAACCCGGCTCGCCCGTCCTCGCCGCAGTGGCGGAGGAGTTCGGCGCCGACCTGCTGGGACCGGACGGCGCGCTGGACCGGGCGGAACTGGCCCGCCGCGCATTCGCCTCGGAGGAGGGGACGCAGCGACTCAACGCCATCACCCACCCAGCGATCCGCGCGGAATCCGCCCGCAGGTTCGCCGCGCTGGAGGCCGCTGGGGAGCGGGCAGCGGTATACGACATGCCGCTGCTCGTGGAGCTCGGCATGGACCAGGACATGGACATGACCGTCGTGGTCGACGTGAATCCGGAGGAACGCGTGCGGCGCCTGGTGGCGCACCGCGGGCTGGACGAGGCCGACGCGCGCAACCGCATCGCGCGGCAAATCCCGGACGTCGAGCGCCGCGCAGCGGCAGACGTGGTGCTGGATAATAACGGCACGGAGGACAAACTTGCACAGCAGGTAGACACGTTGGCAAACCGGATTACCAACATATTGCTTGACGTTTAAGTATTGTTCGCTTTACGGAAAGCAACCTGCAACCAGCCGGTCTTAAGCTCACTGGCCATGGGAACGTGGAACTATGGGCCGTTTGATAATGACCACGCGCGCGACGCCGTGCGTCAGCTTGCCAATGGCACGTTCCGCATGGATAAGTTCCGCTTCGCCTGCCGCGAGCTGCCCCTTGATTCGGGCCAGGCCGAGGTCGTCGTCGCCCTCGTTGCCGTGATGAACGGCAACCTGCCCTCCGAAGAGTTCCACGAGGCTCTGGCGTTTGAATTTTCGTTCCGCGACCGACGCTGGCTGGAGCACCAGGTCCGTGAGCTGATGTCCTCGCCCGACTCCGACTTGTACGAGCAATGGCTCGACGCCGGCGAGCTCGAGCAGTGGCTGGCGGCGACGCGCCGCGCCACGGGGTTTACGGGTTTCGCCGACGCGTAGGCTCTCATTGCACTTGTGTCTGGAACCGTTCCTGATGGGCGGAGTAGAGTCGTTGAAAAATTTCGCCGCCGTGAGTGTAAACTCCATCGTGGAAAAGCTTAGTGTCCAGAAGAATCTGTGTGTTGGGCACCGACGCCGTAGGCTCCATGAACCACTCTGGTGGCATGAATAGGTCGCGTTCATAGAACAATGCTGTGCAAGGAACGGTATTGTACTCCAGCACTTCGGGCAGAGTAATTGGCATGTAGCCGGTATTCTGAGACATCGCGTGAACTGCAGATTCGAAAGGTCGCAAGGCCGGGTCTTCTGCAAAGTGCCACGGGAAGAATTGATTGCCTAGTAGTGGCATTGGCTCTGTGTCCTCGAGCACCCTTTGCGCAGACCAATTAGTTGGTTGCTCGGGGTCCGCTAGCATTGGTTCTTGAATGACGGCCCACAGTGGTGTGCGCTCCAAACTAATCACGTCTTGCACTCCTTGTAGAAAGTCTGTCCTCAGTCGCTTTACACTTTGGTGAAAAGGCTCTTCTAGAAGGGTCGACAATGCATCAAAATCATGCAATTCGCCAAGGAGAACACCGACCATGCGGAAACGATTTGCGCTCAGCCGCTCACCAGATGGCATTCTCTCGTCGTTGGACTCCAGGTGCTGACAAATAGTATCGATAAGATCGCGAGTCCCCGGAAATTTGGAAAAAAACTCCTCTTGTCGCTTGTTTGTCAATGCTAATGTGACCTGGTGAAATTCATCTGGGTCCCATCGATAGGGTATCCCTGACCCTGTGATGAAGGCATTGCCAATTGCCTCGGGGTAATAAGACATGTAAGCAGCGACACATAGGCCACCGAAGGAGTTACCAAAGACATCCCACTTTTCGATCTTGAGAAATTTTCGCAGTGCTTCGGCATCGCGAACAATGTTTGGTGGGCGCAACAAAGATAGGTGGCTAGGGCTGATTAGCTCTGGAGAGTTGCGGTCTATCCGACAAGAGCTACCGGTGCCACGTTCATCAATCAGAAAGATCCGATAGTGCTTTAGCGCCTCGGGGATCCAAGGCATCACGGTCCGGGGCCCTGGCTTTCCCGGACCACCTTGAAAATAGACGAGCGGTGGTAGCGTGTCGTCACTAATCAGTTCTCGAGCAAAAAGCGAAAACTTGCCTAGGGAGGGGTCTTCTTGGGACCAGGGCACGTCAATGCGATGTTCGCGGACGACAACGTCGGGCAAGAAACGAGTAGATGTCATTCATTTAGCATAAACTGTGACTCTACGTCCTTTATGAGTGGCAACGAATGGATTGATATGAGCTCCTTTAAAGAATGCGTGAACCCACCAGTAGGTTCGCGTTTTAATTCGGGAAGTCCAAGAATTGAGCTGCAATCGATAAAGAGGTCAGGGCATGAATTTCGCGTCCCAGAGGATTTTCGCGCGAAGGAACTGCACCCGTGGCGTCTAGCTAGTTTTTCCTTGGTACTGCCCGTTCCCGAGCAAGTTTCATTTCTTGACCAGAACAACCTGCCGACTGATTTTGCGGCAGGTGAAAATCCTCGTGGAGCGTACGGTTGGAAGAATGGCCGGGATAAGGGAATACAACTCATTGAAAATCCTCAGTGGGATGAAGATGCCGAAGTATTCAGGGCTCCGGACAAGAAGCATGACTGGTACCGCAAGCCGTTAGTGCATGGAGGCAATGCTTGGTATCACGATGCACGCGTGCGGTTTCACGAACCTATCGGGCGCGCAATAGGGAACTTGTCGATCGATATTGACGTGGCACCGACGGACGCGCAAGTCGGGCAGGTGGTGCCGAAAAGCGAGCTAGATTCCTGCCCGAACCTTACGGCGCACCATTACCTGTTTCCGCCTGAAAAGGATAGGACTGTATTTGAAATCACAAACTACGATCGTCAAGTTCCGTGGGCAGATCAACTCCGTAGTCGGAAGGACGCGAAAGGACCTTCGTGGCTCAAGCTTTTATCCTTTGAACTTCTTCAGTACAAAGAGCCAAATCTTACCGACTTCACCAGGTCGTCCCCCGTACGAACCGAAACGCGTTGTTCGTTCCTCGTCATCAACGTTGCTGCAGAGAACATTTCCGCGGCTACCCTCGGCTTTTTGAGCGCGACTCTGCACAAACCCTGGAATACTTCACAGGTGTATTTGGAAGGGCAGGGTGACAAGACTGATCTTGAACAACTCCCAGCGCTGCGGCATTTTGCCGAGCTTGCAATTGCTGAAATCGACTCAAAGCTGCGAAGGAAGCCTTCGATGTATTTGGACGACAGCGGTTGTTTGAGAGCTACTGATGCAATGCCGAGCGATCCGCGTCCTTTTCTTCTTCCACCCCCACAGCGTGTCGCTATGGCTATACCCAGCCCTTGCCGTCCTCAGCCTGAAGAGCGGACTGAGTCACAGTGTGTAGATGAGCAATTCGAATTTTACGGTGGCAAACACTCAGTAGCTCCCGAGAGCGAATGGGAACAGGGGATAAATGGAAGCGTCGCTGAGATGGAAGGTCCTATGCTGCTCAACGACACTGATCCTAAGGCGAGGTGGAGCTGGCAGAAGCAATGGGCCTGGCAAATCGCCGTGGGTGCAGATTCATATCCGGAGCAAATTCCCTTGCAGACCCCAGATAATTTCGCCGCGATTGAATCTGGAAGTGACCAAAACTGGTCGATAATCTCGACCAGTGAGGGCGTAGGGATGGTCCGTACAAAATCTGCAAACAAGGATGGTATGTCCTACTGGTCTCTCGCGCATACAAGATTCCTTGACGTGTTAATTCTGCATATGCGTGCACGGGCAGGCGAGGCGCATTTGCGTATCTCCCTGCGTGCCCTCGCCGCAGCTTCCGGTCTGGATACACGTGACCCCGCATCGAGGAATCAACGGAAATATCTACAGAAGGATCTCCAAAATCTGGAGCTTCTCCAGCTTGATCACATCGAGATTCGAGATAATCTCTGGTTTCGGAACGTGCCCGAGCGCGAGATTGAGACGAGGATTCTGCGTGGTTTGCAAAGCGCGTCCGAGTTTGACCGTCTGCGGAGCGACTTCGAAGAAAAGCTGCGTACCCGCCAGGCGGTTCTGAGAACTCAGTTCAATAAGATCTCCGGAGTGATTAGGGAAGAAGAAGCGCAGGTCTCAGAAAGGACTAACCTAGTACTCGGAATCATCGCTGCGGCAATTGGTGCACCCGATTGGGCAGCAGCGGCTGGCTACCCGGATCACCTGCTGGCGAGCTTTGTTGCGTTTCTTGCGACCATCGCCGTGTTCGCAGGGATCGTAAAGGTGCTGCCGTTCTTCAGCCGCTAAATCGAATAGGGGCGAAAGTAGTAACTGAACGCTCGAGCGGCGAGTATGCTGACCGCCATGGCTTTCGCTGCAGAACACCCAGTCCTTGCGCACTCCGAGTTCCGCCCCGTCGGCGAGATTGAGCGGCGCGAAAAGCCGTTTGAGGTGGTTTCCGAGTTCGAACCGTCCGGCGACCAGCCCGCCGCGATCGCGGAGCTGGACGAGCGGCTGCGCCGCGGCGAGGAGGACGTCGTGCTCATGGGCGCCACGGGTACGGGTAAGTCCGCGACGGCGGCGTGGCTGATTGAGCAGCAGCAGCGGCCAACGCTGGTGATGGCGCCGAACAAGACGCTGGCCGCGCAGCTGGCAAACGAGCTACGGCAGCTACTGCCCAACAACGCCGTCGAGTATTTCGTCTCCTACTACGACTACTACCAGCCGGAGGCGTACATCGCGCAGACCGATACCTACATTGAGAAGGACTCGTCCATCAATGATGACGTGGAGCGTTTGCGCCACTCCGCAACCTCCGCGCTGCTGAGCCGCCGCGACGTGGTTGTCGTCTCCTCCGTGTCCTGCATCTACGGCCTGGGCACCCCGCAGTCCTACCTGGACCGCTCGATCGTGCTGCGCGTGGACGAGGAGGTCGAGCGCGATCGGTTCCTGCGCCTGCTCGTGGACGTCCAATACGAGCGCAACGACATCGACTTCAAGCGCGGCACCTTCCGCGTCAAGGGCGACACCGTCGACATCATCCCCGCCTACGAGGAGGTCGCCGTGCGCGTCGAGTTCTTCGGCGACGAGGTCGACTCGCTCTACTACATCCACCCGCTCACGGGCGACGTACTCAGCCAGGAGGACGAGGTGCGCATCTTCCCGGCCACCCACTACGTGGCCACCGAGGAGCGCATGGAAAAGGCGATCCAGGCGATCAAGGAGGAGCTCGCCGACCGGCTCGAGGAACTGGAGAGCAAGGGCAAGCTCCTCGAGGCGCAGCGCCTGCGGATGCGCACCGAGTACGACCTGGAGATGATCCAGCAGGTGGGGTTCTGCTCCGGTATTGAGAACTACTCGCGGCACATGGACGGCCGCGGCCCCGGCTCCGCGCCGGCCACGCTCATTGACTACTTCCCGGAGGACTTCCTCACCATCATTGATGAGTCCCACGTGACCGTGCCCCAGATCGGCGGCATGTTTGAGGGCGACATGTCGCGCAAGCGAAACCTCGTGGAGTTCGGGTTCCGCCTGCCCAGTGCCGTCGATAATCGGCCCCTGACCTTCGACGAGTTCGAGGCGCGCGTAGGGCAGACCGTGTACATGTCGGCGACCCCGGGCGACTACGAGCTCGAGGCCGCGCAGGGCGAGTACGTCGAGCAGGTGATCCGCCCGACCGGACTGGTGGACCCGAAGGTGACCGTCAAGCCGACGAAGGGGCAGATCGACGACCTCATCGACGAGGTGCGCCAGCGCGTGGACAAACAGGAGCGCGTGCTCGTGACCACGCTGACCAAGCGCATGGCCGAGGACCTCACCGACTACTTGCTCGACCACGGCATCAAGGTGCGCTACCTGCACTCCGACATTGATACGCTGCAGCGCGTCGAGTTGCTGCGCCAGCTCCGGCTTGGCGAGTTCGACGTGCTCGTGGGCATCAACCTCCTGCGCGAGGGCCTCGACCTGCCCGAGGTCTCGCTCGTGGCCATCCTGGACGCGGACAAGGAGGGCTTCCTGCGCTCCACGAAGTCGCTCATTCAGACCATCGGCCGCGCGGCCCGCAACGTCTCCGGCGAGGTCATCATGTACGCCGACACAATCACCGAATCCATGCAGGAGGCGATCGATGAGACCGAGCGCCGCCGCGAGAAGCAGCTGGCCTACAACAAGGAGCACGGCATCGACCCGCAGCCGCTGCGCAAGAAGATCGCCGACATCCTCGACCAGGTCTACGAGAACGGCGATGCCGAGGAGCAGGCGAGCCTGAGCTCGGATGCAGCGGTGGCAGAGAAGCCGGACGTGACCACCATGGCCTCCGACGAGGTGCAGAAGCTTATCGACGACCTCACGAAGCAGATGGGCGACGCCGCCCGCGAGCTGAAGTTTGAGCTCGCCGGCCGACTCCGCGATGAGATTGCAGATCTGCGCAAGGAACTCCGTGGTATGAAAGACACAGGAAACTAGAACGAGAAAGGGCGCAATACCCATCATGCACACTTACACATCCATCGCCGTGGGCACCGACGGTTCGCCGACCTCCCTGGTGGCCGTCCGCGCCGCAGCCAGCCTGGCCCGCGTGTACGACGCCCAGCTTACCGTGATCTGCGCGCACTACACCGCCTCCGGTTCCATGCTGAACTCCACGAACGCCGAGCTGAGCAAGATCGACATCGTGACCGAGACCGGTGCCCAGGAGATCCTGACCCGCGCCCGCACGATCGCGCAGGAGGAGCAGGCTCCGAAGGTCAACGTCGTGACCAAGGCCGGGCAGCCGGCGAACGTGCTGCTTGAGTCCGTCGCGGAGTACGCGGTCGACCTGCTCGTGGTGGGCAATAAGGGGATGCGCTCGCTGGCTGGCCGGGTATTTGGCAACATCCCCGGGAGCGTGGCAAAGAAGGCTCCGGTGGACGTTATGCTGGTAGATACCAGGGCCGAGGGGCATAACTAACCTCCCCGGAGCACCCGGAGTACCATGTCCACAGATTCCTAAACTCGATGAAAGGTCACCCAGACACTATGGCTGAGTACTACAACACCATCGTCGTCGGCTCCGACGGCTCCAAGTCCTCCCTCCTCGCAGTGGAGCGGGCGGCACGGATGGCAGCGGCCTTCGGGGCAACGCTGGTCATCGGCACGGCGTACTACCGCACCCAAGAGGACGCCTCCAAGGCCTTGCGCCAGGACTCGGTGACGATTCTGGGCGACGAGCAGGCGCTGAAGAACCTCGAGGAGGCCGCTGAGCACGCTCGCTCCTTCGGCGTCGAGGATGTGCAGACCGCGACCCGCCCGGGCACCCCGGTCGAGGCGCTCATGGCGATCGTGAACGACAACAAGGCTGAGCTGCTGGTCGTGGGCAACCGCGGCATCAACTCGCTGACCGGCCGCCTGCTGGGCTCCGTGCCGGCTGACGTTGCCCGTCAGTCCGACTGCGACGTGATGATCGTCCACACCGTCAAGTAACGGTGACCCCGCCGCGCTGCGCGGCGGGGCGCTGGCGGTGGCGCTTAGCCGATCACCGTCAGGCTCTGAGTCGCTCGCGTAGCGGCAACGTAGAGGTCTTGCCACCCCTGTGGCGAGGCCTCTACTACTTTGTCCGGATCGACCACGATGACGTGGTCGAACTCCAACCCCTTCATCTGCGCCACGTTGGCGGCATCGATGACGGCAACGGTGCGCTGCTCCTGCGCATCCCCCTGGTGCAGCTCCACGCGCACCCACTCCGGGTCGGTCCCGGCAGGCAGGCGGCGCACCGGAACACCGGTCTCGCGGATGGCTACCGACGCCTGCGCCTCCGGGTCGATCTGCGCCAGGACGTCGCGCGCGTACTCCATGATTTCCGCGGGGGTGCGGTAGTTTACCGTGAGCTCGTGGGTGACAAACCGCTCGCCGACGAACGGCGCGAGTGACGCGGCCCAGTCGTCCGTGCCGGCGGGCGCCGACGTCTGCGCGGGGTCGCCCACCAGCGTCATCCACCTCGACGGGCACCGGCGGAACACCATCCGCCACTCCATGGGGGAGAGCTCCTGCGCTTCGTCGACGATCACGTGGCCGTAGGCCCAGGTGTGATCCGCCCGCGCGCGCTGCGCGGTGGAGCGAATGTCGGTGACGCGCTGGCGGCTTGCCAAGGTTTCCGCGTCGATGACGTCGGCAGCGGAAAGGATTTCCGCCTCGAACTGGTCGTCGTCGTTGTCCGTGGACTCGGAGGACGCGAGCACGTCAAGGGCGTCGGCGGCCTCCTCGACCTGCTGGCGCCACTGCGCGTCCTCCTTCGCGCGCTGTTCCTCGGGCGCGACGACGCCGATGAGGACGGACAGCTCGTCGATAAGCGCGGTGTCCGACGCGAAGAACCCCGAACCCGGCGCGCGGTAGAGCGCGTCTTGGGTGTAGGCGTCGTAGTCCCCGGCGACCTCTGCGATGCGCGCGCGGTCCGTGAGCGTGACGTCGAGGACCTCTGCGGGGTCGAGCTCCGGGAAGTACTCGTCCACCAGGGCGATTACCTGCGGGTCGTCGGCGAGGTCGTCGTGCAGCTGGTCCACGTCTGCGGCGGAGAGGAGGTTGCGGCCGCCGAGCGGGTCCGCGCCGATCTTCTCCGCCAGGGCCTCCGCGAGCGACTGCGTGAGGTGCTCGGCGAAGTACTCGCGGGCCTGGTTGTGCGGCTTGCGCGAACGCCGGGCGCGGGTACGTGCCGCCCTTACCATCGCCGGGGTGGCCTCGATGTCGACGGAGTCGATCTTCAAGGTGACGGGGCGCTCGGGCACCGTCTCAAAGGCCTGCACGGCACGCTTGAGCACCGTGACCATCTCCTCCGAGCCCTTGACCTCGCGCGCAGCCAGCGGCTCCGCGTCACGCGCCGGCGTGAACCCGGGGACGAGGTCCTCGATGGTGGACAGGACGACGCCGGTTTCGCCCAACTCGGGCAGGACGCGGGAGATGTACTCCAGAAACGTCGGGTTCGGGCCGATGATGAGCACGCCGGTGCGCGAAAGCTGCTCGCGCCAGGTGTACAGCAGGTAAGCCACGCGGTGCAGCGCCACCGCGGTCTTGCCGGTGCCGGGGCCGCCCTGGACGACCATGACGCCGCGAGTGGCGTCACGGATGATCTCGTCCTGCTCGCGCTGGATCGTTTCCACGATGGACTGCATGTGGCCGGTGCGTGCGGTGTTCATGGCGCGGCGCAGCGCGGCCTCGGAGCCGACGTTGCCGCCGTCGGTCGCTGACTCCGCGGCGCCAGGCTGGTCGGCATCGGTGCTGTCTCCAGACAGGACCTCGTCATCCACCGCCGTCACCTTGCGGCCGTGCATGCGGATGTTGCGGCGCTGTTCCACGCCCTCGGGGTGCGCCGTGGTTGCTAGGTAAAACGGCCGCGCCAGCGGCGCGCGCCAGTCCAGCAGGAGGGTGCGGTAGTTGTCCGCGCGATCGTCCATCCCCATGCGACCGATGTAACGCCGCTCGAGCCCAGGACGTCCCGGGACCGGATTCTCCACGTCCGTGTCGGCGACGTCGATGCGGCCGAAGACCAGCCCCACCTCGGCGATGTTGAGTGCATCGAGTTTGGCGTTGAGCCCGTGGTACTCCGTTTCGCGGCGCACGAGTGCGTCCGAGTCCGGGTTGTCTGGGTCGACGTCGCGCTGCACCGCAGCCAGCTTCTCTTGGGCTGCGGTGACCTCCGCATCCAGGTGCCGGAAGAGCTCATCGACGTAAGCCTGCTCGGATGCGATGTGTTGGGGATTTCTCACCCGCGTGTACCTCCTCACGATTCTCCGCGGTCAAGCCGCGCCGTGTAAGCAACAAACGGCCCCGCCGCCCGGATTATTCCGGGGTGGCGGGGCCGCGGTGCGCGAAAGCGGGGGATTAGCCCAGCTTCTTCTGCAGCTTCTTCACCGACTTCTTGGCGCGCTTCTCGGCCTTTTTCGCCTTGCGCTTCCACTTCAGCTTCTGAATCCAAGACGGGTCAGCGTCGAGCTTGTCAAACGCAGCCTGCAGCTTATCGACGGAACCCTGCGCCTTCTTTTCCAGCTTCGCATGGTTCTTCTTCACCTTGTGCTTTGCGGAGAGCTTCTCCAGGGTGCTCGGGCGAAGGTCATCGATGGAGCCCTGCAGGTCGCCGACAATGCCGTGGACCTTGCGCTTGGCCTGGAACTGCTCGAGCTTGGACGGGGTAGCCTGCTCGATCAGCTTCTCCGCGTCGAAGTCCTTGTACGCGTCCTGCGCGCGGTCGGAGGTCTCAGCGAGGAACTTCGAGGTCTGCTTCTTTGCGTCCTCGAACCAGTCGCCGGCTACCTCGGTGGCGTGGGAGGCAGCCTTCTTCCAGTCGTCCTTGTTGTCATCGACGTAGCTGGTGACCTGGCTGGTGACCTGGTCGGTGGTGTCGGACAACCAGTCGCTGGCCTTGCTCATGGTCTTCTCGGTCTCGGACTGAGTGGGCAGCGCCTGCTGGACGTTCTTGCGCGCAACCTTTGCGGCATTCTGCGCGCGCCACTGCAGGCCCGGCTTGCCGGCCGTGTCGACGGTAGCCAGCAGGACGCCGCCTGCGAGTGCGACATCGGTCAGCGCGCCGGTGCGGCGGCGGGCCTTGTCGTCCGCATCATCTGCCTCCCAGAACGCGTTGCGCCCGATCAGGGACGGGACGGTGGAGAGGGCGAGCAGGGACGCGGAGGTGCGCGGCATCTTGCCGATGGCGAAGAGGCTACCGGCACCGGCCTTGACGCCACCCACGATCTGGGCGGCGGTCTCCGGGTCCTTCGGCAGGAAGCTGCGGTACTGACGCGGCAGTACGGAGCGCACCTTCTTCAGTGCGGAGTCCGCAGCGTCCTTGTGCGACGCCGGGTTCAGCGCGGTCTCAACGCCGTCAATGATGTAAACGGACGCCAACATCGGGCGAGCGATCTTACGGATCATCTTGCAAACCAGTCCTTTTCATTTGATCGTGGTTTATTCAGGTTCATGCTGGAGCCCACAGCGGGACTCTTCTGGGCACAACTGTACTTACGTTCCGGTCTCATCGGGGAAACTCGGTGAAAAACGCTCGGCTACCAGCGACGCTGCCACCACTCATCCAGGTGGGGTCGTTCCTCGCCCAGCGTCGTCGGCTTCCCGTGGCCTGGGCGGACGATGGTGTCGTCCGCGTAGGCGTCGAACAGCTTGGTTTTCACCTCGTTGAACAGGCGGACAAAATCGCCCTCGGAGGCCGTCTTGCCCAGGCCGCCGGGGAAGAGGGAGTCGCCGACGAAGAGGTTCGTCGCGCTGTCGATCTCCGCCGCGAGCGCCGCGCCGCCGGGGGTGTGGCCGCGCAGGATCATGACGGGGAACTGCTGGCCGTCGAACTCGAGGGTGTCGCCGTCCTTGAGCTCGCGGTCCACCGGCGCCGGCAGTGCGGGCGCGTCCAGGAACGGCGCCCAGTGCGTCGCGCCGGTCGCTTCGAGGACCTCCTTGAGCGCGCGGACGTGGTCGTGGTGGCGGTGCGTGGTGAGCACGTCGGTGATCTCTACGCCTGCGTCGCTGGCGAGGGAGAGGAGTGCGGCGGGGTCGGCGGCGGCGTCGATAAGCAGCCCCTTGCCCTGGGAAGCGATGAGGTAGCAGTTGTTGTCCATCTCGGAGACGGAAATCTGGTGCAATGAAAGCGTCATGGCGCCCCAGCGTAGCCGGGCGGGAATAGCTCGGGGGTGGCCCGAGTTGGTAGTTTCTAGGACTGAACCCCACAGAGAACCGCTAGGGAAGGGACGTGGTGACGTGGCCGAATGGCTGACCGTGCGCGGCGCGCGCGAACACAACCTCAAGGGCGTCGACATTTCGCTACCGCGAGACAAGATGGCCGTGTTTACCGGGCTCTCCGGCTCGGGCAAGTCTTCCCTGGCGTTCGACACGATCTTTGCGGAAGGCCAGCGCCGGTACGTGGAGTCCCTGTCCTCGTACGCCCGCATGTTTCTGGGGCAGATGGATAAGCCGGACGTGGATTACATCGACGGGCTCAGCCCCGCGGTGTCCATCGACCAAAAGTCCACGAACCGCAACCCGCGCTCGACCGTGGGCACGATCACGGAAATCTATGACTACCTGCGTCTGCTGTACTCGCGCGCGGGGACGCCACACTGCCCGGTGTGCGACGCGGTAATCCAGCGGCAGACGCCTCAGCAGATCGTCGACCAGGTCCTTGAGTACGAGGAGCGCACGAAGTTCCAGGTGCTCGCGCCGATCGTGCGCAAGCGCAAGGGCGAATTCCAGGACCTGTTCGCAGACCTGGCCTCCCAGGGCTATTCCCGCGTGAACGTGGACGGGGAGACCTACCAGCTCTCCGAACCGCCGAAGCTGGAGAAGCAGATCAAGCACACGATCGACGTCGTCGTAGACCGCCTGCAGGTGAAGGAGAGCCAAAAGCAGCGCCTCACCGACTCCGTCGAGACCGCGCTGAAGCTGGCCGACGGGCTCGTCGGGTTCGACTTCGTCGGCCTGGACGCGGACGACCCGGATCGCGTGCAGATCTTCTCGGAGAAGATGGCCTGCCCGAACGGACACAAGCTGGACGTGGAGGAGTACGAGCCCCGCGCATTCTCGTTCAACTCCCCGTTCGGCGCGTGCCCGGCCTGCGACGGCCTGGGGATGCGCAAGGAGATTGACACCGACCTGGTCATCCCGGACCCGGACGCCCCCGCGGTCGACGCGTTCCAGCCGTGGAACTCGAGCCCGAACAAGAAGTACTTCGTGCGGCTCATCGAGGCGCTGGCCAAGGAAGAAGGCTTCGACGCGCACGTCCCGTTCTCCTCGCTGACCAAGACGCAGCAGAAGCACCTGGTCAACGGTTCGAAGACCAAGGTGAGCGTGCGGTATAAGAACCGCTACGGCAGGCAGCGCTCCTTCAACGCCGCGTACGAAGGCGTGATTGGCTACCTGGAGCGCAAGCTCGAGCAGGCGGAGACGGACACGCAGAAGGAGCGGCTGCTCGCTTACACCCGCGAGGTCCCGTGCCCGACGTGTAAGGGGGCGCGCCTGAAGCCGGAGATCCTGGCGGTGCGCTTGGACTCCACGACGCACGGCGAGCGCTCGATTGCCGGGCTGACCGAGCTGTCCATCGAGGACGCGTCGGAATACCTGGACCACCTGGTGCTGGGGTACCGCGAGGAGATGATCGCCGGTGCCGTGCTGCGCGAGATCCAGGCAAGGCTCCACTTCCTGCTGGACGTGGGCCTGAACTACCTCACGCTGTCGCGTTCCGCCGGGACGCTCTCCGGCGGCGAGGCGCAGCGTATCCGCCTGGCCACGCAGATCGGCTCGGGACTTGCTGGCGTGCTGTACGTGCTGGATGAGCCCTCCATCGGCCTGCACCAGCGCGACAACAACAGGCTCATCGCCACGCTGAAGAAGCTGCGTGACCTTGGCAACACACTCGTGGTGGTGGAGCACGACGAGGACACGATCCGCGAGGCGGACTGGCTCATCGACATCGGCCCGCGCGCCGGTGAGTACGGCGGCGAGGTGGTCTACCAGGGCGAGCCCGACGGACTCGTCGAGGCGGAAGGCTCGCTCACCGGCGACTACATCGCCGGCCGCAAGAAGATCGAGGTGCCTTCGCAGCGGCGACCGCTGGATAAGGACCGGAAGATCAAGGTGGTCGGGGCCCGCGAGAACAACCTGAATAACGTCAGCGTGGAGATTCCGCTCGGCCTGCTCGTCGCGGTGACGGGCGTGTCCGGCTCCGGCAAGTCCACCCTGGTCAACGAGATCCTGGCCAAGACTCTGCAGAACGAACTGAACGGCGCCCGCCAGGTTCCCGGCCGCGTCAAGCGCGTGGAGGGGCTGGACTCGTTGGACAAGCTGGTCCAGGTAGATCAGAGCCCGATCGGGCGCACGCCGCGCTCGAACCCGGCGACGTACACGGGCGTGTTTGACAAGATTCGCAACCTTTTTGCCGAAACACAGGAGGCGAAGGTGCGCGGGTACAAGGCGGGCCGCTTCTCCTTCAACGTCAAGGGTGGCCGGTGCGAGGCCTGCCGCGGCGACGGCACCATCAAGATCGAGATGAACTTCCTGCCCGATGTGTACGTGCCCTGCGAGGTGTGTGGCGGCGCGCGCTACAACAGGGAGACCCTCGAGGTCCGCTACAAGGGGAAGACGATCGCGGAGGTGCTGGAGATGCCGATCTCCGAGGCCGCCGAGTTCTTCGAACCGATTTCTTCCATTCACCGGTACCTCGCCACGCTTGTCGACGTCGGCCTCGGCTACGTCCGCCTGGGACAGTCCGCGACGACCCTGTCCGGCGGCGAGGCGCAGCGCGTGAAGCTGGCAACCGAGCTACAAAAGCGATCCAACGGCCGCACCATCTACATCCTGGACGAGCCGACGACCGGCCTGCACTTCGAGGACATTCGCAAGCTGATGCTCGTGCTCAACGGCCTGGTGGAGAAGGGCAACACCGTCCTGGTTATCGAGCACAACCTCGACGTTGTAAAGTCCGCCGACTGGATCATCGACATGGGCCCGGAGGGCGGCTCCGGCGGCGGCACCGTGGTTGCGCAGGGAACGCCCGAGGACGTGGCAGCGGTGGAAGGTTCGTTTACGGGCGAGTACCTGCAAAAGGTCCTGCACTAGCTGCCGGGGCGGGGTGCGGAGAATCGAAATAGCCCGTCTCGGCGTGCGATTTGGTGTCTCTCGCAACGGCTGCTAGCATATGCACCACTACCGCCCAGTGCTCCTGATTCAGGTGTACGGGCCGCAAGTGGAGTTACTCCCACCCCACGCCGCGCAGCAGCGCAGGATACGGGTCAACGGTATGGCACACGCGAGACGTGTGTTGTGCTGAACGGATGAACTCCCGCTGGCGTAAACGCTAGCGGGTTTTTCGTGTGGGATGACGTCGCTTGGGGCTTGGTAGCGATCACATTGTCATTCTCGTCTTTAGGAGTTCTCATCAGCGCTGAAGCTCGGATCAACGAACGAATCCGCGTACCGGAAGTTCGCCTCGTCGGCCCGTCCGGCGAGCAGGTGGGCATTGTCCGCACGGATGATGCCCGCAAGTTGGCGTACGACGCGGACCTCGACCTGGTCGAGGTCGCGCCGAAGGCCAAGCCGCCCGTGGCCAAGATCATGGATTACGGCAAGTACAAGTACGAGCAGGATCAGAAGGCCCGCGAGGCTCGCAAGAACCAGCAGCAGACCGTGGTGAAGGAACAGAAGTTCCGCCCGAAGATCGATGAGCACGATTACCAGACGAAGAAGGGCAATGTCGAGCGCTTCCTGGAGAAGGGCAACAAGGTCAAGGTGACCATCATGTTCCGTGGCCGCGAGCAGTCGCGTCCGGAACTCGGCTACCGCCTCCTCGAGCGTCTTGCAGACGACATCGGTGAGCTGGGCGTGGTCGAGTCTCGTCCGAAGCAGGACGGTCGCAACATGACGATGGTCTTCGGGCCGGCTCGCAAGGGCAAGAAGTAGCACACATTTTCAACTCTGAAGGGCTTTTACCATGAAGCAGAAGACCCACAAGGGCACCGCAAAGCGCATCAAGGTCAACGGCAAGGGCAAGCTGCGCCGCGAGCAGGCCGGCAAGCGCCACCTCAACGAGTCGCTGTCCTCCAAGCGTCGCCGCAAGCTGTCCGGCACCACCGACGTCGCACGGGCAGATCAGAAGCGCATGAAGCGCCTTCTTGGCCGCGCATAGTTCAACCAGCGCCCCGTAACCAGCACAAATACCGAATAAGTAAAGGAAGTTTGACTCATGGCACGTGTGAAGCGTTCAGTCAACGCCAAGAAGAAGCGCCGCGCAATCCTCAAGTCCGCGAAGGGCTACCGCGGCCAGCGCTCCCGCCTGTACCGCAAGGCCAAGGAGCAGTGGCTGCACTCCCAGACCTACGCGTACCGCGACCGTCGTAAGCGCAAGGGTGAGTTCCGCAAGCTGTGGATCCAGCGCATCAACGCCGCTGCTCGTCTCAACGACATCACCTACAACCGCCTCATCCACGGCCTGAAGCTGGCCGAGGTCGAGGTCGACCGCAAGATCCTCGCCGAGCTTGCCGTCAACGACTTCGCTGCGTTCTCCGCGATCTGCGAGATTGCCAAGAACGCCCTCCCGGAGGACGTCAACGCTCCGAAGGCTGCGTAAGCACCCTTCGCTTATCGACGCCCGCCTCACCCTCGCACTTGCGAACGGGTCGGGGTGGGCGTTTCGCGTGCCCGGGCGTGTTCGGGTGCCTGAGTAAGGTGTGAGACATGACGAACCCCTATGACAACGGCAGCAACAACAACACCGGTGGACCCTACGGGAGCGGGTACCCCAGTGGACACGGCAATGGTGCAGATGACTGGTACTGGGACGAGCAGGGCGCGGCTGCCAACGAGTGGGCGCGCACCCGGCAGTTCTACGGCGGCAGACCCGGTAGCGCGAGCGCTCCCGCGCTGTCGGATCACTTCGAAACACTTCGCTCCTCAACCGCATCCGTGCAGCCTGTGAGGCAGCCCCGCGCATGGCCCCTTGCTGTCCTGCTGTGCCTTTTCTTTGGGCTTTTCGGTGTGCACAATTTTTACTTGGGGTACACCAAGCGGGGGCTTGTCCAATTGGGGCTCCACTTCTTCGGCTGGTTGACGACGTTCTTCTTGGTTGGCTTTGTCGTGTTGGGGGTGCTGGGGATCTGGGTGCTGTGCGACCTCGTCAGAATTTGCACGCGCAGCGGCTTCTACTCCACGGACGCGGACGGCGTGCCGTTGTTGCGGTAGCACGCCGGTAGAATGCAAGGCCATGAGCCTTGATTTCACGCAACCCTTTACTGAGCGCACCCCCCGAGTAGTCAACGCGGCGAAGCTGCACCGGGCGCAGGCCCGAAAGAAGGCGAACCGCTTCTTGGTGGAAGGCGCAAACTCAGTGGAGGCGGCCGTGGCGACGGGCGCGGCCACCGATCTTTTTGCCACAGAGCGTGCCGCAGACGAGTTCGCGGAAATCATCACCACGGCGGACTACATGGACGTGTTCACCCACGCCATTACTGATCAGGCGGCGAAGCACATGTCTGATACGGTCCACACCACCGGGCTCTTCGCCGTGTGCAAGCCGTCGCTGTGGACTGTCGGAGCGGCGCTGCGCGGGACCCCAGAGTTCGTCGCCGTAGGCGTGGAAACGAACGACCCAGGCAACGCGGGCACCATCATCCGCATCGCTGACGCTACCGGCGCGAACGCCGTCATCTTCGCCGGTGAGACGGTGGACCCGGAATCTTCCAAGGTTGTGCGCGCTTCCGCAGGCTCGCTGTTCCACCTCCCCGTGGCCCGCGAACGCAACATCAAGGACGTCCTGGGTCAGTTGCGCGCCAAAGGCTTGCAAGTAGTCGCGACCGCCATGGACGGAGAAGTCTCCCTCGACGCAGCGGGGGAGGTGCTCGCGAAACCCACTGCGTGGCTCTTCGGCAACGAAGCGCACGGGCTCCCCGACGAAATCCTGGAACTGGCTGACCACCGGGTAGCAATTCCAATCAAGGGAAGCGCGGAGTCATTGAACCTCGCCACAGCTGCAGCAATGTGCATGTGGGAGTCGTCCAAGGTGCTCGGCCAGGAATAGGCATTGCGGCCGGTGGTGGTGGCTCGCTTGGCTTTGGGGCGCGTCAGGGGTCGTCGGGTGCGCCCGGGTATGCTTGTGTGCGCTGAAATATCACCAGACAAGTGGAAGGGACGAGCGTGTCCGAGACCCCGGAGATTCAACTGACCGAGGAAGCGCTAGACAGCGCTGCCGCGGCGGCGATCGAAGCGTTTGAGAACGCGGCAGACTTGCCGGCGCTGGAAGAGGCGCATAGACAGCATCTGGGGGAGAAGGCCTTTATCCCGCAGGCGCGGCGGGCACTGGGCACCCTTCCGAAGGACCAGCGCAAGGACGCTGGTCGGATGGTGAATATGGCGCGCGCGCGCGTCGAGAAGCGCTTTGCGCAGCTGCGCGAGCTGCGCGAGGCCGAATACCGTGCGCAGCAGCTCAAGGAAGAAGCGGTGGACGTCACGCTGCCGACAACTCGTGGGCAGGTCGGGGCGATGCACCCGATCACCACGCTGAGCGAGCAGATTGCGGACATTTTTGTCGGCATGGGCTGGGAAATCGCCGAGGGGCCGGAGGTTGAGGCGGAATACTTTAACTTCGACGCGCTCAACTTCATCCCGGATCACCCCGCGCGCACCCTGCAGGACACCTTCTACATTGGTGAGCCGGGCTCCAAGCAGGTCATGCGTACGCACACCTCGCCGGTGCAGGTGCGCTCCATGCTGGACCGTGACGTTCCGCTGTACATCGCGTGCCCGGGTCGCGTCTTCCGTACCGACGAGCTTGACGCCACGCACACCCCGGTGTTCCACCAGATTGAGGGCCTGGCCGTGGATAAGGGGCTGACCATGGCGCACCTTCGCGGCACCCTGGACCACCTGGCCAAGACGCTGTTCGGGCCGGCGGCGAGAACCCGCATGCGTACGAACTACTTCCCGTTCACGGAGCCGAGCGCTGAGGTGGACGTGTGGTTTGAAAACAAGAAGGGCGGCGCAGGTTGGATCGAGTGGGGCGGCTGCGGCATGGTCAACCCGAACGTGCTGCGCGCTGTCGGCGTGGATCCGGAGGAGTACCAGGGCTTTGCCTTCGGCATGGGCCTGGAGCGCACCCTGCAGTTCCGCAACGGGCTGACGGACATGCGCGACATGGTCGAGGGCGACGTGCGCTTCACCCTGCCGTTCGGCGTGCAGGCGTAAGCAGGCAATAGGAGAGAAGGGACAAGGACAACAATGCTGATTTCCAAGAACTGGATCACCCGCCTGCTGCGCAACGCGGGCAACGAGGGCTGGACCGTCACTGACGACGAGCTGGACGCAGGCTTCGTCCGCGTCGGCTTCGAAACGGAGGGCTACGCGCCGATCGAGGAGACTACCGGCCCGCTCGTGCTGGGGCGCGTCGCCGAGATTGAGGAGCTCACCGGGTTTAAGAAGCCGATCCGGTACTGCCAGGTTGACGTGGGAGATGCGAACGGCACCGGCGAGCTGCAGGGCATCATCTGCGGTGCGCGTAACTTCGCGCTCGGCGACTACGTCGTAGTGTCGCTGCCGGGCGCGGTCCTGCCGGGTGGCTTTGCCATTTCCGCGCGCAAGACCTACGACCATATCTCCAGCGGCATGATGGCGTCCGCCGCGGAGCTCGGCATGACCACGAAGAGCGACGGCATCATCACCCTGCCCGAGGGTATGGGCAAGCCGGGCGATGATGCCCGCGAGATCCTCCAGCTCGATGACACGATCTTTGACGTCAACATCACCCCAGACCGTGGCTACGCGCTTTCCGCGCGCGGCCTGACCCGCGAGATCGCCTCCGCGTTCGACCTCACGTTCACCGATCCCGCCGCGGACCCGCAGGTCGCGGCCGTGGACACCTCGCAGGTCCCCGCAGCGCAGGGTTCGCTTATCGACGTCACCGTGGACGACTCCACCCGCGCTCGCCGCTTCGGGCTGGCCAAGGTCGAGGGCATTAACCCGGCAGCGAAGGCCCCGTTCTGGATGCAGCGCGAGCTCATGCTCTCCGGCATCCGCTCCGTCAACGCGGCGACTGACGTGACCAACTACGTCATGCTGCTCCTCGGCCAGCCGATGCACGCCTTTGATGCGGACAAGATCTCCGGCAACCTGCACGTGCGCAACGCGTCGGCGGGCGAGGAGTTTGAGACGCTGGACCACACGAAGCGCACCCTGCTGGACTCCGACGTAGTCATCACCGACGACGCAGGCATCCAGTCCCTCGCGGGCGTGATGGGTGGCGTCACCTCTGAGATCTCGGACGAGACGGTAAACGTGTACTTCGAGGCCGCCAACTGGGACGAGCTTACGGTGGCGAAGACGGCGCGCCACCACAAGCTGAGCTCGGAGGCGTCGCGCCGGTTCGAGCGTGGCGTCGACCCGGCCATCGTGGAGGTAGCCCTGGACGTTGCGTGCGCGCTGCTGACCAGCATCGCTGGCGGCGAGATCGCGTCCGGACGCACCCTCGTCGGCGCGGTCCCGCAGCGCGAGGCCATTGAACTGCCGGTGGCCGCGCCGTCCAAGCTCATCGGCGTCGAGTACGCCGAGGAGACGGTCGTGCGCCGCTTGGAGGAGGTCGGCTGCGCCGTGGAGGCCGTGGAGAAGGCGGCCGAGGGCATCCTGGCTGTCACCCCGCCCACCTGGCGCGGCGACCTCACCGTCCCGGTCGAGCTGATCGAGGAAATCGTGCGCCTGGAAGGGCTGGACGACATCCCGTCTCTCCTGCCCACCCCGCGCGGTGGCCGCGGTCTGACTCCGGCGCAGCAGCGCCGCCGCGCCGTGACGCACGCGTTGGCCTACGCCGGTTACGCCGAGATTATCCCCACCCCGTTCATGGCAAACAGCACCTTCGACACCTGGGGCCTGGACGAGGACGACCCGCGTCGCAACACCGTGAAGGTGCAGAACCCGCTGGATACTGACTACGGAGTGCTCGCCACGACGCTGCTGCCGGCGATGCTCGAGGCCGTGGGGAAGAACGTGGCACGCGGTCGCGCTGACGTCGCGATGTACTCGGTGGCGCAAACGGCGTTCAAGCGCGCGGAAGCCTCGCCGCTGCCCAGCGTGGAAGCTCGCCCCGACGGGGCGACGATCTCCGGCATCCTGGATTCGGTGCCGCACCAGCCGCTGCATGTGGCAACCGTCGCGCTGGGCAACGCCGAGGAGGCAGGCCCGTTCGGCCAGGCTCGTGCCTACACCTGGGCAGACGCGCTCGAGTCGGCGCAGGTTGTGGCCCGCGCCGCAGGCGTTGAGCTCACGGTTGCTGCTGCGGAGTACTTGCCGTGGCACCCGGGCCGCTGCGCTGAGCTGCGCGTCGGCGAGACCGTCGTGGGGCACGCCGGCGAGCTCCACCCGCAGATCTTGGAGGCGCTCGAGCTGCCGCCGCGCGTGTGCGCGATGGAGCTCGACCTCTCCGCGCTGCCGTTTGCGGAGGTCCTCCCGGCCCCCATCCTTTCCGTCTACCCGGCGCTGCACCAGGACATCGCGCTCGTCGTCGACGAGGCAGTGCCGGCCGAGGAGGTCCGCAGGGTCCTCGAAGAGGGGGCAGGTGAGCTGCTCGAGGGCGTCACGCTTTTCGACGTCTACCGCTCCGAACAGCTCGGCGAAGCCAAGAAGTCCCTGGCGTTTGGCCTGGTGTTCCGCGCACCGGACCGCACGCTCACCGAGGACGAGGCTTCCGAGGCCCGCCTCGCGGCGGCGGAGGCGGCCAAGGCCCGCTTCGGCGCCGAGATGCGTGGCTAAACCAAGAATGAATAATTTGCAGCCGACTGCATAAAAGCGTAGGGTGTCTGTATGACACTGAACGTAGCAGTCGCCGGGGCGACGGGGTACGCAGGCGGAGAAATCCTCCGCCTGCTCCTGCGCCACCCCCTGTACGAGTCGGGCGACCTCACTATCGGCGCACTGACCGGAAACTCCACGACGGGGCAGCCCGTCGCCGAGCTGATGCCACACCTGCCGCAGTTGGCGGATCGGGTCATCGAGCCGACCTCTGTGGAGGTGCTCGGCGGGCACGACGTCATCTTCCTCGGGCTGCCCCACGGGTTCTCAGCCGAAATAGGCGCGAAGCTGCCGGACACAACGATCGTGATCGATTGCGCGGCGGATTTCCGTCTCCGTGATGCCGGCGCGTGGCAGCGCTACTACGGCTCCGCGCACGCGGGCAGCTGGCCCTACGGTATTCCGGAGATGCCCGGCCACCGTGACCAGCTGCGCGGCGCGACCCGCGTCGCCGTACCCGGCTGCTTCCCAACGGGTGCGACCCTCGCCGCCTACCCGGCCGTTGCAGCGGGGTTGGCGGTACCCAACCTCCGCGTTGTGGCTATCACCGGGGTCTCGGGCGGCGGCAAGAAAGCGTCCGTCGCCATGCTTGGCGCAGAGACGATGGGCTCGCTTAAGACGTACAAGACCGCAGGCGCGCACCGGCACACCCCGGAGATCGCGCAGAACATCGCCGAGGCCACGGATGAGGACGTCACCGTGAGCTTCACCCCGGTCCTGGCACCGCTCCCGCGCGGCATTCTCACCACCGTGACCATGCCGCTACGCAGCGGGATCGACGCCGCCACCGCTCGCGCGGCGTACGAGTCGGCGTACGGCGACGAACCGTTCGTGCACGTCCTCCCGGAAGGCGCGCACCCGCAGACGCAGCACGTCGTGGGTGCAAATACGTGCCACGTTCAGGTTGAGGTCGACGAGGGCGCCGGAGTACTGCTCGCCACGTCCGCCATTGACAACCTGACCAAGGGCACCGGCGGCGCGGCAGTGCAGTGCATGAACCTCGCCCTCGGACTGGACGAGACGGCCGGCCTGCCACGACAGGGCGTCGCCCCCTAGCCCAGGCACACCTGGAAGATCATCCCTACAACGCCACCCGCGCGGCGAGCTTTTCACAGAAAGCGAGACACCATGGAAACCCCAAACCCCTCACCGAGTACCCACGGCACCGCCGAAGCGCCCCGACTGAGTGTGACCGCCCCCCAGGGGTTCCGCGCTGCGGCGACTGCGGCGGGCATCAAGCCGTCGGGGAAGTCGGACATGGCACTCGTGGTCAACGACGGCCCGAATGACGCCGCGGCCGCGGTATTTACGCGCAATCGCGTGAAAGCGTCGCCGGTCAAGCTTTCGCAGGCGGCGTTGGCAGACGGTGCGCTGCGCGTGGTGCTGTACAACTCCGGGAACGCAAACGCGTGCAACGGCGCGCAGGGCGACGCGGACGCGCGCGAATCCCAAGCGCTCGCCGCAGCGGCGCTCGGTGTCGAGCCCTCGGAGGTGGCCGTGTGCTCGACCGGGCTGATTGGGGAGCTGCTGGACATGGGGAAGGTGCGTGGTGGCGTCGAAAAGCTGCTGCCCCTGCTCGGCGACGACGAGGCGCAGGGCGAAGCGGCGGCTGACGCGATTTTGACGACGGACCTTGTGCGGAAAGAGGCTGGCTACCGCGGCGAAGGCTGGACGGTCGGGGCGATGGGCAAGGGCGTGGGCATGATGGCGCCCTCGCTCGCCACGATGCTGGTGTGCATTACTACCGACGCCGCCGCGACACCCCAGGCGCTGGACGCCGCGCTGCGCAAGGCGACGAAGGTGACGTTTGACACCGTCGATATTGACGGATCGACCTCCACCAACGACACGGTCATCGTGATGGCAAACGGAGCGAGCGGGGTCACCCCGAGCCAGGACGAGCTAGATCGCGCGATCCACGCGGTGTGCGATTCGCTGGCGCGCCAGATGCAGGCCGATGCCGAAGGCGTGACCAAGCGCGTCAACATCACGGTGACCGGCACCGCGAGCGATGACGACGCACTCAACGCCGCCCGCACGCTGGGCCGCGACAGCCTGTTCAAGTGCGCCATGTTCGGCTCCGACCCGAACTGGGGCCGCACCCTCGCGGCGGTCGGCATGGCGGACGCAGCGATGGACCCCGAGAACATCTCCGTGTACTTCAACGGGCAGCCGGTGTGCGAGCGCTCCACCGGAACGCCCGGCGCGCGCGGCGTCGACCTCTCCGGCGTGGACATCGACGTCCGCGTGGACCTGGGGACCGGGGGCCCGGGCACCGCGACGGTCCACACCACCGACCTGTCACATGACTACGTGGAGATCAACTCCGCGTACAGCTCCTAGCAGGAAGGGCACCGAGGCAATGAGCGAACCAACTCCGGCGCAGCCGCTGAAACCCCTGAAGAATCTCAGCAGCGAGGACCGCGCACACGTCCTCGCGGAGGCCCTCCCGTGGCTGCAGCACTTCCGTGACAAGATCGTCGTGGTCAAGTACGGCGGCAACGCCATGATTGATGAGCAGCTGAAGGCCGCGTTCGCCGCGGACATGGTGTTTCTGCGCACGGTTGGCGCTAAACCCGTTGTCGTGCACGGCGGCGGGCCGCAGATTTCGGCGATGCTCAAGCGGCTGGGCCTCGATGGCGGAAAGTTTGTTGGGGGCTTTCGCGTTACCACGCCGGAGATCCTCGACGTGGTCCGCATGGTCCTGTTCGGCCAAGTCGGCCGCGACCTGCTGGGCAAGATCAACTCGCACGGCCCCTACGCGGTGGGGACCTCCGGCGAGGATGCCGGGCTGTTTACCGCGGAGCGCAGGCTTGTCGACGTCGACGGGCACCCCACCGACATCGGTCTGGTCGGCACGATCACGGACGTGAACCCCTCTGCAGTGATGGACATCATTGAGGCTGGCCGGATCCCCGTCGTCTCCGGCATCGCGCCAGGTGAGGGCGGCGACGTGTACAACATCAACGCCGACGAGGCAGCCGGCGCGCTGGCCAAGGCGATCGGCGCGGAGCGCCTGGTTGTACTCACCAACGTGGAGGGCCTCTACACCGACTGGCCGGACAAAGACTCGCTCCTGTCCAAGATCCAAGTCGGGGAGCTCGAGCGCATGATGCCAGACCTGGATTCCGGCATGATCCCCAAGATGGGGGCCTGCCTGACGGCGGTGAAAGGGGGAGTGCGCGCTGCCCACGTGATTGACGGCCGTATTGCCCACTCCGTGCTGCTGGAGCTGCTCACCGAGGGCGGTATCGGCACCATGGTGTTCCCGGATGCTTTTGACGTGAACAACTACCCGGAGGGCACGGCCACCACTGTGTTCAGGAAGGATGAAAACGCATGACCGAGCAGACGCACTCCACGCAACCAGCGCTCGCGGCCTGGGGCGACACGCTCATGAACACCTACGGCACGCCGCCCGTGGAGCTCGCCCACGGCGAGGGCGCGCGGGTCTTTAGCCCGCAGGGCGCCGAGTTCATCGACATGTTGGCCGGCATCGCGGTCAACTCCTTGGGCCACGCCCACCCGGCGGTGATCGACGCCGTCACCGAACAGATTGGCAAGCTGGGCCACGTCTCCAACCTCTTCGCCTCCGAGCCGGTGGTGCAGGCCGCACAGAAGCTCAAGGCGCGGTGTGGCGACGATGCTGCGCGACTGTTCTTCTGCAACTCGGGCGGCGAGGCGAACGAGGCTGCGTTCAAGCTTGCTCGCTTGACTGGGCGCTCGCGCGTCCTCGCCGCGGTGAACGGTTTCCACGGCCGCACGATGGGTTCGCTCGCGCTTACCGGCCAGCCCGAGAAGCGCGCGCCGTTCGAGCCCCTGCCCTCCGGCGTGGAGTTCTACCCCTACGGCGACACCGACTACCTGCGCAAACTCGTGGCCGCAAACCCGGGTGACACCGCGGCGATCATCCTCGAGCCGGTCCAGGGCGAAACCGGCGTCATCCCCGCGCCCGAGCATTTCCTCACCCAGGTCCGCCAACTGTGCGACGAGTCCGGGGCGCTCATGCTTATCGACGAAGTCCAGACCGGCATCGGACGCACCGGAGACTTCTTTGCGTTCCAGCACGAAGGCATCGTCCCGGACGTGGTGACCATGGCGAAGGGGCTCGGCGCCGGCCTGCCCATCGGCGCGGTCCTGGCGCGCGGGAAGGCCGCGGAGCTGTTCACCCCGGGCTCGCACGGCACGACCTTTGGCGGCAACCCCGTCGCCTGCGCTGCGGCGAACGCGGTGCTGGACACTATTGATGACGCCTTCCTCGCGGAGGTGCGCCGCAAGGGGGAGAAGCTCGCTGCGTCGGTCGCGGCGTTGGACGGCGTGCAGGAGGTGCGCGGCCGCGGCCTTATGCTCGGGGTGGTGCTCGACCGGCCCGTGGCCAAGGACGTGGTGGCGAAGGGGCTGGAGCGGGGAGTGATTGTGAACGCTCCGTCGACAAGCGTGGTGCGACTTACGCCGCCCCTCATCATCACGGACAATGAGATTGATGCGGCCGTTGAGCGCATCGCGCTCGCGCTTGCCGACGCCACCGAGAACGAAAGGAACGACTCATGACCAGGCACTTTTTGGCTGATGACGATCTGACGCCGGACGAGCAGGCCGAGGTGCTTGCGCTCGCCGCCGAGATGAAGCGCGACCCGTATGCGAAGCGCCCGCTCGAGGGGCCGAAGTCTGTGGCCGTGCTCTTTGACAAGACGTCCACACGGACCCGCTTCTCCTTCGACGTGGGCATCCACCAGATGGGAGGGAATGCGATCATCACGGACACGTCCAACTCCCAGATGGGGAAGGGGGAGACGCTGCAGGACACGGCGGCGGTGCTGTCGCGGTTCGTTGACGCGATCGTGTGGCGCACCTACGCGCATGACAACTTCCACGCGATGGCCGAGACCGCGACGGTCCCGCTGGTCAACGCGCTGTCGGATGACCTGCACCCCTGCCAGATCCTCGCGGACCTGCAGACTATTCAGGAAAACTTCGGCCGCCTCAAGGGGCTGCGCGCCGCGTACCTGGGCGACGGCGATAACAATATGGCGAATTCCTACATGCTCGGGTTCGCCACCGCGGGTGTGGACATTGCCATCGTCGCGCCAGAGGGGTTCCAGCCTAAGGAGCAGTTTGTGCAGCGGGCGCGCGAGCGCGCCGAACAGACCGGCGCGACGGTCACGGTGGGCACCGACCTGGCCGCGGTGGACGGCGTGGACGTGGTCATCACCGACACGTGGGTGTCCATGGGCATGGAGGACGACGGGTTGGATCGTCGGACCCCGTTTTTGCCCTACCAGGTCAACGCGGAGGTCATGGCACGCGCGTCGGAGGATGCCGTATTCTTGCACTGCTTACCTGCGTACCGCGGCAACGAGGTCACGGCGGAGGTGATCGACGGCGCGCAATCGCGCGTGTTCGACGAGGCGGAAAACCGGCTGCACGCCCAGAAGGCATTGCTGGCGTGGCTCATGGAACACCAAGACGAGGAGGAACACCAGGTATGACCCAACCCGTATCGCGCACGGCGCGACAGGCCCGCATCCTTGAGATCATCGGGAGCACACGGGTGTCTTCGCAGGCGCAACTCTCCGAATTCTTGCAGGCCGACGGCATCGACATCACCCAGGCGACGCTGTCGCGCGACCTGGACGAGCTTGGGGCGAAAAAGATCCGTCCCCTTGGGGGCGGCCGTGCGTATTACACGGTGACCTCTGACACGGGGTCGCTCTCCGTCGTGCAGACCGGGCCGCGGGACAAGCTGCGCCGCATGATCGAGGAGCTCGTCGTCTCGGTGGACTACACCGGCAACACCACGGTCTTGCGCACGCCTCCCGGCGCCGCGCAGTACTTGGCCAGCTACATCGACCGCGTCGGCCTCGACGAAGTCGTGGGCTGCATCGCGGGCGACGACACGATCTTTGTCCTGGCTCGGGAGCCGCTCAGCGGCAAGGAACTGGGCGAAAAGATCTTCGGCCACGCGCACCCCGCCAACGAATAGCGTGTTCCGCAGCAGCGGGTCACAGGAAACGCACATCCCCGGGTAACCTCAGTAACCGGGTGTGTCACAACTTGAACAACCTCGAACATTATTGAAGGAGCTACTTCTCATGAGCAATCGCGTCGTACTCGCATACTCCGGCGGTCTGGACACCTCCGTCGCCATTTCCTACCTGGGCGAAATGCTTGATGCCGACGTCGTCGCAGTCGCCCTCGACCTGGGCCAGGGCGGCGAGGACATGGAGTCCGTCCGCCAGCGCGCCCTGGATTGCGGTGCCGTCGAGTCCATCGTCGTTGACGCGAAGGACGAGTTCGCTGAGGACTACTGCCTGCCCACCATCAAGGCGAACGGCATGTACCAAGGCGAGTACCCGCTGGTCTCCGCGATTTCGCGCCCGCTGATTGTCAAGCACCTGGTCAAGGCCGCCCAGGAGCACGGCGGCACCCACGTCGCCCACGGCTGCACGGGCAAGGGCAACGACCAGGTCCGCTTCGAGGTCGGTTTCCTCAACCAAGACCCCGACCTGGAGATCGTGGCCCCGGCTCGCGACTTCGCCTGGACGCGCGATAAGGCAATCGAGTACGCCGAGGGCAAGGACCTGCCGATCGAGCAGTCCGCCGCGTCACCGTTCTCCATCGACCAGAACGTGTGGGGCCGCGCCGTCGAGACCGGCTTCCTCGAGGACCTGTGGAACCCGCCGACAAAGGATCTCTACGCATACACCGAGGATCCGGCGATGGGCAACGCGCCGGACGAGGTCATCATCTCCTTCGAGGGCGGCAAGCCCGTTGCTATCGACGGCCGTAAGGTCACCGTGCTCGAGGCCATCGAGGAGCTCAACCGTCGCGCCGGCGCGCAGGGCATCGGCCGCCTGGACATGGTCGAGGACCGCCTGGTGGGCATCAAGTCCCGCGAGGTCTACGAGGCACCGGGCGCGGTTGCGCTGATCACCGCGCACAAGGCGCTTGAAGACGTCACCGTTGAGCGTGAGCTTGCGCGCTACAAGCGCCTTATCGACGCCCGCTGGTCCGAGGAGGTCTACGACGGCCTTTGGTTCGGCCCGCTGAAGCGCTCGCTCGACGCCTTCATCGACTCCACCCAGGAGCACGTCACCGGCGACATCCGCATGGAGCTGCACGCGGGCAAGGCGACCGTCAACGGCCGCCGCTCCAACCACTCCCTCTACGACTTCAACCTGGCCACCTACGACACCGGCGATACCTTCGACCAGACCCTGGCCAAGGGCTTCGTGCGCCTGCACGGCCTGTCATCCCAGATTGCCAACAAGCGCGACCGCGAGGCCGGCGCCCAGGAGAAGCAGGAAAAGTAGCCATGGAACAGCACAAGACCAACGAAGGCGCGCTGTGGGGCGGCCGCTTCTCCGGCGGCCCCTCGGAAGCGATGTTCGCGCTCTCCGTGTCCACCCACTTTGACTGGGTCCTCGCACCCTACGACGTGCTCGCGTCCAAGGCGCACGCGAAGGTGCTCAACAAGGCAGGGCTGCTTTCCGACGCTGACCTGCACACCATGCTCGACGGTCTCGACCAGCTCGGGCGCGACGTGGCGGCCGGCTCCTTCGTCCCGGCTCCGACGGACGAGGACGTCCACGGCGCCATGGAGCGCGGACTGATCGAGCGGGTCGGCCCCGAGGTGGGCGGACGGCTGCGCGCCGGCCGTTCCCGCAACGACCAGGTCGCCGCGATGTTCCGCATGTGGTGCCGTGACGCGCTGCGCGGCGTGGCCGTCGAGGTCAGCGCGCTCATCGATGCGCTCGTCGACCAGGCCGCCGCGCACCCGGACGCGATCATGCCGGGCAAGACCCACTTCCAGGCGGCGCAGCCGATCCTGCTTGCGCACTCGCTGCTGGCGCACGCGCAGCCGCTGCTGCGCGATCTCGAGCGGATCCAGGACGCGGACAAGCGTCTCGCTGTCTCGCCTTACGGCTCGGGCGCGCTGGCGGGCTCGTCGCTGCACCTGGACCCTGAAGCGATTGCGACCGAGCTCGGTTTCGACTCCGCATGCGACAACTCGCTGGACGGCACTGCCTCGCGCGACTTCGCGGCGGAGACCGCCTACGTGCTCACCCAGATCGCCGTGGACATTTCGCGGCTGTCCGAGGAGCTCATCGCGTGGTCGACCCCTGAGTTCGGCTACATCACGCTTGACGACGCCTGGTCCACCGGGTCCTCGATCATGCCGCAGAAGAAGAACCCGGACGTGCCGGAGCTGGCTCGCGGCAAGACGGGCCGTCTTCTGGGCAACCTGACCGGCCTGCTCGCCACGCTGAAAGCGATGCCGTTGGCGTACAACCGCGACCTGCAGGAGGACAAGGAGCCGGTGATCGATTCGGTCAACCAGCTGCGGGTGTTGCTGCCCGCGATGACCGGGCTCGTCTCCACGCTCGTATTCCACGAGGACCGCATGCGCGAGCTCGCGCCCGCCGGCTTCACGCTGGCGACGGACCTCGCGGAGTGGATGGTGCGCCAGGGCGTGCCGTTCCGCGAAGCGCACGAGGCGTCGGGCGCGTGTGTGCGCATCGCCGAGGAGCGTGGTGTGGACCTCATCGATTTGACGGATGAGGAGCTGGTGGGCGTCGATAAGCGACTGACCCCCGAGGTCCGTGAAGTCCTCACGATCGACGGGGCCGTGGCATCCCGCGATACCCGCGGCGGTACCGCCAAGGTGCGCGTGGACGAGCAGCGGCAGCGCGTTTCCGAGGCGAACGCGGCATTCCGCGCGTGGGCGGAGGCGCCGGTGCGCGGCGCGTAACCTCGGCATTGGCGCAATGACCTGCGCCACAACCGCGCAGCCCTTATGCTGAGTGCATGAGCGACACCAACGGAGGGAAGCGGTCTTTCTCTGCAATAGTCTCGATCATCATCGCGGTTGTGCTCATTGTGATGATCGGGCTTGCGCTGAGCGATGCCCGCGGCGAGAACAACGCGATACGCTGGCTGAACTTCGGAGGCGGCGAAGGTGGTGGCGCCGGAACCACCACCGTAGAGGGCATCATCGGCTCGGAGAAGCGCGACTACTTCGAGGACCCGGAAGTGAAAAGCCGGCTCGCGGAGCTCGGCTACACCGTGAAGTTTTCCACCGCGGGCTCGCGCCAAATCGCGACGAACACTGACCTGGACAAGCAGGACTTTGTCTTCCCGTCGTCCGGACCGGCAGCCCAAAAGGTGAAGAGCCAGGGCGGCAGCTACTCGGTGGACTACCCATTTTTTACCCCGATGGCCATCGCCTCCTGGCAGCCGATCGTGAACCTGCTCGAGCAGGAGGGCGTGGTGCGCAACACGGGCGACGGCTACGCCTTTGACATGGGCGCGTACGTCAAGCTCGCGGAAAGCGGGAAGCGGTGGCGCGACCTCGGCGACACTTTCCCGTCCCCGCGCCAGGTGCAGGTGAGCACGACGGACATTCGCACCTCAAACTCCGCTGCCATGTACCTCTCGCTGCTGACCTGGCAGTTTGACCAGGAAAAACCGGGGATGAGCACCGAGGAACTGGTGGACAAGATTTCGCCGTTCTTCGTGGGGCAGGGGTACTCGGAATCGTCTTCTTCCGCGCCCTTCCGCGACTACCTGAGCCAGGGCATGGGCTCGACGCCGCTGGTCCTGGTCTACGAGGCCCAGTTCCTTGGCGAGCAGATGAAGGACAACTCGCGCGTTCGCGACGACATGGTCCTCCTGCGCCTCGAGCCGACCGTGGTGGCAAACCACGGCATCGTCGGCATCTCGGACAAGGGAAAGGAGCTCGGCCGCCTGCTGAGTACTGATCCGGAATTGCAGCGACTCGCTGCGAAGCACGGTTTTCGCCCGGCTGAGAGCGGCTCGCTCGCGGACGAGCTCCAAGCGCACGGACTGCCCGCGCCGTCCGACTACGTCAACAGTGTCGACCCGCCGACCTTCGATCGCCTCGAGCAGCTTCTCGACGCCGTCGGGCAACGCTACAGCGGACAACCACCAGTCAATGAGGAGGCCACCCTATGAAGAAACTACTTGCCGTTCTTTCCGCGCTGTTCATGGTGACTGCCACCGCCGGCTGCATGAACCTCGGCGGTGAATCCGGTGGCCTGGGAGGATCGGGTGGGTCCGGTGGGAGTGGTGATGCATCGCTGCACATTCTCGCTGCGACCGAGCTGAAGGATCTTGAACCGCTGATCCAGCAGGCGGCTGATGACCTAGGAATGGACATCAGCGTGAGCTACGACGGCGGCACCCTGGAGAACTCACAGGGCCTGAAGGACGGCGGGTACGACGGCACGTACGACGCCACTTGGTTTGCCACCAACCGCTACGCGGACCTGATCGGCGCCTCTGACGCGCTGGCGGACCAGTACCCGTTGGCCAATTCCCCGATCGCGCTAGGAGTTCGCAGCGATCTGGCGCAACAGAAGGGCTGGGTTGACAACCCGCCGACCTGGGACGACCTCGTTGCGGCCGCCGATGCCGGCGAGCTGTCCTTCGGAATGACCGACCCCACGGCGTCGAACTCCGGCTTTTCCACGGTGGTCTCTGCCGCGACGGCGCTGGCCGATACCGGGCTCGCGCTGACGGAGGAGGACATCAACCGGGTCGCCCCGCAACTGCAAACGTTCTTCTCCTCCCAGACGGTTTCGTCTGGGTCCTCCGGCTGGCTCGCGGACACGTTCGCGCAGGATCCGACGAAGGCGGACGCGATCTTCAACTACGAGTCGACGCTCTTCCAGTTGAAGAAGGCAGGGCAGGACATCGAGGTGGTGGTCCCCGCCGACGGAACCATCACCGCGGACTACCCGCTCAGTGCTCTCAAGCACCCGCAGAATACGGGCTCGGGCGAGGCGGTCCGTGAGCTCGCGGATTGGTTCCAGGAACACCAGCAAGAGGTGGCGGATACGTACCGGCGCCCGGTGCAGGGCGTCGATACTCTGCCCGCTGAGCTCGCGCGGCACACGCCGATCGAGCTGCCGTTCCCGGCCACGGAGAACGTCACGACGCAGCTGCTGGACAAGTACAACGGCGAGTTCCGCATGCCCGGCCAATCGACATTCCTGCTGGACACCTCCGGCTCGATGGAGGGCGAGCGCCTGGCGTCGCTGAAGCGAATCATGCACGAGCTTATCGGCGGCACTGCTGCCACGTCGACCGGTGATGTCTCCTTCCGCGACAGGGAAGACGTCGAGCTCCTGCCGTTCAATGATGCACTGGAGGAAGGCGCCTCAAGTGTCATTGCTGATGCGGACCCCGCGTCCCGCGAAAACCTTGACGCCTTTGTGAACAACCTCGAGCCGGGCGGGTACACCGCGACCTACGCCGCGCTTGAGCAGGTGCTTACCCAGCAAGCTGCGGCGAAGGCGAAGAGCGAGTCGACGCAGGACCAGAACGAGAAGACCCGGACTCCCACGGTCGTGCTCCTGTCCGACGGGCAGGCGACCGCCGAACCGTTCTACGATCAGTTCGTTGCGGATTACGGGCAGCACCCCGAATGGTCTGGTATCCCGGTCTTTGTGATCCTGTACGGTGAAGCGAACCGGGGCGAGATGGAGCAGTTGGCTCAGCTCACCGGCGGTAAGGTATTCGACGCCCAGAACGGCGACTTGGCCGAGACGTTTAAGGAGATCCGTGGCTACCAGTAAATGGGACTATTTCGCCTCGCCGAAAAACCAGGTTGGCATGATCGCGGCCGCGGTCACCACCGGGGCGTTCGCCGTCTTCGGCCTGGTGGGGGCGCTCGGAGTGATTCCCTGGGCGGTCGCCGCCGGAGTCGCGTACGGGGCGGGCGCGTTGCTCACGCCGTCGAATAGCCAAAAGGCGCTCCCGGCGGCTGAGACGACTTCGACCGAGTCGATGATTGATGAGTCAATCAAGGAAAACCTGGCCAAACTGCACCGCGCGAACGTGCCACCGCCGGTGTACAACGAGGCGATGAAGCTGCAGTCGGTCACCCGCTTCGTGCTCTCGCAGTGGGAGAGCCTGACGCCGACTCCTGAGCACCAGCAGACCGTGTACAACGTGTCAAAGGTCTACCTCCCCGAGGTTGTCGACACCTACCTCAAGGCGCCCCAGTACCGGGGGCGCGAGGCGTCGATGCGCTGCATCGATTCGCTGCGTACGATGTACGACGCGGTCGACCGCGTCAAGCACGGCATCCTGGACAACAACCTCCGCGCCCTGGATTCGCAGGCTTCGTACCTCAAGGAGGCGCTGCAGGGGCCCGTTTCGCTTGACGACGCCGCCGTTGACCCTCCCTCCGATCCCGACACGTCGGGGACGAGCCCGTACAAGTAGGATGAACCCCATGAGTCTCGATCCGAAACTCCTTGACGTCCTGGCCTGCCCGAAGGACAAGGGCCCACTGACATACAAGGAAGACGAACAGCTGCTGGTCAACGAGCGCCTCAACATCGCGTATCGCATCGACGACGGGATCCCGGTGCTGCTTATCGACGAAGCCGAGCCCTATCCCGCAGCCTAAGACCTCACCCCAGCAGCTGAATTCAACTACCCGAGACAACTGCGCTTTTCCACGCGCGAAGGACACCGATGAGCACAAACATTGTTGAAGAACTCGAATGGCGCGGACTGATCAACCAGTCCACCGACCTGGACGCACTGCGCGCCGCGACGGAATCGCCGATCAGCTTGTACTGCGGCTTCGACCCGACTGGCCCGTCGCTGCATGCCGGCCACCTGGTGCCGTTGCTCATGCTGCGGCGCTTCCAGGAGGCTGGGCACCGACCGATCGTGCTGGCGGGCGGCGCCACCGGCATGATTGGTGATCCCCGCGACGTAGGGGAGCGGACCATGAACTCCTCCGACACAGTTGCGGATTGGGCTGGACGTATCAGCGGTCAGCTCAAGCGGTTCGTCTCCTTTGAGGGCGAGAACGGCGCGTTGTTGGTGAACAACAACGACTGGACGAAGGACATGTCGGTCATCGACTTCCTCCGCGACGTGGGCAAGCATTTCTCCCTGTCCACGATGCTTGGCCGCGACACGGTGAAGCGCCGCCTGGAAAACGACGGCATCTCGTACACCGAGTTTTCCTACATGCTGCTGCAGGCGAATGACTACGTGCAGCTTCGCCGCAACCACGACTGCGTGTTGCAGGTTGGTGGAGGTGACCAGTGGGGCAACCTTGTCGCTGGTGTGGACTTGAACCGTCGCATGGACGGCGAGCAGGTGCACGCGCTGACGGTGCCGCTGGTCACCGACTCCGAGGGCAAGAAGTTTGGCAAGTCCACTGGTGGCGGCTCGCTGTGGCTCGATCCCGAGATGACCAGCCCGTACAAGTGGTACCAATACTTTGTGAACACCGCTGATGCCGACGTGATCCGCTACCTGCGCTGGTTTACGTTCCTGGACCAGGAAGAACTCGATCGCCTTGCGGTTGAGGTGGAGGAGCGACCGTTCAAGCGTGAGGCTCAAAAGCGTCTTGCACAGGAGATGACGGACCTCATTCACGGCCGCGAAGCGCGCGAAGCTGTTGAGCTGGCTTCGCAGGCGCTGTTCGGGCGGGCGGAACTGACCGACCTGGACGAGAAGACGCTCGCCTCCGCGGTTTCGGAGACCCAGGTGTTTGAGTTCCGCGATGCGGAGACCACCATTGTTGACCTGCTCATTGGCGCAGGCCTTGCCGATTCGAAGGGCGCTGCCCGTCGCTCGATCAAGGAGGGTGGCATCTACGTGAACAACGAGCGGGTGGCATCCGAGGAATGGAAGCCCGGAAGTGACGACTTGTTGCACGGCGCGTGGCTGGTCCTCCGCCGCGGGAAGAAGAACTTCGCCGGTGCCAAGAAGGTGGGATAGCTCCTCACCGCTACTAACCGCCAACAGTTTTCGTGTAAGCGAGCTGTTGGCGGTTTTCGTTTGCCCAAAAACCTGTTGTGTGCTGGGGGTTTGCGTGTTTGTGTTGTTCGTGGTTAAGTATTTCCTCGTTGCCGAGAGCGAGTGAGTCGCTCGGAGGGAACGAGATAATTTCACAGTGTTGCGGACTTGGTTGCTTGAGTTTGGTTGAGGTTTTCCTCGACTTTGACTTTTGTTTACCTTGTGTGTAACGTTGTTTTCCGCTACCGAGCACTGATTGGTTGTGTTTGACTGGTTGGTCCGGTGTGCGTGTGTTGTTTGAGAACTCGATAGTGTGCCAATGTACTTTTGTTTGTGGATTGGTTGCGTGCCTGTGTTGTGCTGGCTGCACGTTTTGTGTGGTTGGTGTGTGCCGGTGGCGCTGCTTGTGA
>NZ_VNKN01000014.1:0-82162 GCF_007786415.1 Corynebacterium sp. NML180780 | reverse complement strand
AAGAAACTCGCCCCGCCTACTCCGCGGGCGCCGAAAGCAAGCATCACCTACCACGACAAGGGACTGTCCACCCTGCACGTCACGGGGCGCACCAGCGACGTGCTCGCCGCCTACCACGCAGCACGCCTTGACCCGGCAGCGTGGCTGACCGGTGATGCCACCACCCGTGTGGCCGCACCTGCGATCACCACGGTGCTCAACATGGACATCGGCAACTTCGCCGCCTGGCGCACCCACCCCAACAACGCCGCCGAGATCCAAGTCCAGCTAACCAACGGCGAGTGGCTTGACGGTGCCGAGTTGGTCAACCGGAAGCTCGACAAGGCGGGCTATATCGCGTTGATCTCGCCGACTGACGGGCCGGTCAACCTGTATGCGACCACCCTTGCTGGTGATGACCCTGCCAACCCGAGGCGGGCGACCCGGGAGCTGCGGCTGTTAATGAGTGCGGACGGGCCGACGTGCGCCTGGGCGGATTGCCACCAGCCGGCGGATGTCTCCGAGGCACACCATCTCACCGAGTGGGCCAGCGGGGGTGGGACGGAGATTGGGAACCTGTGTTGGTTATGTACGTATCATAATCGGCAAAACGGCAGGCCAGGACGCGGCAGGATGCACCGGCACCGCGGGCGCGTCACCTGGCAGAGCCCGAGTGGGTATCGAATACCCGGCGGGGTCGACCACGCCGACCCCGACAGACGCGAACAACGCCTCGCCCACACCCCAGCAACCACGTAGCGCCAGCACCCCTGGCGCCTATTGGGGTGTCTGGGTGTCGTCGTCAAGCGCTGAGCTGCGCCACGCCAGCCAGCGGCGAACGAGCCACCACTCGGCGAGCGCGAGCGCGCCGGCGAGCAGGCCGGGCCAGATCGCGGGCTGGTCGCGAAACACGTTGACCAGCCCTTGCACGAGGGCGAGGAGGGCGAAGAAGCCGACGAACCCGACGATCGCCTGCCACATCAGGTCTGTGCGCTGGTCCATGCTAACCCTTCACGCCGCCGGCGGTCAGGCCTGCGACGATGCGCCGCTGGAAGATCAGCACCATGATGATCAGCGGCACGGTCACCAGCGACCCCGCCGCCATGATCGCCGCGTACGGGTACTCGAACGCGCTCGGCCCGGAGAAGCGCGCGATCGCCACCGTCACCGGCTCCGTCGAGGTGTTGGACAGCTGCCTGGCCAGCATGAACTCGTTCCAGGTTGTGATGAACGCGATGATGGCGGTGGTGAAGATCGCGGGCGTGGCCAGCGGCAGCAGCACGAGGCGGAAGGCCTGGCCGCGGGTTGCGCCGTCGACACGCGCTGCCTCCTCGAGCTCCCAGGGCAGCTGCTGGAAGAACGAGATGAGCGTGTACACGGTCAGCGGCAGCGCGAACGAGATGTTGGGGATGATCATCGCGCGGTAGGTGCCGATCCACCCGAGGTCGCCAAACAGCTGGAACAGCGGCGTGACCAGCGCGATCCCCGGGAACATCGACGCGGCGAGGATGATGCCGGTGACGATGCCCTTGCCGGGGAAGTCGAGGCGCGCGAGCGCGTACGCGGTGAACACACCGACGAGCACGGCGAGCGCGGTGGTAGTCAGCGAGATGAGCAGCGAGTTGCCGATCGCCCCGAGGAAGTCGTTGCCCTTGTCGGTGGCGAGCGCGTCGCGGAAGTTGTCCAGCGTCACGTGCGTCGGCCACGGTGTGGTGTCGAAGGTGTGCGCTTGGTCGCGCAGCGCGGTCACGAGCATCCAGTAGAAGGGAGCGAGCCCCCAGAACATGATGAAGATGACGCCTGCGTAGTGCCAGAACTTTTTCATCGCGTGCCTTTCATGCTTTTCGACGCCTGCCTGCCACCCACATCAGCGCCCAGGAACCGGATCATGACGAATGCGACGGCGAAGATGAGCAGGAAGATGAGCGTGGACAGGGCGGAGGCGCTGTTGAAGTTGCCTTGGCGCATGTCCTCGACCACGAGCTGGGAGATCGTGGCGGTGGGGGAGTTGGAGGACCCGGAGATCATGATCACGGGCAGGTCGTACATGCGCAGCGCGTCGAGCGTGCGGAACAGGATGGCGACCATGAGCGCGGGGCGCACCAGCGGCAGGGTGATGCGGGTGAAGGTTTGGAGGGACGACGCGCCGTCGACACGCGCTGCCTCGTAGACGTCTCGCGGGATCATCTGGAGGCCGGCGAGGATGAGCAGCGCCATGAATGGGGTGGTCTTCCACACGTCGGCGATGATGACGGCGAAGCGGGCGGCCCACGGGTCGGTGGTCCAGGCGATGCTGTGGCCGAGCAGCGAGTTGACGATGCCGCTGGGCGCGAACATGAACTGCCACAGCTTCGCCGTCACGGCGGTGGGGATGGCCCACGGGATGAGCACGGCGGCGCGGATGAGGGAGCGGACGCGCGACGGGTGGTTCATCACGAGCGCCATGCCGATGCCCAGCACCGTCTCAAGCGCGACCGTCACGACGGTGAAGAAGAGGGTCACGCTTACCGACGGCCAGAAGTCGGTCGCCAGCACACCCGCCGGACACGCGCCGACCTCGCCGGATGCGGTCATGCACCGGTTGGTCAGCCAGTACAGGTAGTGCTCGACGCCCGCGAAGCCGCCCTCGGTGAACAGGCCGGTGGCGGGGTCGAGGTGTTTGTCGGACTGGAACGAGAGCCAGATGGCGCGCACGATCGGGTAGCCGATCACGACGGCCAGCACGGCGAGCGCCGGGGCGACGAGCGCGGCGGCCTTGCCGGCGTCGCTGCGGTGCCTTCGCCGTTTGGGGGAAGCGGTTGTCATACACCACACTCCATTTCTTTTGGTGCGTAAACGGGCAAAACGCCCGCGACCGAAGTGTAAACGGTGGCGGGCGTGATGCGTGGGCTATTAGGAGGCCTGCTGGATGGCGCTGGCCATGTCCTTCGTCGCGTCGTCAACGCTCTTGCCGGAGGTCAGCGCGGCGTACGCGTTGTCCTGGATGGCCTTGGAGATCGCCGGGTAGAACGGGGAGACCGGGCGCGGCTTCGCGTTCTCCAGGGACTCCTTGAGCGCCGGCAGGTACGGGTGCTCCTTGACCAGCTCGGCGTCGTCGTAGATGGAGGCCAGCACCGGCGGGAAGGAGTTCTCGGCGAGCGAGAGCTGGTTTTCCTCGCTGATGATGAACTGGATGAAGTCCAGCGCGGTCGCCTTGTGCTTCGAGTTCACGTTGATGCCGTTGTTGTAGCCGCCGAGTGTGGACACGCCGACGCCGTCCTTGCCCACCAGCGGCTGGACCTCGAAGTTCAGGCCCGCCTCCGCGGCGTTGGCGTACATGTACGGCCAGTTGATGGCAAAGGCGGTCTTGCCCTCGGTGAACGCCAGGTTGGTTTCCTCCTCCGTTGCGGCGGTGGAGGACTGGGCGATGGTGCCGTCCGCGTAGGCGTCGACAAGCGCCTGGAGCCCCGCCTTGGCCTCGTCGGACTCAACGGTGGGCTGGCCGGAATCGTCGAGGACCTCGCCGCCCCAGCCGTTGATGAAGCCGAGGGAGTTGACGGTCAGGCCCTCGTACTGCTTGAGCTGGGTGGTGAGGCAGTCGGTGTCGCCCTCGAGGGCGGCGCAGGCGCTGCGGATGTCCTCGAAAGTGTCCGGCGCTTCCTCGATCACGTCAGCGTTGCGGAACAGGAGCTGGCCGTTGGTGTTCTGCGGCAGGGCGACGAGCTTGTCGCCGTAGGTCGCGGACTCGACGGTGGCCGGCAGCAGCCCGGAGGTGTCGACGGCGAAGTCGCCCTCGAGCGGCTGGAGCCACTGGTTCGCGGCGAAGTCGGCGGTCCACACGACGTCGAGCGCCATGACGTCGTAGTCGTCGCCGCCCGCCTGGAGGGACTGCACGAGGGTGTCGCGCTGGTCGTCGGCCTCGCCGGCGAGCTCGGAGAGCGTGACCTTTTCGTCGGGGTGCTCGGCGTTCCACTTGTCGATGATCGGAATCAGCTTGTCCGTGTCATTGCGCCCCATGGCGAAGGTGATGGGGCCGCGCTCGTTGCCCTCGGCTGCGGCGCCGCTCGCGCCCCCGGAGGCCTCGGAGTCGGATTCGCTGTTGGAGCAGGCGGTGAGTCCGGTGGCGGCGAGCGCGATTGCGCAGAGCGCTGCGCCGGTCTTGCGGGTGGCGGTGAGCTTCATACCAATACCTTTCGTATTCGCTGGTCCCTCACAATGTATTCCGCCGGTGCCCGTTTCCGCACAAAATTTCTGGTTTTTGCCCACCAACGGGGGTGCGCGCGGGCTATCGCTTATCGACGCCCAACCGCCGCCCCACCTTCTCAATCTCCATAATTTCCTGCTGCCTGTCTGTGGAGATGAGCCCTGTCGCGGCGACGACGGACCCGCCCGCGGCGAGCGGCGCGAGCACGTACTGCTCGAACTCCGCCGCGGAGGTCCACGCCGGGACCCAGTACCGCTCCGGCCCCAATTCGGGGGTGGACCACGCGGCGAGGTCGGCCGACGCGCCGAAGTACTGGTCGCCGTAGAAGCGCACGGTGGGGCCGAAGTCGATGGTGCCCGTGGGGAGCTCACCGCCCGCTTCGACGACGCCGCGCCCGAAGGGGTCGTCCGACACCACGACGCAGTCCGGAACGTGCGCCCACCGCGCCGCATCATCGACGCCCACGAACACCACCTCCGGCGCCCCGCAGTCCCACGGCCCGATGTGCGGGACGCGCGACGAGTTGTAGGCGCCCAGCGCGATCACTGCGGACTGCCACGAGGCGGGGAGGTCGATGCGGATGGCGCCGGAGGCCGGCGGGAGCTCGAACTCCTCGTCGAGCATGTTGGCGACCTTGTTCGCCCAGTTGTCCAGCGTTTGGGCGGAGAACTCCATGCGGGTGCCGCGCGCTTCGTCGTAGACGGTCAGCCGCGGGCTTGCAGGGTCAGTACGCAAGAGGGGGGTGAGCATGCTCATGCCCGCCCATCATAGGTTGCTAGTTCACGCAGCGGGGGCCGTTACCGCCCGCCGTAATCTCCGGGCCGGTCTCGGCGGCGCCGAAGTCCTCGCCCGGGGTGCCGACGGGCGCTTCAGACGGGACCTCCTCGCGCTCCTCGGGGCTGAGCATCGCCGGTCCCGCGTAGTCGGCGGCGATGACCACGATGAGGCTGCCCGGTTCGACGTTCGCGTTAGCGGTCACGGGCACGTTGCCAAGGCGCTCGGCGAGCTGGTTGGCGGCCGGGTCCGCCGGATCCGCGGTGACGATTTGGCTTTCCCAGTACACGCCGTCCATAGCGTTGGAGACGTCGGCGACGTTCATCCCCTCGTCGGTGAGGTAGTCGCCCACCGCGCCCGCCTGCCCGGTGCCGGCGCCAGCGTTGAGCACGTAAAGACTGTAGTTCTCAAAGCCCTCGGCGGTGCCCGCGCTTTCCGACGCCGCCGAGTCCTCTCCGGTGCCATCATCCTGCGCTTCGTCCTGCGGCTCCACGACCGTCTCCATGAACCTGTGCACCTGCGGCGGGTCGACCGTGATAATGGATTCGCCGTAGTCGCCGACGCCGTTCACCGAGGTCACTGGGATGGTGGTGAAGGTGACGTTGCCGCCGCCCAGGCCGGACATCTGCTGCGCGAAGCGGACCACGTCCCAGCCGCGGTCCAGCGTGACGGAGCGCTCCGCCGCGTTGGACAGGTCGCGCAGCTTCGACGGGTTGGTCAGCGTGCCGGCGGAGAGGATGCGCTGGACCAGCGACGCCATGTACGCCTGCTGGCGCACGATGCGGTCCAGGTCGCCGCGCGGCAGGTCGTGGCGCTGGCGGACGAACGAGAGCGCCTGGGTGCCGTCGAGGGTTTGCTCGCCGGCGGGGAAGTTCGCGCCGGACAGCGGCTCGTTCACCGGGGCGTTGAGGCACACGTCGACGCCCCCCACGGCGTCGGTGAGCAGGACGAAGCCGAGCAGGCCGACCTGCGCGAAGTGGTCGACCTCGACGCCGGTGAGGTCGGCGACGGCGTCGATAAGCCCCTCCTGGCCCGCGCGGGCGACTTGCTGCTCGAGCTCGGGGCCTTCCGCCTCGCCGTCGTCAAGCAGCTCCTCACGCTTCGCGCCCGCGTGCGCGCCGTAGACGCCGTTGATCTTCATGTTGCCGTAGTCGTCGGTGTGCACGTAGGTGTCGCGCGGGATGGAGACGGCGGTGGCGCGGGAGCCGTCCTCGGGGACGCGGATGACCATCATCGTGTCCGTATTAATCTCGCCGTCGGCCTCGCCCGCGTTGAGGCGCGCGAGCTCGTCGGGGGACAGCGGGTTGCCCTGGGCGTCGGTGCGCGAATCGGAGCCGACGAGCAGGATGTCGACGGCGCCGTCAAGCGCCTCGTTGTCGTCGTTACGCTGCTTCTTCCCGATGTTCAGTTCAGAGGCGCTGAGCTGGCTGTCCAGCTTGCCCACGGTGAAGTAGCCGACCCCGGAGACGACGAGCGCGGCCGCGGAGCACGCGGCGAGGATCCCCTTCACCACCGGGTGGCCCGATTGCTTCAGGTCCCTCGTGCGGGAAGGGGCCGGCTGGATGTCGCGGGCGCGCCTAGGGTTGTCGTTCACGGCCATGCATTATACGACATGCCTCCGCCGGATCCGCGTTTTCGGTGCGCCTCGCCGTGCGCCGTGCGCGGAATCCGGCGCGCCAGTGGGTATGCTGAGCGCATTGTGAGAAACGACGATCGACTCAACGGCGGCCCCGACGCGCAGCCCGCGCTGGCGGTCATCACCGTGACCTATTCGCCGGGCGACCACCTGGCGGCGCTGGTCGCCTCCCTCGAGCGCGCGACCTCCCGCAGGGTGCGCTTGGTGTGCGCCGACAACGGGTCGACGGACGGCGCGCCGCAGGCGGCGGCCCGCGCGCACGAGCACGTGGAATTCTTCCCTACCGGCGGCAACATCGGCTACGGCGCCGCGATCAACGCGGCGGTGCGCCACCTGCAGCCGCTGCGCGCTTCCGGTGAGATCGACCCCGATGCCTTTCTTATTGTGAACCCCGACGTGGAGTTCCGCCCTGGCAGCCTCGACGAGCTGCTGCGCTGCCTCGACGGGGCGCCGCGCGCCGGTGCGGTCGGCCCGCGCATCGAGGAGGCCGACGGCTCCGCGTACCCCAGCGCCAGGCGCGTGCCCGGCCTCACCGTGGGCATCGGGCACGCCTTGCTTTACGACGTCTGGCCAACGAACCCCTTCACCACCGTCTATAAGGCGGGCTCCGCGATGGACGTGCAACGCGAAGCGGGCTGGCTCTCGGGCGCGTGCCTGCTCGTGCGCTGGGAGGCGTTCGCGGCGATCGGCGGCTTTGACGAGCGCTACTTCATGTACCTCGAGGACATTGACCTGGGCGATCGGTTGACGCGCGCTGGGTGGCTGAATGTGTACTGCCCGTCGTCGATAATCCTGCACGATCAAGGCCACGTCGCGGACAAGTTCTCGCTGGTGACGGTGCCGGCGCACCACGCGTCGGCGTACCGGTTCCAGCGCGACAGGCACCCGGCCTGGTGGCAGGCGCCGGTGCGATGGGCGCTGTGGGCGGGGCTGAAGCTGCGCAGCGTGATGCAGACCCGGGCGAAGGCGAACGCCACACGACATACGGAAGCGAAGTGAGAAGAGATGGTTGAAAACGTTGTTGCGCATCCGGAGCGAACGGATGCGGTGATCCTCGTTGGCGGTCGCGGCACGCGCCTGCGCCCGCTGACCGTGGGGACGCCGAAGCCGATGCTGCCCACGGCGGGGCACCCGTTCCTGAGCCACCTGCTCGCCCGCATTAAGGAAGCCGGGATGCACCACGTGGTGCTGGGCACCTCCTACAAGGCCGAGGTGTTTGAGGAGTACTTCGGCGACGGCTCGGACTTCGGGCTGGAGATCGAGTACGTCGTGGAGGAAGAGGCGCTTGGCACGGGCGGCGCGATCCGTAACGTCGCCGACAAGCTGCGCTACGACAACGCGATGGTGTTCAACGGCGACGTCCTCTCCGGCGCGGACTTGAGCGCAATCCTGGGCACGCACGTCGAGCACGACGCGGACGTGACGCTGCACCTGGTGCGCGTGCCTGACCCGCGCGCGTTCGGCTCGGTGCCCACGGACAAAGACGGCAACGTGCAGGCGTTCCTGGAGAAGACGGAGGATCCGCCGACGGACCAGATCAACGCCGGCTGCTACGTGTTCAAGCGCAGCGTGATCGAGCAGATCCCGGCGGGCCGCGTGGTCTCCGTGGAGCGCGAGACTTTCCCGGGCCTGCTGGAGTCGGGCGCGAAGGTGGTCGGCCACGTCGATTCCTCGTACTGGCGCGACATGGGCCGCCCGCACGACTTTGTCGAGGGGTCCTCCGACGTGGTGCGCGGCATCGCGTACTCGCCGCTGCTGGCGGGCAAGACGGGTGAGTCGTTTGTAGACGAGTCCGCGGGCGTGTCCGGCGGCGTGATTCTCATCGGCGGCACCGCGGTCGGCCGGGGCAGCGTGATCGGCGCGGGGTCGCGTGTCGACGCCTCCGTGATCTTCGACGGCGTCACCATCGAGCCGGGCGCGGTCGTGCGCAACTCCATCATCGCGTCGGGCGCGCGGATCGGCGCGAACGCGCGGATCTCCGACTGCGTGATCGGCGAGGGCGTGGAGATCGGCGCGCGCTGCGAGCTCCAGGCCGGGATGCGCATCTGGCCGGGCGTGAGCATCCCGGACTCGGGCGTGCGCTTCTCGCCGGACGCGTAACGACACGCCAAAACCGCGAACTAGTTCCCAGATTTCGGCACCCCCACTACATCTAGTACCCCCGCCTTTTACCCCCTCCGGGCGGGGCGTGTGACGCATGTGATTTATGTGGCGAATGACGTGGGAAACGCGCCGGACGCGTGAAGTAATCACTGATTTATGTTGCGGCTATTTAGGGCTTCGGTGTGTAATCGTTTTCGTAATCACATCGACGTGAGTCGTCCGTGGAGACCCGCCCGCAGGCACTGGCCGTAGTGTCCGAAGCGGCGGGGGCTTCACGTGGCAAGCGAGTAGAACAAAAGCAACAACGGAAGGAGGGGGAAGCGTGGAAGACTCGGCGAATCAGGCGAATAGCGCCCACCTCCGCGGCGCGGTCGCGGGTGGCATGACCCTCGAGGAGTTGTTTGGCGCTGTCGAGAAGGAATGGCAGGACCAAGCGCTGTGCGCGCAAACCGATCCGGACGCCTTCTTCCCGGACAAGGGTGGCTCGACCCGTGAGGCGAAGCGGATCTGCAAGGCGTGCGCCGTGCGCGACGAGTGCCTCGAGTACGCGCTGGAGCACGACGAGCGCTTCGGCATTTGGGGCGGTCTTTCGGACCGCGAGCGTCGCCGTCTGAAGAAGCAGATCGGCTAAGGGGCGCAAGCAAGCACCCGCCCCTGGCTACCAGGGGAATGTGTCGTCAATGTCGCGCGGATCCAGGTTGAGGTACTGCGCGACCAGAGCAGTCAGGATCCAGGTGAGGAGCTCCGACTGCTCCTCAGCTGTGCGCGCACGCTTTTCGACGGGACGCCGAAACACCACCAGGCGCGCCCGGGTCGGACGGCCGTTGCGGTCCACACCCGCAGGGAGGACGCGGCCGAGGGGGACGGGGCCGTCAGCGATGATCTCATCAGGCAGGACAGTCATGTCGGCGCGCAGGCGCATCCGCGGGATGGTGTCGACGGCGAGGTCCACCCCCGACAGTTGCACCGCGTACGCGTTGTGCAGCGGCGCGTAGGACTCGAGCACCAGCTGGTCAAACGCCGTCGAGCGGGTGCGGTAGCGCGGGACGCCGACCGGCAGCAGCGGGCCCCGCGCGCCCCGGCCGTGCCGGTCGCGCGCACTGCGCAGCTGGAGCGGCGAATCCTCCGGCGTGCCGCCAATCCGAGTGGAACCTCTCATACGGCCACATCCTAGGCCCAGCGGCGCGCGATTCCGGCGGGGCACGCCGCGTCGCACTTCACAAACCTCAAGCCGGGGTTTAGACTTGTGCGCCGTGAGTGTATTCCGTCGTTGCTGTCGCCCGGGCTGTGGCCGCCCCGCCGTGGCCACCTTGATCTACGCCTACGCGGATTCCACGGCAGTGATCGGCCCGCTCGCCCCAGAGCAGGACCCGCACTCCTGGGACCTCTGCGAGCGGCATTCCGCGCACATCACCGCCCCCGTCGGCTGGGACATGGTGCGCGTCGAACAGGTGGACATCACCGAAGACCCCGCCGACCTTGAGGAGTCCGAACAGCCCGAAGCGGCTGAAGACGCCGCCCACGCCGCGTTCTTCGCCCGCAGCCTGAACACCAGCCTGGACGACCTCGATGAGTCCGAGCTGACGGCGCTCGCGGAGGCAGTGCGCGAGGCGGGGGAGGCCGGCCGCGTGACCACCGGCCTGGTGGACACCTCCGCCGACCCCATCGAGTACTCGGCCTCCCACGACTTCAACGACCCCGCCACCTCCAACCACCCGGTACACCGCACGAAGCGGATCGAGGCGCACCTGGCGGCGCACAAGGCGCAGCGGCGCGCGCACCTGCGCGTGGTCCCGGACCCTACTGATAACGCCGACAAGGACTCCGGTACTGAATAGCACGGTGTAGCACGGCGCTAGACTGGCGCCATGGCAATTGCACACACTGAAGCAACGTTAAAGAACGTCATCAAGGCGTACGACGTGCGCGGCGTGGTCGGCGAGACCATCGACGCCGACTTTGTCCGCACCGTCGGCGCGGCGTTCGCCCACATCCTGCGCGGCGAGGGCGAGACCCGCATCGCCGTGGGCTACGACATGCGCCCCTCCTCGCCCGAGCTCGCCGGCGCCTTCGCGGAGGGCGCGACCTCCCAGGGGCTCGACGTGGTTGCGCTGGGCCTGACCAGCACCGACGAGCTCTACTTCGCCGGCGGCACGCTCAAGTGCGCCGGCGCGATGTTCACCGCCTCGCACAACCCGGCCAAGTACAACGGCATCAAGTTGTGCCGCGCCGGTGCAACCCCGGTGTCCACCGATACCGGCCTGGGCGAGATCGGGCGGATGGTGCTCGAGGGTGTGCCCGCCGCGGACGCGGCCACGGGCACCGTGACCGAGAAGGACATCCTGGCCGACTACGCGACGTTCCTGCGCGACCTGGTCCCGGTGCCCACCGACCGCAAGCTCGTCGTGGCCGTCGACGCCGCGAACGGCATGGCGGGCCTTACCGTGCCCGCCGTGCTGGACGACATGGACGTGCGCCCGCTCTACTTCGAGCTCGACGGCACGTTCCCCAACCACGAGGCGAACCCGCTGGACCCGAAGAACCTGGTGGACCTGCAGAAGTTCACGGTGGAGCAGGGCGCGGACATCGGCCTGGCCTTCGACGGCGACGCGGACCGTTGCTTTGTGGTGGACGAGCGTGGGGGGCCGGTGAGCGCGTCGTCGATTAGCGCTTTGATCGCGCACCGCACGCTGGCGCAGCACCCGGGTGCGACGATCATCCACAACCTGATCACCTCGCAGGCGGTGCCAGAAATCATCGCTGAGCAGGGCGGCGAGGCCGTGCGCACGCGCGTCGGACACTCCTACATCAAGGCGGAGATGGCGCGCACGGGAGCGCGCTTCGGCGGCGAGCACTCCGCGCACTACTACTTTGCCGACTTCTTCAACGCCGACTCCGGCCTGGTCGCCGCACTGCACGTGCTCGCCGCACTGGCCGAGCAGGACGCGCCGCTGAGCGAGCTCATGGCCGAGTACAACCGCTACGCCGCCTCCGGCGAGATCAACTCCGAGGTGGCCGACCAGGAGGCGACCACCCAGCGCGTGCTCGACGCGTTTGCGGATCGCACCGAGAAGCTCGATCGCCTCGACGGCGTCACCGTGTGGCTCAAGGGCACGAAGGCGTGGTTCAACGTGCGCGCGTCTAACACCGAGCCGCTGCTGCGCCTGAACGTTGAGGCGGAGACGGAGCAGGAAGTCCAGGAATTGGTCGAGGAGATCCTGGGAATCATCCGCGCCTAGACCCGCGCGCGCCGGCGCTGCGTAAGATCGCGGTCATGAGCGACTACTACGAGGGCACCGGCGATTACGACCGCGAGACCGTCCGCTTCTTCGACATCGCCCACGAGGGGGCGCAGGTCAGGGCTATTATCGACGCCCTGCCGTCCCTCGCCAACCTCCGCGGGATGCAACCCCGCAGCGTGGTCGTGGTGGCGACCGACCAGGTCGCGCGCGCCGCCTCACGCGCCGTGGCGCAGGTGCGCGCACCGCTCCCGCTGCCGGTGGTGGTGACGGACACGCTGCCCGGCTACGTCGGCGCGCTTGACGTCGTGGTCATAGTGGGAGACGCCGCGGCGCGCGAGCGCGACGTGCGCGCCCTGCTCACAGCGGCGCAGCGCGGCGCGGAAACGGTGCTGGCGGGGCCAGCCCGCGGCCCGATCGTTGACGAGGCGCCCACATCAACCGTCGTCGTCCCGGCCCTGCCCACCACGATGGGCCCGTCGCCGGCCCGCACCATCGCCGTGCTGTCGGCGGTGCTCGACGCGCTCGACCCCCGCGCGGCGGCCGAGGCGCTGGCAGAGCGGTTCCGCATGCTCGCGGACGAACTGGACGCCGAGCTCACCGCCGTGTCCCCGGAACGCGCCGAGGACGTCAACGCCGCCCGCCAGCTGCGCGCCTTTGCCCGCGACGCGCGCGTCGTGCACTCCGGCACTACCCGCCACGGCCTCGCGATCGCGGAGCTCGTGGCCACCCTGTGGTCCTGCCGTGGCCTGGCGAGCGGCTTCGTCGACGCCGACGAGCTCCCGCAGGCCCTCGAGCTCGCCCGCGGCGGTGCACCCGCCCCGGCCGACGACATCTTCCACGATCCATTCCTTGACGGCCCCGTGGAGCTGGTACCCTTAAAGGTCGTTCTTTGGGCGCAACCGGACGCGCACGCCCCGGTCGCGCCCAACACCCGCGCTGAGACGGTCGCGTCGCAGCACCTGGGCGAGTCCGTCACGGTGCTGCGGCTACTGGCGCGCGCGTACGCCGTGACTGCGCTCGACGACCCCAGCGACGGGTAGCCCACACCCATCACCGAAGGAAACGAGGCACAAACACCGATGGAGCTCCTCGAACCTGCCCTGCGCACCTACCCGTGGGGCTCGCGCACCATGCTCGCCGATCTGCGCGGCACCGCGTCGCCCGCCCCCAGCCCGGAGGCGGAGCTGTGGTTCGGTGCGCACCCGGCTGCGCCGTCGACAATCGGCTCCCGCGGCCTGGACGCGATCATCGCGGACGATCCCCGCGCGGCGCTTGGGCAGCGCGTGGCCGACAAGTTCGACGAACACCTGCCATTCCTGCTCAAGCTGCTGGCGGCGGGCGCGCCGCTGTCGCTGCAAGCGCACCCGTCGAAAGCGCAGGCCGTCGAGGGGTTCCGCAGCGAGGAGGCGGCGGGCATTGACCTGCACGACCCGCGCCGCAACTACAAGGACCCGAACCACAAGCCCGAGCTGATCGTCGCGCTGACGCAGTTCAAGGCGCTCGCCGGGTTCCGCCCGTACGCGCGCACCGCCCGCCTGCTCGACGCTCTGGGCTCGCCGCTGCTCAGCCGCTACACCAGCATGGTCGACCCCAGCGAGGAAGAGGCGAGCCTGCGCGCGCTGTTTACCACCCTCATCTCGCTGCCGCGCAAGGCGAGCAATTTGCTTATCGACGAAACCGTCAACCGCGCCCGCACCCTCCTGGAAAATCCCGACGAGGCCGGGGGCGCCGGCGTGGAGCCGTGGATGGTCGAGGTGCTCACCATGTTCCTCGAGCTTGCGGCGGCCTACCCGGGCGACATCGGCGCCCTCGCGGCGCTGCTGCTGAACTACTTCACCCTGGAACCGGGCGAGGCGCTGTACCTGGACGCCGGCCAGCTGCACGCCTACCAGTCGGGTCTGGGCGTGGAGATTATGGCGAACTCAGATAACGTGCTCCGCGGCGGGCTCACGTCGAAGCACGTGGACGTGCCGGAGCTGGTGCGCGTGCTCAAGTTCGAGGCGCTAGAGTCCCCGCGGGCGAAGACCCGCGCGGCGGATGGCGGCGCGGTGGGGGAGGAGTTCGTCCTCCCCATCGAGGACTTCCGGCTGAGCCGTTACGCCCTGGGTGAGGGCGCGGAGCTGGCGGTGGAGTCGGACGGGCCAGCGATCGTGCTATGCACGAGCGGCGAGGCCGTCGGGCGCGGCGCTGCGGGGGAGGAGCTCACCCTGCGCCCGGGCCAGGCGGCGTGGGTCCCGGCGAGCGACGCGCGCGTAGTGTTCACGGCGGAGGGCGCTGACGGCGCAGAGCTGTTCCTCGCCAGCGTGTAGCGTCTGCTGCAATAACGAAGCACGCCGGCCCCGCATCCTCTGGAGTGAGGAGCGGGGCCGGCGTTGCCGTTGGGTGAGCTAGTTGGAGCTGGTCGGGCCGCCCGGCTTGCAGCTATCAACGATCAGGGCGGTGACGCCGATGCCTGCGGCGAAGAGCAGCAGGCCGCCGCCGATCGTGGCCACGTTCGTGCCGTACTGGCGGAGCTGGCCGTTAATGTCAGAGACTTGCTTGGCGATCTGCGGGTTCATGATGCCCAGGCCGTTTTGGATCTGGGAGTTCACCTGCTCGATCTGCACGGCAACCTGCTCGCGGAAGCCGGCCAGGCCCGGGATGGCTGCCTGGGTGGCGATGGCGAGCGGGACGATCGCCAGCAGCGGGAGTCCGAAGCCGATCGCGGCTGCGGAGCACTTGCCCTGGTCAATGTTGGAGCTCAGGGACGTGTCCTTGCCAGGCTTGCCGACCGCGGTGTGGGTGTTGCTGTTCACCTTCGCGTTGACGATGATGACGATCCTCTGGATCTCAGCGCCCTGCTCGTCCTTCACGGTCGCGGTGATCTCGTCGCCCGGGATGGCCTGCTCCTCGACTGCGACAACCAGGTTGCCGCGGTCGTCGATGACGGCGTCGCCGGGGCCGGCGACGGAGACAATCGCTCCCTTCGGAATCTTGCCGCCCTTGTTCGGGATGGTGAGCTTGCCGCCCGGCTCGGCGCTGCCTTCGCCCTCGGTGGCATCCCAGTGGGGTTCGAAGTAGTTGCGCTCGAACGGGTTGGTGCCGGTGTCGACTTCCTGCTTGTTGGTGCGGCCGTCGTCGTCGAAGTCAGCGTCCGGGTCGAGGATGGACTTGTCGTTGGCGTCGGTGAGCTCGAAGCGGGCGTTGGCGAAGTCGTTGGAGCCGTCGGTGAACGTGAAGTTCACGCCCACGGTCGGTGCGACGACCGGCGCGAGGGCCTCGGCGAGCTTGTCCCAGTCCTTCTGGACTGCCTTGTCCAGTGCGGAGAACTGTGCCGCCAGCTGCGCCGCGGATGGTGCCTGGGCGGTGACGGTGCCGTCCTCGTTGCCCTCGAACTTCCAGTCGGTGGCGTCGGCGGGCACCTGGACGGTGATCTCGGTGTCATCCGGGATCCCAAACGGGCCGAACGGGCGGTTCGTGTCCTTCGACTCGCCCGGGATGAGCACGTACGGGTCGCTACCGAAGGTGGCGTTGGTCTTGTCGCCCTGCAGGCGCTCGTCCTCCTTGACGGAGACCTGGACGATGTCGATCTGGTTGCCGTCCGAGTCCGTCATCGTGGCCACGATCTTGTCGCCCGGCTTGGCGTCCTCGTTGGCGGTGATGACCAGGTCGCCGTCCTTGTTGATCTCAGCGGTGCCCGGGCCGTCGACCTTCACGGTGGTGCCCACCTGGACGCGGCCGCCGTTGTTGGGAACGGTGACGTCCTCGCCGGGGTAGACGGTGTTGGCGTTGGCAGTGTTCCAGTCTGCCGGCGGTACGGGAACGCTTTCCTCGTCGAACGGGTTGGAGCGCTTCTCTACCTCGTCGCGGTTGGTGTGACCGTCGCCGTCGGCGTCAGCCTCGGGGTCGAGGAGGGAGTGGCCGTCGGCGTCGACAAGCTCGAATGCTGCGGTCGCAGCGTCGAAGGAGCCGTCGGCGTAGTCGATGTCTACCTCGACGGAGGTAGTGACCATCGGCTTGAGCACCGCTGCGAGGGTATCCCAGTCGAGGTGCGTGTACTTGGTCACGCGGGCGAACTCCTGCGCCAGATCCCTGGCGGATGGTGCCTGAGCGGTGACGACGCCGGTCTCGTTAGCCTTGTCCTCGTCGAAGGTCCAGTCGTTGGCGTCCGAACGGAACTTGGCCTCGTACTTCGTGCCCTCCGGCGCCGTCTCGTCGCCGAACGGGTTCTCGGCGCTCTTGGACTCACCCGCGGTGAGCTTCACGGTGTCGCCGTAGTTGGGGTCGAATTGCTTGTTGGTCAGCGGCTTCGGATTGACGATGACGGTCGAGCCGACGCGGTCCTGGGAGCCGTCCGGGTAGGTGACCACGACCTGCGGGTTGTACGCGCCCGGGGTGGAGGTGTCCACGTCACCGTCGAGCTCGACCTCAATGTCCTGCGGCAGCTCGTGAAGGTTCTCGATGACGTCGTGAGCCTCGAGCTTATCGCCGGCGGTGATGACCTTTTCGCGGACCTGCGGCTGGAAGTCCCAGTTGTCCGGGCGCGGCTTGATGGTGATCTTGGTGTCGATCTCCTCGGTGGAGCCGTCCGGGTAGGTGACCACGATGGTGACATCCTTGTCGATGTCATTCGGAGTCGGGTTCTCTGTGCTCAGCGAACCCTCGCCCTTGTCCTTGAAGTCCGCGGAGGTGCCGCTGGGCAGGGAGCCGATGTTTTCAATGATCTTCTCGGCATGTTCCTGGCGCAGCTTGGAGCCAGCGATGATTTCGAAGTTCTCGTCGACCGTCGGTTCGTTGACCTCTGCGTCCGTGCGGCGCTCGACGGTGAGGTCGGTAGTGACCTCTTCGGTGGAGCCGTCGGGGTACTTGACGACGATTGTGACCTCGTTCGTGCCGACGGAGCCGGTGTCGACCCTGCCCTTGAAGTTCGCAGTGATGCCCTCCGGCAGCTCATCCTTGTTGGAGATTGCCGCAAGCGGGTCGGCCGATTCGCCTTCCTTGATGGAGATACCGGTTGGAGCCGGGGTGTACTTCTCGGCGTCGGTGAGGGGGTTGACGTGGACGTTGACCTCTACCTCGTCCGTGCTTCCGTCGGTGTAGGAAACGACGATGGTGGCGGTGGTATCGCCGGGCTCGGACGTGTCGACCGGGTTCTTGAAGGTGACGTCCTTGACCGGGAGCTTGTCCAGGTTGGTGATGGCCTTCTTTGCGGCGTCGTTGGTCACCGTCGTGCCGACCTTGGTAGCGATACCGTCGCCGACGATCGGGTCGTTGACCTCTGCGTCTGTGCGGCGCTTGACGGTGAGGTCGGTAGTGACCTCGTCGGTGGTGCCGTCGGGGTAGGTGACGACGATTGTGACCTTGTTGGTACCCACGGAGGAGGTGTCAACTGCGCCCTTGAACTTGGTCGTCGTGCCCTTCGGAAGGGTGCTCAGGTTCTTGATCGCGTGGTCAGATTCCGGATTCTCACCGGTCTTCACCGTGAGCGATTGCGCTTCCGGGGTGTAGACGTCAGATGCTTTCCCGACGGTGATTTTGACGCCGGTGAGGGTGTCGGTGCTCTTGTCGGGGTAGGTCACCTTGACGTCGGCGGTTTCCTCACCGTCGGAGGTGGTGGTGTTGACGTCTTTGGTGAAGTTGAATGTGGTGCCGTCTGGTAGGTCGTCGGCGTTGGCGATGCTGTCTTTCGGATTGGGCTTCGTGCCGTATTTGGCGTCTTGGGGTTTGCCTTCTGGGGTGTAGACGTCAGATGCTTTCCCGACGGTGATTTTGACGCCGGTGAGGGTGTCGGTGCTCTTGTCGGGGTAGGTCACCTTGACGTCGGCGGTTTCCTCACCGTCGGAGGTGGTGGTGTTGACGTCTTTGGTGAAGTTGAATGTGGTGCCGTCTGGTAGGTCGTCGGCGTTGGCGATGCTGTCTTTCGGATTGGGCTTCGTGCCGTATTTGGCGTCTTGGGGTTTGCCTTCTGGGGTGTAGAGGTCAGATGCTCCGACCTGGATTTTGACGCCGGTGATGATGTCGGTGCTCTTGTCGGGGTAGGTCACCTTGACGTCGGCGGTTTTCTCACCGAGGGTGGTGGTGTCGACGTCTTCGGTGAAGTCGAATGTGGTGCCGTCTGGCAGGCTGGTGGTGTCGATGCTGGTTTCAGCAACGGGGGTGTCACCCTTGGCGACGATTTGGGTTTTTTCGGCTGCCTTCGGGTCGTAGAGGTCATTCATCGTTGTGACCGTCACCGTCACATCGAAGGCGGGAGATACAGAGCCGTCGGAGAATTCCACTTGAACTGGTACGTGATGTACCCCTTTCAATGCAATGTCGTTAGGGCGAGCGACAATTTCGCCGTTCTCGATGCGTACCCAGTCGCGATTATTCTCGAAATCCGAAACGAAGAACCTCGCCCCCTCAGGCTGCTCGTACTCTTCACCACGAGCTTTATGCGTGTCGATCAACAGTGGCGTAGGCGTAGAGCGAAATTCATTCACCCCGACGGTAATCTCGCCGACCTTCTCTGGCAGATATTGGGTGGATTGGTCTGGCTCGCCCACAAAGATATGGAAGTTGGGCAGGTCATACTGGCCGTTGCCCTTGTCATAGTCGACCTCGAGAGGGATTTCGAGTAAGCCACCACCCTCAGCATCGCGAGCGACTTCGATCTTGAGCTTATTGTCGGTGACGCTGATATTGTTTCCTGGCTGGCTAAAGAAATCCCGAGTTTTTTCAAAATCGGCGCTAGTCTCTAGCGTGTTGCGGTCTACGCTGAGGATAGCTTGCGATCCCGGTTTGCCCATATGTAGCGGCCATTTGTCGGAAGACTTCTCGCGGAACGGATCGGACCATGCAACCTCTTCCAGAATGAAAGGTTGGTCGCCCGGTTTTATCACCTGGGGGTGCCGGGGGAACTTTGGCTCGTAACGAATGTGAGCAGGAAGATCTTCTTCGCTATCGGCAAGGTAAACGTGGACATAAGTAGTAAAAGTGGTTCCGTCGAGAATAGCTTTGACCCCGAGGCGAGCCTGCTGGGCGTCGTTTGGAATCCCATTGGTTAAATCAAGGGTCATACTGCCGTCGTCGTGAAAGTCCACCCAGCTCAAGTCGTCACCATTTTGCACCAACTCGTATGTGACCCCAGAAGGTTCTGGGCGCTGCAGCTCGGAAGGGTAGAACTCCCAGTACTCGGGGGCGGGGACTTTTACTTTTTGGCCGACCTGTCCCAAGATGAAGTCGGGGTAGGTTGGTACGTAGCTCTGGTACCACGCATAGCCGGTCCCCGTTCCCTCGAGTCCCACGGGTTTGCCGTCTTCCTGCGTCGGGATTGCAGTGTCATCGCGCTCCGGTACTGCCGGCGCTTCGTCTTCGGCTTGCGCGTACGCTGCCGGCGGAGCTGCGATGCTTACCGCGGCGGTGCCAGTGATGGCCAGGGTGGCGGCCATTGACGCGGCGAGCGCGGGGCGAAGATCAATCTTGCGGGGGGTGAAGATAGACCGCATGTAGGTCCCTTTCTGAGGAGACGGCTAATAGGAAGAATCAGTCCCGGGGAACCTTATCTACGGCACCAAACTGTTTTGAAAAACGCTTGATGCAGGGTTGGAGGGACCTTTGTATGGAATGTTACGGCATTGGTCATACAAAGGCACGGGGAGGCGCTGATACGTGTCGCTAAAATGGGGGTAACCGGGGAATCCCAGCGCAGTGTGGGTGAGGCGGCTGAAAACGGGGAACTCGGAAAATTAGTGGCGCACCTTGGATTTTCCTGTAATCGTCGGCGCTCGTCGCGAGCTCTTAGTGGCGGAAGTTGCCCACCCAACGCTGCCAGGCGTGCTGGGCGTCGGAGGAGAAACCTCCGGGCTGCGGCGCGGCCGCTTCCTGTGGCTGCTCGGAGGGGGCTGCGGGTGCTTCCGGCGCTGCCGGCTCTGCCGGTGCCTGCTGCTGCGGAGTGCCCGGTTCGCTCTGGCTTTCGTTGGCGCCATCGTTGAGGCCCATCGGACGCAGTGCCTCGGAGGCCTGCTGTGCTGCCTCGCTGGCGGCGGACTGTGCTGCGGATTCGGCCGCGCTCGCCGGGTTCTCCGCACCTTGGTCGCCCGGGCCGCCCTGGCCGCCCGGGGTTGCGGATGCGGTTGGCTCCGTCGCCGGTGCGGCGGTCGTGGGCTCGCCGTTCTGGGCGCCGGCGGTGCCCGGGGTGCCCGCAGCGCCCGGCTGCGCCGAACCGTTCGCGCCGCCGGTGGCGCCCGTGGTCGCCTGCGCCTCGGGGCCTGCCACCGCAGTCGTGGGCATCACGGTCGTGGGCACCACGTTGGTGGGGCGGAAGACGCGCGTGGACTGGTTCGACGGCTGTGCGGTACCCACCACCGCGTGCTGCGGCGCGTACGGGTCGGAGTTCAGGTTGTAGTTGGAACCGCCGCCCTGCTGGGCGGGCGCGGCCTGGTACGCGTCGGTGTCGTGGTGCGCGTTCTGGTGGCGAGGGTCCTGGTTGTCCCCGCTGGTGGTGGAGGAATTGTGGTCCACGGGGGCGTCGCTAAGCGCCGTTGCCTTCGTGGACTTCGAGATTGCAGACTCGGTGCTGGAGGCGGAGGTGTCCGGATGCTTCGTGTCGCTATCCGTGACGTACCCGGCCTGCGCGGAGCGGTCGGAGGCGGAGGTGTTGAACACCACGATGCCCACCACGATGGCTACCAGGATGCCGGCCGTCATGAAGAGGCCCACGCGGGGCTGGTTGTCCTTCATCGCTCCTCCTCTCGCATGTCACGCTATTGAGTCAAAAGTGTTACAACCCTATAACAAAAGTTGCGCTGAAGCCGTTATAGCACGCCGAAGGGGGAAATTTGTGTCCGAGTGATCGCAAACACACCCGCGGCGGCGCGATCGTGGTAGACCTAAGGGGCAAACTGCCCAATTTAGAAGGAGACGCCGATGAGTACGTGGGACGAGGAAATCTTTTCCATCGACGCCAACACTGACTTTCTCGACGAGCTGGATGCCCTCGAGGGTGACGAGCTCGAGCAGGCGCTTATCGACGCCGTGCTGCTGGCCGCCAACCAAGACCCCAGCACCGTCAGCGAGGACGAGCTGCTGAACGCCCAGGCCGCGGCGACGATCGTGGCCATCTGGTCCGGCGCCCCCTTCTCCGCGGGCGAGACGGCCGATACGTACACCTTTATCCGCACGCACAACGGCGCGCTGGACGAGGAAACCGCGGAGGCGGCCACGTCCGTGCTCGAGGCCGCGGCCGAGCGCACCGACGTGGACCTGGACCAGTTCCTCGAAGCGCTGGCGTAGGCGCGCGAGCATGATCATCGCAGTCGAAGGCATCGACGGCGCCGGAAAGAACACCCTGGTCCAGGCGCTGCGCCGCGAGCGGGGTGCGGACGCGCTGGCGTTCCCCCGCTACGCGGACTCGATCCACGCGCAGCTGGCGCAGCAGGCGCTGCACGGGAAGATGGGCGACCTGACCGACTCCGCGTACGGCATGGCCACCATGTTTGCGCTGGACCGCTTCGGGGCGAGGGCGGACATCGCGCGCTACAAAGGCAGCGACGAGCTCGTGATCCTGGACCGCTACGTGGCGTCCAACGCGGCGTACTCCTGGGCGCGCACCGGCGACGAGACGGTGGTGGAGTGGGTCCGCGAGCTCGAGTTTGACCGGCTCGGCCTTCCTCTGCCGGACCTGCAGGTGCTCGTGGACACGCCCCCGGAGGTCGCGCAGGAGCGGGCAGTCCAGCGCGCGGCGCAGGACGCCTCGCGCGAGCGCGACCGTTACGAGCGGGATGCGCAGCTGCAGCGCGACACCCACGGCGCCTACGTGTCCCTGGCGGAAGCCGGCTGGGTGAGTCCGTGGATTCGCACCAATGATGCGGGCACTATTATGCAAGCAGTGAAAGACTTCTACGCCAAGGAGCCGTAATGCAGCCGAAGATCCTCGTTGTTGATGATGACCCAGCCATCAATGAGATGCTCACTATCGTGCTGGAGGCCGAGGGCTTCCGCACCGCGTCCGTCCAGGACGGCGCGGAGGCGGTGGACGCGTTCCATAGCTTTGACCCGGACCTGATCCTGCTGGACCTCATGCTCCCGGGCGTCAACGGCATTGACATCTGCCGCGAGATCCGTCGCACCTCTCCGGTGCCCATCGTCATGCTCACCGCGAAGACCGACACGGTCGACGTGGTGCTCGGCCTGGAATCCGGGGCGGACGACTACATCACCAAGCCGTTCAAGCCGAAGGAGCTGGTGGCCCGCATTCGCGCCCGTCTGCGCCGTACCGACGACCAGGCCAGCGACGTCCTCCACGTGGGTGACCTGACCATTGACGTCCCGCAGCACATCGTTAGCCGCGGCAGCGAGGAGATCTCGCTGACCCCGCTGGAGTTCGACTTGCTGCTGGAGATGGCGCGTAAGCCCAACCAGGTGCACACCCGCGAGGAGCTGCTGGAAACGGTGTGGGGCTACCGCAACGCCTCGGACACCCGCCTGGTCAACGTGCACGTGCAGCGCCTGCGTTCCAAGATCGAGCGCGACCCGGAGAACCCGGAGATCATCCTGACCGTGCGCGGTCTGGGCTACAAGACCGGCAAGCCGGGGGTGTAGCACATAAAGCGCAACGCAGTCTGGCGGGCGAGAGAGCGCGTCGCAGAATCTTGGCGCACCTCCCTGCAGGTGCGGTTCGTGGGCACGGTGCTCATCGTCTCCACCGTGGTCATGCTCGTGCTCGGCTTCGCCATGGCTTCCGTGGTCACCCAGCGCATCGCCGCCACCAAGCTCGACGCGGCGAGCGTGGAGATTGACCGCGCGCGGGTGATGGTGGAGGACCAAGTCAACACCACCGGCAGCGCGTCCTCCCTGCAGGTGCGGCTGAACTCAGCGCGCGCCGCGCTGACGCAGCGCTCCCAGCAAAGCGCTGAGGCCCCGAGCGTGTACGAACCGGTCCTGGTGGTCAGCGGCGGCCCCGGCGCCGGTACCTCCTCGCCGGAGTCCTTCTCCATCCCGGAGCGGCTGCGGACTTACGTGTCCGAGGGCAACGTCGCCTACCAGTACTCCAGTGTGGAGCGCGCTGACGGCACGACCTACAACGCCCTCATCATCGGTACGCCGACAAACGCGGACGTGCAGGACCTCCAGCTGTACCTGGTCATGAACATGGACAACGAGGCCTCCACGCTCGCGCTTATGCGCGGCCTGATCGCGTCGGCGGCGGTGATTGTCATCGTGCTGCTGGTGGGCATCGCGTGGCTCGCCTCGCAGCAGATCGTCGCGCCTGTGCGCTCGGCGTCGCGCACGGCAGAGCGCTTCGCCTCCGGCCACCTCCGCGAGCGTATGCCCGTGGACGGCGAGGACGAGATGGCGGTGCTCGCACTGTCCTTCAACAACATGGCGGACAAGATCTCGCAGCAGATCAACCACCTTGAGCAGTACGGCGACCTGCAGCGGCAGTTCACCTCGGACGTCTCCCACGAGCTGCGCACCCCGCTGACCACGGTCCGTATCGCCGCCGACATGATCGCCGCCAATGAGGACGAGCTGGATCCGGCGACCAAGCGCGCCTCGCAGTTGATGATCAGCGAGCTCGACCGCTTCGAGGCCCTGCTCACCGACCTGCTCGAGATCTCCCGCCACGACGCCGGTGTCGCGGACCTCTCGCTGGCAAACATCGACGCCCGCGGGCCCATCGAGTCGGCCTGGGCACAGACGAAGCACCTGGCAGAGGAGCTCGAGGTCGAGGTGCTTTTCGACGTCCCCGAGGACCCCGTCAACATCGAGGGAGACCCGCGACGCATCGAGCGCATCGTGCGCAACCTCATGTCCAACGCCATCGACCACTCCGAGGGCAACCCGGTGCGCGTGGTGCTGCGCGCCAACGACGAGGCTGTCGCCATCACCGTCACCGACGGCGGCGTGGGCCTCCAGCCCGGCCAGGAGGAGCTGGTGTTCAACCGCTTCTGGCGCGCGGACAAGTCGCGCAAGCGCCATTCCGGCGGCACCGGGCTGGGCCTGGCCATTGCCCGCGAGGACGCGCTGCTGCACAAGGGAACGCTCGACGCGGCGGGCACCCCGGGCGTGGGCGCGCAGTTCCGGCTCATTCTGCCGCGCCACACCGAGGACGGGTTCACCGAGGAGCCCCTGCCGCTGGTCGCCCCGGGGGCGGAGCTGGAAGCGGCGGCGGAGCCTGCGGAACCTGCGGGGCCGGCGGCACAAGAAGACACTGCGGCGCTGAAGGAGGCGACAGATGCGGAGGAACGGTAAGGCCAAGGCGGCGGTGGCGGTGGCGTCGATAATCGCCCTGACCACTGGATGTACCTCCTTGCCCGCGAATACTGACCCGCACGTGCTGCATCCCTTTGACGAGCAGACCGCGGGCGGCCCGGACGTGACCCCGGTGCAGGGGCGAGAGCCGGACCTGCTGCTGCGCGACTTTTACAGCGCGGCCGCGGTTCCCGCCGGCGACTACGAGGCGGCGCGCGCGTTCCTCACGGGCGACGCGCGCTCGGCGTGGGACCCGCGCGTGCAGACGCTGGTGGTGGACAGCCTCGGGGTGACCACGCTGGTCGGCAGCGCGGGGAACAAGCGCAGCTTCAGCGTCCACGGCGACGTGGTCGGCGAGCTGCACGACGGCGGCGCGTTCACCCCGGAGCACGGCTCGTACGAAGCCACGATCGAGCTCGAGCTTGTCGACGGCGAGTGGCGCATTTCCTCGCTTCCGTCCGGCGTGGTGCTGGAGCGCAGCGAGATGCGCGACGAGTACCAGCCCTACGACCTCTACTTCTTCGACCCCGCCGGCAACGAGCTCATCACGGATCGTCGCTGGGTCTACGCCCGCCGCGAGTCGCTGCCGAGCGCCCTGATCTCCCTGATCACGCAGGGGCCGTCGGACCGCCTCCAGCCCGCGGTGTCCAGCCCGAACGCGCTCGCCTCTGCGGAGGAGGAGGACGCGACGATCGCGTACACCGGCTTCAACGACGGCGCGTACCAGTTCACCGGCTTCGGCGGCATGGACGAACAGACGCGCAAGCAGTTCGCCGCGCAGGTGGTCTGGACGCTCGCCTCCGCCGGCGTGACCGGGCCCTATAACCTGCAGGCCGACGGGGAAGCGCTCTTCGACGGCGCCGACAAGCTCACCGTCGACGACTTCGCCGAGTTCAGCCCCCTCGTGGACCTCGTGGGCGACAGCACGCTCTATTCGCTTACCGACGGCCACGTGTCCCGCGTCAGCGGCGGCACCGCCAGCCAAGTCGACGGCCCGCTTGGGCAGGACGGCAACGTCATGACCGCCGACATCTACGGCGAGGACGCCTGGGCCGGCGTCTTCGGCGACGGACCCGAGGGCGAGGACGACGCGTTCCGCGTCGGCCGCTTCGGCGGAGGAGACGAAGAGGTAGTGAAGGGAAAGACGTTCTCCAGGCCCACCTTCGAGCCGAACGCGGCCGCCGTGTGGATCGTTGCGGAAGGCAAGAACGTACTGCGCACGTGGCGGTCCACCGCCACCGGCGAGTACACCACGAGCGAGATCACCGTCGACCTGCCGGAAGGCGTGGAAGGCAACATTTCGGTGCTACGCCTGTCGCGAAGCTCGGCGCGCGTCCTCATGATCATCGACGGCCACCTGTACACCGGCATCGTGCAGCGCGGGCAGACCGGCGATCGCTCCATCGTGAACGTGATGGAGTACGCCTCCGAGCTCGGCGGGTCGTTCATCACCGCCGAGTGGCAGCCGGACGGGTCGCTGCTGGCCGGCACCTCCAGCGCGGCCGCGCCGGTGCTGCGGGTGGAGCAGGACGGTTCCTCCACGACCACGCTATCCGCGGGCAACATTTCCGCGCCGGTGGTGGCCGTGGGCACTTCGCCGAACATGCTCTACGTCACCGACGCCAACGCGTTGCTGCAGATGCCCATCTCCGGTGCGGACAACCCGCTGTGGCGCGAGGTCCCGGGCCTGCTGGGCACCCGCGCGCTGCCGATTGTGGCCCGCCACTAGGCAGCGGTGCCTGGGGAGGGGGAAGACAATGCTTGGGGGCGTCGCCGACCTGATCCTGCCGCGCTACTGCGCCGGCTGCGGCGAGCCGGGCGCGGTCCTGTGCGGGCGTTGCCGCACCCTGCTGGCGGCGCCGCCGACCCGCGTGTTCCCCAACGTCGCCGTCCACGCGCCCGTCTTCGCGCTCGGCCCGTACGCGGACGCGCACCGCGGCGTCATCCTGGCGATGAAGGAGCGCAAGAACCTCGCGGTGCGCCGCCACGTCGGCGCCGTCATCGGGGCCGCGGTGGAATTCCTCGAGGTGCGCGGTGACCTCGCGGACGTGGACGTGCTCGTCCCCGCGCCGACGCGTGCCGCGAGCGCGCGAGAGCGCGGCGGCGACCCGGTGCAGGCCGTGTGCCAAGCGAGCGGGCGCGCGACGGTGCCCGCGCTGGAGTTGGACCCGCGCACCGCGGACCAATCCGAGCTGGACGAGGCGGGCCGTAGGGCCAATCTGGCGGGGGCAGTGCGGGTGACGGCTACCCCCGCTGGAAACGTGGTGGTCGTAGATGACGTGGTGACTACGGGGGCAACGCTGGGGGCGAGCGTGGCCGGGCTGCTGGCCCACGGGGTACGGGTCGTCGGCTGCCTCACGCTGGCCGAGGCGTGAATGAAAGTGCAGGCAAGGGTGGGTTCTGCGTGGTATACGTGCCACCGGCTGCGTGGCGCGGGCGCGTTCAGGAAATTGGGCGGGAGTTCTTTGGAAAAACAGACATATTGGTTATGACCAGTTGTATAGTGGACGTAGACCGAGTTCCTACTACTCAAGGGAGGACGCAGATGACTTCTGCAGACCAACACGACAGCCTGAGCCCCAACGCGCAGGTGACCATCACCGGCCGAAATGTCGATGTCCCTGAGCACTTCCAAGAGCGCGTGAACGCCAAGCTTGCCAAGGTGGAAAAGCTTGACCCGTCGCTTACCTTCTTCCACGTCGAGCTGCAGCACGAGCCCAACCCGCGCCGCGAGGCGCAGGCGCAGCGCGTGCAGATCACCGCAACCGGCAAGGGCCACCTCGCCCGCGCCGAGGCGAAGGAGGACAGCTTCTACGCCGCGCTCGAGTCCGCGCTGGGCAAGATGGAGCGCTCCCTGCGCAAGGTGAAGGTCCGTCGCCAGGTTGCCCGGTCCGGCCACCGCGCGCCGAAGTCCACCGGCCAGATCGCCGCTGAGCTGGCGCAGGAGGCCGAGGAGGCACGCAACAAGGCGGAGAATAACTACGACGTTGACCCGTACGCGGCCACCATTGAGGACGTGGAGCCGGGCCAGGTCGTGCGTCGCAAGGAGCACCCCGCCACCCCGATGAGCGTGGACGAGGCCCTCTCCGAGATGGAGCTGGTGGGCCACGACTTCTTCCTCTTTGTGGATGAGGAGTCCAAGCGCCCGTCCGTGGTGTACCGCCGCCACGCCTACGATTACGGCCTGATCGTCCTCGCGGACGCCGAGGCCTAAGCGCTGACGCCGGCTGTACCGCCCGCGCATCCCGAGTTCGCACGGGGTGCGCGGGCGGTTGTTGTGTGCGGTGGCGGAGGGGAGGGGGCTCGGGGGCGTCGATAAGCATGCGCCCTTGCGCTCACATCAACCTTTTACCGGACAGTCAGGCCGGTGGTTGCCAACAGCTGGAGGAATATGCGTACAATTGCCCGTTGGTACACCATAATGAACTCCACGTAGAACGCGTTTTTCGCATTCGCTACGCCAAGAACTGACTCAAGAAGGATTCGCACAACGTGTTTGGACTTTCCAAGTTGCTCCGCGCCGGTGAAGGGCGCACCGTCAAGCGCTTAGCCAAGATTGCTGACCAGGTCATGGCGCTGGAAGGGGAATACGAGGCCCTGACCGACGAGGAGCTCAAGGCGAAGACTGACGTGTTCAAGCAGCAGGTCGAAGAGGGCGCGTCGCTGGACGACATCCTCGTCGACGCGTTTGCCACCGCCCGCGAGGCGTCGTGGCGCGTGCTGGGGCAGAAGCACTACAAGGTGCAGATTATGGGTGGCGCGGCGCTGCACTTTGGCTCCGTCGCCGAGATGAAGACCGGTGAGGGCAAGACCCTGACCTCGGTGCTGCCCGCATACCTCAACGGCCTGTCCGGCAAGGGCGTGCACATCGTCACGGTCAACGATTACCTGGCCAAGCGTGACGCGGAAATGATGGGCCGTGTGCACCACTTCCTCGGCCTGGACGTGGGCGTGATCCTCTCCGAGATGCGCCCGGACGAGCGCAAGAAGGCCTACGCGGCCGCGATTACGTACGGCACCAACAACGAGCTGGGCTTTGACTACCTGCGCGACAACATGACGCGCTCCATGAACGACATGGTGCAGCGCGGCCACAACTACGCCATCGTGGATGAGGTCGACTCGATCCTCATCGATGAGGCGCGTACACCGTTGATTATTTCCGGCCCCGTCGACGGCTCGAGCCAGTACTACACCGTCTTCGCACAGCTGGCGCCGCGCATGCGCGAAGGGAAGCACTACGAGGTGGACCACCGCAAGCGCACCATCGGTATTACTGAGGACGGCGTGGAGTTCGTGGAGGACCAGCTGGGCATTACCAACCTCTACGCGCCGGAGCACTCGCAGCTGGTGAGCTACCTCAACAACGCCATCAAGGCGAAGGAGCTCTTCGAGCGCGACAAGGACTACATCGTCCGCCAGGGCGAGGTCATGATCGTGGACGGCTTCACCGGCCGCGTGCTGGCCGGCCGCCGCTACAACGAGGGCATGCACCAGGCCATTGAGGCCAAGGAGCAGGTGGAGATCAAGAACGAGAACCAGACGCTGGCTACCGTCACGCTCCAGAACTACTTCCGCCTGTACGACAAGCTGGCGGGCATGACCGGTACCGCCGAGACCGAGGCGGCCGAGCTGCACCAGATTTACAAGATGGACGTCGTGCAGATCCCGCCGAACCGTCCGAACCAGCGCCAGGACCGCGATGACCTGATCTACAAGACGCAGGAGGCCAAGTTCGCGGCCGTGGCCGAGGACATTGCAGAGCACTCGGAGAAGGGCCAGCCGGTGCTGGTGGGCACCACCTCGGTGGAGCGTTCCGAGTACCTGTCGCAGCTGCTTACCCGCAAGGGCGTGAAGCACAACGTGCTCAACGCGAAGCACCACGAGGAAGAGGGCCGCATCATCGCCGAGGCCGGCCTGCCGGGCCGCGTGACCGTGTCCACCAACATGGCCGGCCGCGGTACGGACATCGTGCTGGGCGGCAACCCGGAAATTCTGCTGGACGCGAAGCTGCAGGCGCAGGGCCTGGACCCGTTTGAGAACGAGGAGGGCTACCAGGAGGCGTGGGACGCACAGCTCCCGGCCGCAAAGGAGCGCTCCAAGCAGCTTGGTGATGAAGTCCGCGCCGCCGGCGGCCTCTACGTCATCGGCACCGAGCGCCACGAGTCGCGCCGCATTGACAACCAGCTGCGCGGCCGCTCCGGCCGCCAGGGTGACCCGGGCGAGACCCGCTTCTACCTCTCCATGCGCGACGAGCTCATGGTGCGCTTCATGGGCCAGTCCATGGAGAACATGATGAACCGCCTCAACGTGCCGGACGACGTGCCGATCGAGGCGAAGATGGTCTCCAACGCCGTGAAGGGCGCGCAGGCCCGCGTGGAGAACCAGAACTTTGAGATGCGCAAGAACGTGCTCAAGTACGACGAGGTGCTCAACGAGCAGCGCAAGGTGGTCTACCGCGAGCGCCAGGAAATCCTGGGCTCCAAGGACATCAAGGACCAGGTCCGCCGCATGATCGATGACACCGTCGGCGCCTACGTCGAGGGAGCCACCATGAACGGTTACGTGGAGGACTGGGACCTGCGCGAGCTGTGGAACGCGCTCGACTCCCTCTACGGCCCGACGGTGTCCTCCGAAGAGCTCGTCGAGGGCTCCACCTACGGCAGCCCGGGCGAGATCAGCGCCTCCGAGCTGCGCCAGGCGCTTATCGACGATGCGCAGGCCCAGTACGACAAGCTCGAGGAGAACGTCGCCGCGATCGGCGGGGATGACCAGATGCGCAACATCGAGCGTTCCGTGATCCTGCCGATCATCGACACCAAGTGGCGCGAGCACCTCTACGAGATGGACTACCTGAAGGAAGGCATCGGCCTGCGCGCGATGGCGCAGCGTGACCCGCTGGTGGAGTACCAGAAGGAAGGTGGCGACATGTTCGCCGCCATGAACGAGGCCGTCCAGGAGGAGACGGTGCGCCAGCTCTTCCTCATCCGCAAGCAGTTCGAGGGGCAGAACGGCACTGAGGGCTCCGGCGACGCACCGCAGGGTCAGCAGGCCTAAATTCCCGTACACTACCGGGAGTGAAGAAAGGAGAGAGGCAATGCAGGGACTGATTATTGATTACGCCGGCGTCCTGGACCAGGACCCGGAGGATGTCGCCCGCTGGCGCGAGCTCATCGCCGAGGTGAAGAAGCAGGAGATCTCCGTCGGCATCCTGTCCAACGAGGAGGCGGACAGCCCGATGGCGGAGGCCATCCGCGAGTGGGAGTTCCGCGGCGACGTGGACGCCGTCGTCCTCTCCGGCGAGGTCGGGGTGGGCAAGCCTGACCGCGCCGCGTTCCAGGCCGCGGCCGACGCCATCGACGTGATCATCAACGACTGCGTGATGATCGACGACGACATTGTCAACGTCCGCGCGGCCGTCGAGTTCGGCATGATCGGCATCCTGCACACCGCCTTCGAGCGCACCGCGGTGGAGATCCAGACCCTGTTCGGAGTTGAGGGCGAGTTCTAATGCGCGTCTACATCCCCGCCACCTTCGCCATGCTGGAACAGCTCAACGAGCAGGGCGTCCTGCACGCCCGCAACGGGTGGGGCTTCGCCGCCACCCCGGAGCTCACCGAGTTTTTCACCTCCGGTGACCAGGAGGAGATCGAGGCCATCGCGTTCGATGACGCGGCGCTCGCCTCGATCCGCTTGCTCGCCATCGGCGACGAGGAGCGTTTCCCGCACCGCCGCGTCGTCGTGTCCGCCGACGTTGACGCCACCGGCGAGCCGGACATGGGCGAGTCCGTGGTCAAGGTTGTCGGCCCCGTCGAGCTCAAGGACGTCGCCGCCGTCCACGTGGACGTGCGCGAGGCTGAGGACGCCACGAAGCGGGCCACCGAGCTCATCGACGCCGCCGATCTCGGCGACGAGGACGCCGAGCTGGCCGTGGGCGACGCCCAGGACAACTACATGGCGTTCTTCGACCCCAGCGAGCTACCGTTCCTCATCGAGCTGCTTTAGCTCCCACTCATTATTCGAGTGCAGCGCAGCCAACAGGTTGCGCACCGCCGCCGCTCGCCTGCCCACAGGCGAGTCGGCGGCGAAGTCGTCCCACGCGCACTCCGGGTCCGCGGGCGGTCCCAGGTGGGTGCAGCCGCGCGGGCAAGCGTCCGCGGCCTCGGACAGGTCCGGGAAGACGTCGATGATCTGCTCCGGCTGGACGTGCGCCAGCCCGAACGACCGGATGCCGGGGGTGTCGATGATCCAGCCGCCGCCCGGGCCGGTGAGCTCCAGGGCGACGGATTGGGTTGAGGTGTGGCGCCCCTTGCCCACGCCGGAGACGTCGCCGGTTTCGCGCTGGGCGTCCGGCACGATGCGGTTGACCAGGGTGGACTTGCCCACGCCGGAGTGGCCGATGAGGGCGGAGACGTGGGCGTCGAGAAGCTGCTTGAGCGTCGCCAGGTCGTCGTCCGTGCCCGTGCGGAGCACCTGCACGTCCAGGTCTGCGATCTCGCGCTCAAAGTCGGTGGGGTCGTCGAGGTCGGACTTGGTCACGCAGACCACGGGGCGCACCCCGCCGACGAACGCGGCAATGAGGGCGCGCTCGACAAAGCCGGTGCGCGGCGGAGGGTCGGCCGCGGCGACGACGATGAGCAGGAGCTCCGCGTTGGCCACGATGATCCGCTCGTAGGGGTCCGTGTCGTCGGCGGTGCGCCGCAGGACGGAGGTGCGGTCGGCGCGTTTGACGATGCGCGCGATCGTGTCCTTCTTGCCCGACGTATCGCCGACGACGCCGACGCGGTCGCCGACCTCCAGGCTCGTGCGCTTCAGCTGGCGGGCGCGGATGCAATTGACCACCGGGCCGTCATCGAGGACGACGCCCCAGCGGCCGCGGTCCTTGGTGACCACCATGCCGTAGACGGCGTCGTTGTGGCTGGGCCGGTCCTTCGAGCGGGGGCGCTTGCCCTTGCCGGGGCGGACGCGGACGTCGGACTCGTCGTAGTCGGAAAAGCGACGGCCCATTAGCCCTCCACCATCGCGGTCCACATGTCGGCGAACCCGGGCAGGGTCTTCGCGGTCGTGGCGATGTTTTCCACCTGCACGCCTTCCACGGCCAGGCCGAGGATGGCGCCGGCGGTGGCCATCCGGTGGTCCTCGTAGGAGTGCCAGGTACCGCCGTGCAGCGTGGCAGGGGAGATGCGCAGACCGTCCGACAGCTCCTCGCAGGAGCCGCCGAGCCGGTTGATCTCCGTGGTCAGTGCCTCGAGGCGGTTTGTCTCGTGGCCGCGCAGGTGTGCGATGCCGGTGAGCTCGGACGGGGTGGCCGCCAGGGCGGCCAGCGCCGCGACGGTCGGGGTGAGCTCGCCGATGTCGCTCATGTCCAGGCGGATGCCGCGCAGGTTGCCGCGCTGCGGGCCGCGCACCTGGAGGGTGTGGTCGGCGCCGGTGGCGTGCAGCTCGACCTCGCAGCCCATGCGCTCGAGGATGTCGCGGATCACGTCGCCCGGCTGCGTGGTCTGGATCGGCCAGTGCGGCACGGCGGCGACGCCGCCGGTGACGGCCGCGGCGGCGAGGAACGGGGTGGCGTTGGACAGGTCCGGCTCGATGACCCACCGGTTCGGCCGGATTGGTTGCGGCTCGACCTTCCAGGTGTGGGCGGTGGCGGTGGTGTGCACGTCGGCGTCGGCAAGCATGGCCACCGTCATCTCGATGTGGGGCATGGACGGCAAGGTGCCGCCGGAGTGGGTGATGGTCACGCCGCGGTCGAAGCGCGGCGCGGCCAGCAGGAGGCCGGAGACGAACTGGGAGGAACCGGACGCGTCGATGGTCACCGCGCCGCCGTCGGCGCGGCCGGTGCCGTGGACGGTGAAGGGGAGCGCGTCGCCCGCCACGGCGACGCCGAGGTGGCGGAGCGCGTCCAGGATGGTGCCCATGGGGCGGGCCTTGGCTTGCACGTCGCCGTCGAAAAGCACCGGGCCCTGCGCAAACGCGGCGACGGCGGGCACGAACCGCATGACGGTGCCCGCGAGGCCGCAGTCCACCTCTGCGCCGTGGAGTTCGCCGGGCGTGACGCGGATTTCCTCGCCGCTGTGGGTGAACGTGGTGCCCATCGCGGCGAGCGCGGATTCCATGAGTTCCGTGTCTCGCGAGCGCAGCGCGCCGACGACGGTGGACTCGCCGTTGGCGAGCGCGGCGAGGACGAGCGCGCGGTTGGTCATCGACTTCGACCCCGGCACCTGCTGCGTGTGCGAGATAGGGTCGGGCGAAAACGGTGCGGTCCACAGTTCAGTCATGCGGTCCATCATAATAGAGGCATGTGTGGACGTTTCGTGCTCTTCACCACCGGCGACGAGCTGCTTGACGCCGTCGGCACCCTGCCCGGGGCCGGCACCGTCGACGCTCCCGACGGCACGCCGCCCGCCCGCTACAACATCGCCCCGACCCAGCAGGTGCCGCTCGTGCGCTTCCAGGAGCAGGGGGCGCTTGTCGACGCCGCCCGCTGGGGCCTCCTCCCGTCCTGGAAAAAGGACGAAACGGGGCCGCCGTTGTTCAACGCCCGCGCCGAGACCGTGGCCGAAAAACCCTCGTTCCGCTCCGCCTTCAAGTCGCGCCGCGGACTGATGGTGCTGGACGGGTACTACGAGTGGAAGGGGGAGAAGGGCAGCAAGCAGCCCTACTTCGTCCGGCCCGAGTCCGGCCTGCTGTTCGCCGCGGCACTGTGGGAGACTGGTCTGGACCGGTTGTCCACCACGATGGTGACAACCGCGGCGGCCGAGAACATGGCGTGGCTGCACCACCGCCTACCGCTGTTCCTGGCCGCAGACGAGGTGGAGCAGTGGGTGTCCGGCACCCCGGAGGAGGCTGCGGAGCTGCTCGCGCCCTCGCGGGTGGCGGACACGCTGCGCTGGCGAGAGGCGGACCCGGCCGTGGGCAGCGTGCGCAACGAGTATGCGGAGCTGACCGGGGCCGGCGAGCTGACGGACGTGCCCGCGGAGTAGGGGCTTACTGCGCGGCGATGTCGGCGAAGTCCGCGCCGGTGAGGGCGGCGAGGTCCTGCGGGGCGAGCTCCGCGGAGAGTCCGCGTTGGCCCGCGGAGACGATGATGGTGGGGAAGGGGGAGACGGAGGCGTCGATAAGCACTGGCAAACGCTGCAGGGTACCGAGCGGCGAGATGCCCCCGACGACGTAGCCGGTCGCGTGCTGGGCTTTCTTGGGGTCCGCCATCGCCGCCTTCTTCCAGCCGAGTGCTTTGGCGGCGGCCTTGAGGGAGAGGTGGCCGGCGACGGGGACGCAGCACAGCGCCATCTCGCGCTCGTTGGTCTCGTTGCGGACAACGAGCGTCTTGAGCGCGGCGGCGGGGTCCACCCCGAGCTCGTCGACGGAGTGCTCGCCGAAGTGGTCCTGGCTGGCCGCATATTCCAAGATGGTGTGCTCGGTGCCTTCGAGCGCGGCGATCGCGCGCGTGCGTGCAGACATAATTGGTACTCCTTTTGGTTGCTCCCGCCCGATCGTACGCCCGGCGCGTTGCCCTACAATGGCGGGCATGCCCGAGACAGACCTGAAATCGCGCTTCACTGATGAAGCCATGCCCCTGCTTGACCAGCTCTATGGGGGTGCGCTACGGATGACGCGGAACCCACAGGACGCCGAGGACCTCGTGCAGGAGACGTACCTGAAGGCCTACAACGCGTTCGATCGGTTCAAGCCGGGCACGAACCTGAAGGCCTGGCTGTACCGGATTATGACCAACACGTATATCAATACGTACCGGAAAAAGCAGCGCCGACCGCTGGTGACCTCGGCGGATGACGTGACGGACAACCAGCTTTATACGTCCAGCTCGCACGAGTCGACGGGGCTGGAATCCGCCGAGGTGGAGGCGCTGAAGCTGATGCCCAATTCGCGGATTTCCCACGCGCTCAACGAGCTGAACGAGGACTACCGCATGGTCGTGTACTACGCGGACGTTGAGGGGCTGGCGTACAAGGAGATCGCCGAGGTCATGGACATTCCGCTCGGCACGGTGATGAGCCGGCTGCACCGTGGAAGAAAACAGTTGCGCGAGATGTTGAAAGACGTAGCGCGCGATCAGGGCATCGGACTGGATCACGCTGACATGCAGGACAGCGCCAAGAAAAGCGCCAAGAAAGCGGAGGAGAAGTGATGAGCACGCCCGGAAAGCACAACGACGCCGCTGGTCGGAGCCAGGACGGTGCAGGCGGATGCTCGGGGGACTGCAGCGACGTGCACCCGCTGCTGTGCGAGCTGTTCGATCCGGATACTCCACCCGCGCGTGTACTGGAAATTCGCGAGCAGATTGCGGCGTGCCCGCACTGCTTTGGCAGGCTTGAATCGGAGCAGGCCGTGCGCGATCTGGTCCGCGATTGTTGCGGGGAAGCGCGGGCGCCGGAGCCGCTGCGTGACCGGATCATCGCTTCCATCACGTCTGTGAGTTACACAGAAATTCGGTATAACTGACCATCAGCCAGTTTTTATTAATCCCGTGATCGCGCAGGTCACGGGATTTTTTGCGCCTAGATTTTGCTGAAATATGGGGGCATAGTAGTTCTTTGCTTAGAGCGTTCCACAGGTGCAAACGGGGGTGATTTTCGGGGGTGGCGATTGGTGAACAATTGCCGCCCCAGTCGGCTGAGGAAACCTAAGTATTTTTTGCCTAGGTGTTTCCTGATTGGTCTGTCTTAGGAAAACGTTCACTATTCGGAGGAATGTCCAAAAAGTCCAGGTTGCTGGGAGTGATAGCTGTGATTGCATGTATAACTATTCTTAGTAGGTATAATATGCAATCTTGTGGGCTGTTGAACAATTCTTATGGTTCTTAAATGTCGGCCGTATTTCGGGGGCGGTTGTAGAACAAATTACGTATGCACGTGACCACAAAGCCCAGCCAGACCCTGATAGCGTGTTGAACAATCAGTAAATAGAACGGGTAAAACGGTAAAAATTCGTAGCTGGATTTACACAGCTTCCCTCTGCATAGTCCTTGTGCATAAACTAAAGCCCGTAAACAATAGAACAGACACGCTGCGGACAGCGCACGGACACCATCCCCGCGACCCGCTGAACCGAGAAGAGGAACCAGTCATGAACGCCATCGCCCGCAAAGCACTTGCCGCCACTTGCGCGCTCGCAGTAATGGTTCCCGCCTTCCGGGTTCCCGCGGAGGCAAAGGTTGTTGACGACCCGAGCGTGGTCACCGTGACCGCCGACGAGGTCGGCCCCTTCTTCCACAACGTCGAGCTGGACAAGGGACGCATCTCCTCCTTTAAGTTCACCGACCCGGCTTCCGTCGGCGGCACCCAGGACTCTTCCTTCTACATCGACTTCCGCTTCGGCGGCCAGAAGCTTGAGATGAGCGGCGCGAACACAAAGGTGCAGACCCGCAAGGACGGCAAGGCTGACGTGATCACGATGCGCAACGAGGACCGCAACCTCGGCGTGCAGTTCACCCGCGAGTTCCGCATCGATGGCAACACGGCCACCGTCCGTACCGAAATCACGAACACCAGCGGCAGCGACTCCTACTACCAGCTGGACATGACCAACCAGATCAACACCGCGCGCGAGCTGCAGGGGTCGTACGAGGATGGCCGCTTCACGGTCGGCCCCGAGGCTCTGGGCTACGATACGGAGATCTCCTTCGATGGCGCGACCTACTCCGGCGCTGCGAGCTCCTTCAACGGCACGACCAACCCGGACGAGGTCGGCTTCGTCGACGAGTCCGGTGCCCAGTTCCAGCGAGGCCGCTGGTTCGACGACATCGCCGCCGGCCAGACCGTCGTTGCAGAGACCACGATGACGATGCGCACCCAGGACGGCGCCGAGGACACCGACGGCGACGGCCTCGCCAACGCGTGGGAGGAGCAGGGGCTCACGCTTAACGACGGCACCGAGCTCCCCCTTAACGCGTGGGGCGCAGATCCGAACCGCCCCGACATTTTCCTGCAGATGAACTGGATGCCGTCCGAATACGAGTCTCTCGGCTGCTTTGACAATCCGCAGCAGGCAGCCTGCGCGGACGCAAACACGAAGAGCTACCGCCCGAGCAACGACATCCTGCAGCAGCTTGTCGACCTTTTTGCGGACCACGACGTGAACCTGCACATCGACGCCGGCGAGTCCTACACCAACATCCCGAACTACTCGGAGCGCCACGGTGGCGTCTACGGCGACTATACGAAGTACTACTTCCAGAACGAGCCGCAGGGCGTCAAGCTCATGGACAACATCGATGAGATGCTGGGCGACCGCTCCGCAGTCTTCCGCAGCGGCATGGTCGGCGACCAGATGGACCCGAGCACCTACTCGGTGGGTGTCTCCACGGTTGGTGACAACGCGTTCTACGTGGCCAACCACGACCGGATGACCACTGACGAGCAGTTCCGCAACACCATCCTCCACGAGCTGGGCCACACCCTCGGCCTGGACCACAACGGCTCCACCAAGTTTGCCAACCAGGTCCCGGACTCCGACTACCTGCCCAACTACTACTCGGTGATGAACTACCTCTACCAGTTCAGCCACTTTGACTATTCCGACCACGAGTCCGTCTCCGGCGGCGAGCTGCCGCAGGAATGCTACAACCCGGGCGCAAACTGCTACACCGGTGACTACCGGGTCCCCGCCGACTGGGACAACCTGATCATCAACACCGGCCACATTGGCAAGCCCGTGGGCACCGTCGGCGTCAAGAGCACGAAGGTTGATGCCGCTGCCGCGAAGACTGCAGCCAAGTACCAGCAGGACCTGACCAAGGCGGAGAAGAACGAGGGCACCGTCGACGTCGAGGTGGCAAGCTCCAACCTCGAGGCGGGCAAGGCCGGCAAAGTCACCCTGAAGGTGAACAACAGGGGCGCGGACCTGAACCGCTACACCGTCCAGGTGGTCACCCCGCACGGCGACGCCTCCAAGGACATCGTCCTCGACGGCGCGCTGACCGACCGCGACGAGGCCACCGTCACCGTGCCGGTGACCGCTGGCGACGCAGCCATCATGCCGCTCGACGTGAAGGTCACCAACCAGAATGGCGAGACCGCCTTCGAAGATCGCTTCGCCGTTGACGTCAAGGCCGGCAAGGCATCCGCGAACCCTGCAGCGATGGCAGGCGCTACCAACGCGCCCGCAAAGACGACCAAGACCGCGAAGTCTCAGGAGGCTGCGACCGAGACCGTGACGGCAAATCCGACCGTCGAGGCGGCACCGTCCAAGGCGGCGCCGGCGAAGTCGGCACCGGCAAAGTCGAAGGAATCCACCAAGAACGACGACGGCGCAATGACCACGGTGGCGTCGCCGAAGACGCAGGACCAGCCGGAAAAGAAGGAGCTGCACACGGCTTCCGACGACAGCCGTACGGAAGGCGGCCCGAACATCGCCGCCATCATCGTGCCGATCATCGCGATCCTAGCCATTATCGGCGGCGCTGCCGCTGCCCTCGGCTCCGGGGTGCTCGGCTAAGCGTGTTCGGCTAAGCGAGACGGATTGTGCGGAAGGCCTGGCCATGTTGGCCAGGCCTTTGGCGTATCTACGCCAGGGTTTCTCGTGCGCGGAGGCGGAGTTTTCCGGGTTCTGGGGGGACTTGAGTTTGGGTGCGGTGAGGTGGCGTCTCTTGGTGAGGTGGCGTCTCTTGGTGAGGCGGCGCGCGGTCAGATGGAGCTAGCTCCGTTTGGGTGGTGGGTTGGGTGCCGACCTGGGGTTTTGTTGGTGTCGGCGGGCCAGATGGAGCTAGCTCCGTTTGATGCGTCCTTGCGGTTGGCGCGATCCTCACCGAGGTAGGCAGCGCGCCCGGACAGAGCAATCAGGCCAGCAACAAACCAAGCCAGCAACAAGCGCCGCCGACCCCGCGCATGACAACGCCCCCTCGCCGACATTGTGGGAAAGTCGGGGAGGGGGCGCTGCGCTGTTCTTAAGAGTTAGGACGCTTGCCGCGGTTTGCACTCTTCTTGCGACGGTCCTTGCGCTTACGACCACGCTTGCTCATGGGAGCCTCCTTAGTTCTGTTCGGTTCTGGGCGATCAAAGTTCAGGTACTCCACTTTATCGCTCGGACGTGCCTACAGGGAAATTGTCCCTGCTTCACGGGGATGTACGCCCGGGCGACGCGATGCGTGATGCGGAGTGGGGGAGTTCGCGTTACGCAGACAGGCGGGCGCGGTTGCGAGCCAGTGCCTTGTTGCGACGCTTGATGGCGCGACGCTCCTCCTCGGACAGGCCGCCCCACACGCCGGCGTCCTGGCCGGTTTCCAGGGCCCACTTCAGGCACTGGGAAGTGACGGGGCAGCGGTTGCAGACCATCTTAGCCTGGGCAATCTGGGACAGAGCCGGGCCGGAGTTACCGACAGGGAAGAACAGTTCCGGGTCCTCGTCGCGGCAAATTGCTTCGTGGCGCCAATCCATGATGAAATACTCCTTACATAAGCGTTGAACAGGTTTCGCGCACACCACTTCTTCGCCTCTTCGCGGGAGGCGAGCTGCAAACTAAGTTTGATTCCAGGTTCCGGGCGGTGTTCCCAGCGGTGGGATCCGGCTGCCGGTTTCCCTGGCGTTAACCCTGTGGTGTCTTGGGGTTAAGGGCTGTGTTACCAGCCCGTTGTTTTTGCTACCTGAGAATAATGGCACGAATTGCCAATGCGCGCTAGGGGTATAGGCCGAAATGTGACACTAATCATATGAATTTTTCCCCTCCGCGCAGTTCATATTGGGATTTCCAACGAATTTGGGAACGCGTCATCAACGGTTTGAACTGCGCAAATGGGAATTTTTGCGCACGCACACGCGGGTGGGAAGGTCAAATCAAGAAACTGTGATTCCGCCCCGGTTCTTCCGCGATGGCTGTGACGGTGCTGCTACTGCAGCCGGTGATGTCGCGGTGAAGTCGACCGCAAAGTGACGGTTAGACTAACAAGACGTGACTGAAAAGAAATCCCGTTCTCCTCGTCAACCACGCCCGCCAATGGACCTGGAAACGGCACGGCGTGCCTCCACGGTGGTTCCGCCCATCATGCGGTTCGGCGCCGTCGTCGTCCTCGTCCAATGCCTTGCCATATTTGTGTACGCGGGCAGCCTCCTCGTCGCCCAGGTCCGCGGGGTGCAGGACAGCTCGCTGGAATCCGATTCCGCAGCGACGCACTTCGTCCCCCTTGGCACTGCGGTCTTCCTGCTTATCATCTTCGGCTTTGTCGCGTTCGTGGCCATACGCACGCTGCAGGGCCGGCCGCGCAGCACGGGCGCAATCGTCCTGATCCAGGCGATCCTCATCGGTGTCGCCTTCTATATGGTGACCGGAGGCGCGGTCGCCCTGGGCATCGTTACCGGCATCTCCGCCGCACTCGTGTTGTTCACCGTGTTCCACCCGCAGACGGCGCAGTACAACGAAGCCCGTTACGAGCTGCGCAAAGCAGAGCGCTAATCGACGCCCCGGTGCCCGCGACTACTCGGCGCTGAGCGCGACGATCTCGTCGCCGCGCTTTTCCACCACGGTGGCGCCCGCGGAGTCGATGGAGATCGGCCCGTTGTAGTCGCCGCGGTCCACGGGGATGATCTTCTCCACGGAGTTTTTGTCCCAGTTGATGACCGCGACACCGGAATCCGAGGCGTAGAGGAGGCGGTCGTCGGCGGCAAAGCCGGTGCCCTTCGCGCCCTGGAACACGCCGGTGACGTTGAGCTCGGCGGGGTCCAGGAGCAGAAGGTAGTCGCCCACGTGGTACGTCATGTGGTGGGGGAGGTCGTGGACGGGGAGGATGCGGGTGGCGTCGTCAAGCTGCTCAGGCTCTGGCAGCTCCGGGACCTCCGAGACCTTGAGCTCCTTGCCGTCCTTGTTGTAGGAGCGTACTTCTGAAGACTGCGGGTCGTAGATCGCGGCGGCGTCCTGGGAGATACCGACGAGGTAGGCGCCCTCGGGGAGCTCGACGGAGCCGTTCATCTCCGGGGAGCGGGAGTCCTCCGGGGTGGCGTTTTGGAAGCGGAGGAACGTGCCGCCGTCGCACACCTCGGTGACGGCGAGGAGCTCGGTGCGGGTGAGCGCCGACGTGATCGGGCACTCGTTGGGCTGCATGTCGGGCTCCTGCGGGGCCTCGATGGTGCCGTACTCCACGGTGCGCACCAGGTCAGAGCGCCACAGCTCGACGTGCTGGGAACTGACGTACCCGACGCGGTCGTTGGAGGAGACGTTCGCCACCTGTTCGGGGCCTGGGGCGGAGCGTGTCGACGCGTACTCGCCGGTCTTCGCGTCAATCCCCACGACGTCGCCGCAGCCGCCATTGCCGCGGTAGTCCGCAACCACCTTGTCCCACGCTCCGGCGAGCGTGCACAGCTCTTTGTCGCGGGTATACGTCCAGGCGGTGTCGCCCTCCGGGGTGGTGGCGGTGATGGTGTGGTCGTTGTACGTGATGATGAGGCCGTTGACCACCAGCGGAGCCGAGTTGGGGGAGGAGTCGGGCAGGCGGAACGACTCGGTGAGCGACTCCGGCACGACCGCCAACTGGCCGTAGTCCTCCTGCTGCTCGGCAGCCGGGGTGAGCTCAGAGGAGCGAATCGGCGCGGTGAAGAACGCTGTGGCCAGGAGGCCTGCCGATACGGCGGTTATGACACCGGTGGCGATCAGATCGCCCCGGGTACGTCGCAACGGTCTATTCAACGCCGGTTCCTTCCCTGCTTTTTCTGGCTCTTTTCCGCTGGCCGTTTTGGCCGCGCCCCGAGAACTTTACGCGGGCGGCCCACGGTTGGTGCAGCCGAGTCCGGAATGTCCAGCGCCTCGAACAGTTCCGGGGAGGTGGAAAACCAGGTGGGCAGCTCCTTCTTGCCTAGCGAGAGCTCGGAATCGATGAGTTCCCACTTGTGTTGCTCGTCGAACCCGACCAGGGTGACCGCCGTGCCGGAGTGGCCGGCGCGCCCGGTGCGTCCGATGCGGTGGACGTACGTCATCGGGTCATCCGGGGTCTGGTAGTTCACCACGTGCGTGACGTCGTCGACGTCGATGCCCCGGGCCGCGACGTCTGTGGCCACGAGGATCTCCACCTCGCCGGTGCGGAACGCGTCGAGTGACTTCTGCCGCGCCTCCTGGCGAAGGTCACCGTGGACGGTGCCGACGGGGAAGCCGCGCTGCGCCAGGTCCTCGGCGACCTCGGCGGCGGTGCGCTTCGTCCGTGCGAAGATAATGGTGCGCCCGCGGTGCGGGGCCTGCAGGAGACGTGCGAGGACTTCCGGCTTGTCCATCCGGTGGGAGCGGAACACCACCTGTTTCGTGCTCGCATGGGTGGCCGACGCGTTCGGTGCCTCGGCGCGGATGTGCACGGGGGTGCGCATCATTGAGCGGGCGAGCGTGAGGATCGGCGCCGGCATCGTCGCGGAAAAGAGCATGGTTTGGATCTGTTGCGGCAGCGCCGACCAGAGCTTCTGGATGTCGGGAAGGAAGCCCATGTCCAGCATCTCGTCGGCCTCGTCGAGCACGAGGATGGCCACCTGGCTCAGCGAGAGGTCGCCGCGCTGCAGGAGGTCGAGCAGGCGTCCCGGGGTGCCGACGATGACGTCCACGCCGGCGTCGATAGCCGCGAGCTGCTCCTCGTACGGCGTGCCGCCGTAGATGGTGGCGACACGGACCGGGGTGTGTATGGAGGCGCGCTCGAGGTCCTCGCCGACCTGGGCGGCGAGCTCGCGCGTGGGCACGACGACGAGGGCGCGCGGCGTGCCGTCGAGTTCCGCAATCGCGGCGTCATCAAACACGCGGTCCAGCAGGGGGATGCCGAAGGCGTAGGTCTTGCCCATGCCGGTGCGGGCCTGCCCGATGAGGTCGCGCCCGTCGAGCGCGAGTGGGATGGCCAGCTCCTGGATGGAGAAGGTCCGCTCGATGCCCTGCTCTGCCAGCGCGTCGAGCAGCTCGGCGGCGACACCGAGTTCCTCGAATGTCGGGGCGGGGCGGTGTTCACTCTCAGCTGATCTAGGCACACGCTCATCTTAGCTTGGGGCCGTTACAATAGGGCCACCGCTTAACAACGAGCCGGTACAAGCAAAACTACTAGTGAAGGAACGTGACCCGCTTTTATGGACATCAAGTTTGGTCTGGCCGACACCGCGCGCGAACTCGTGATCAAGCTGCCGGAAGGGCAGGAGGACATCCTCAGCGTGGTTGAACAGGCGATTGAGTCCGGGCAGTCGACCCTGAAGGTGGTGGATGAGAAGGAGCGTACCTACCTCATCCGCACGGACCGGATCGCGTACGTGGAGCAGGGCTCGACCACCGCGCGCTCTGTCGGCTTCATGCGATAGATTGAGAGGTTATGACGACGAGGCAGAGCAACGCCGAGTGGCCCGACGCGAACGACCGGCGCGATGTGGACGCACCGGGTGCGGATGACGCAAACGCCAACGCGGAGGACTTCTTCGGTGAGTGGGATGGCGACGATGACGGCGGCGAAGGCCGCCTCGTCCGCTTTGCCCGCGAGTACGGGTGGCGTGCCTACGCAATCCCGGTCCTCGCGGTCCTGACGCTGCTCGTCGTAGTGAACATGTTCCAAAACCCGGGCTCTCCCGTGGTGGACGCTGCCGGTTCGGAGGGGCACTCCGAGCGCGGAATCGGCGCCGCGGGCCAGGATTCGAGCAGTGACGAGGGCGACGTCGAGCGCAAGCCCGCCGAACTGCCGGAGGGGGAGCAGAACGCGTTGGAGCTGCCGCCGGGCGGACCGATCGCGGAGGCCGGAGAGGGCACATACCGCGAGGTGGGCGCGCCGGGCGCCAACGGGGGCAATGGCGACGAGCTGACGCTGCGCTACGTCGTCGAGGTGGAAAATGGGGTGGATACCAACCTGTACGGCGGCGACCAAGCCGTCGCTGAAATGGTGGACGCGACGCTGCTGGATCCGCGCAGCTGGACCAACGACCCGCGCTTCCGCTTCGAGCACGTCTCCGGCGCTGACAACCCGGACGTGAAGATCCGCCTTACCTCGCTGAAGACCGCGCAGGAGATGTGCGGCATGGAGCTGGACATGGAGACGAGCTGCCGGACCAAGATCACGGGAGATGACACCGTCGTGCTCAATGAGGCCCGCTGGGTGCGCGGCGCAGCGCCGTTCGAGGGCGACCTGGGCCGCTACCGCCAGTACCTGATCAACCACGAGGTGGGGCACGCTCTTGGTTTCGCATCGCACGAGCCGTGCCCGGCGGATGGCGCCCTCGCGCCGGTGATGATGCAGCAGACCCTGAGCCTGAACAACGGCCAGCTGCACTCCTTTGACCCGGAAGAGGTCTACCCGGATAACCCGGACACGTGCCTGGCCAACCCGTGGCCCTACCCGCGCCCTGCGGCGAGCTAGGGGGCGCCTTGATTCCGGAGCACGTACTTTCCGCCTTCCAGTTGGAGGGGCGCGGCACGCCGACCTCGCCCGCGTGGGACAACGGCCTGCGCTTCGGCCACGTTGTCGTGGCTCGCGCGACGCAGACCGCCGCCTGGTCGGGCAAGGTGCGCGACAAGCTGGGCGATTCGCTCGGCGGCGTCCGCTTCGCGCGACCGGTGCGCTCCACCGACGGCCGCCTCGTGGTCAACGGGTTTTGCGCCAACGAGTTCGCGCCGGGGGAGCCGGCAGCGCGCGTCGATGAGGCGATCGCTGCGGCGTTGCTTATCGACGCCCCACTGACCCAGTTCAACGCCCCACCCGCACCCCGCGACGATGCATGGGCGGAGGCGGACCGCGCGGCCTGGCGAGGCTTCGACCTGGACCCCGCGGAGAACCAGCTGGTCACCGCACATATCGATTTCCTCGCCTGCTGCCTGTTTTCCGGCACGGATGCGCCGGTGGTGACGGAGCTGGTGCCCTCGGTGAGCCCGCGCCCCCGCGGGTATACCGCCGCGCTGACGATGGTGGACGGCCTGCTCGCCGGGGCGGTGGATGACGGCGTGGTGTCGCGCTGGGCGCACATCCCCGACGTGGGGTTCTTGGCGGAGCGGGCGCTCGAGTTCCGTGAAATCGCAGCCCGTACCGCGGGAGCGAACATAGGTTCGAGGGTTTCGTGGGTGCGTGAGGTCCTCGTGTCCGCCTAGCCTGGCAGACTAGGGCGCATGCCAACCCCACGCACCGACCCGATGACCCCCGCCGCGCGGATCCCCCGCGCGCGCCTTGTCCCGCGCCGCCGCACGACCGCGCAGCGCTCCTGGCCCGTTGCGCTTCCGGCGAGCGGGCTGTGGAAGGTCACCGGCGAGGCCGGCTCCGGCGTGTCCAGCTTCCTAGTGGATACGGCGGTGGCCGCGGCGCTTCGGCTGGCCGAGCAAGGCGGGGACGCCAGCGGCGTCGTCGTGGTCACGGACTCCAAGGAGGCGGCGGCCCGGCTGCGCGCAGAGATGTCCGACCGGCTCGCGCGCAGCGGGTTTGTCGCCAGCGAGCCGATGGTGCGCTCCGTCCATTCGCTCGCGTTCGCGGTGCTGCGGCAGCGCTTCGACGAGGAGATCCGCCTGATCTCCGGCGCCGAGCAGGACGCCGTGATCCGCGAGCTTCTTGCCGGCCAGGTGAAGGACGTACGCGGCACCTGGCCCGAGGAGCTGCGCCCCGCGATGGGCATGCTCGGCTTTGCCCGACAGCTGCGCGATGTGCTCCTGCGCGCGGTCGAGCGCGGGCTCACCGCCGACGAGCTGCGCGGACTCGGCGAGCGCTACGACGTGCCCATCTGGTGCGCCTCCGCCGACTTCCTGCGCGAGTACCAGCAGGTCATGGCGCTCACCCCGGCCACCAGATTCTCCGCGTCCGAGCTGGTCAGCGAGGTCCTGCGCGGGGAGGTGCCTAGGTGGGACGCAGTGCTTGTCGACGATGCCCAGCACCTCGCCCCCGCCCCCGCCGAATTCGTGCGGCGGCTCCTTTCCGGCGCAGACCTCGGCGTGGTCGGGGGAGACGTCGCCCAGTCCATCTTCCACTTCCGCGGCGCCTCCCCGCGCTTCTTCCACGACCTGGGCGGTCTCGACCACCAGGTGATCGACCTGGGGGAGTCGCGGCGCGACCCCGAGCGGCGCGTGGCCGTCACGCGGAGCGACGCCGCCCAGCACGCCGCGGTGGCGGACGCCCTGCGCCGCGCGCACTTGGAGGACGGGGTGGCCTACCGGGACATGGCCGTCGTGGTGCGCTCCACGCCGATGCTGGAGCCGGTGCGCCGCGCGCTGCTGCACGCCGGGGTGCCGGTGATGCTCAACCCCACCGACGTGGTGCTCGGGGAGCAGCGCATCGTCGCGGCCCTGCTCACCGGCCTGCGCGCGCTGGACCAGGAGCTCACCCCCGCGCAGTGGCGCGACTTCCTGCTCGGCCCCGTCGGCGGCGCCGACCCCGTCACCCTGCGCCGCCTGTTGCGCGGCCTGCGCCGCTGGGAACCCGAGGTGCGCGCGGAGGAGAGTCTGCGCCGCCTGCTGCTCAGCCCTGCGGAGCTGCCGGACTTCGGCCCCGTGCTCACGGACCGCGAGCTCTCGATCCTCACGCGCGTGCGGCGGGTGCTCGACGCCGCCAGGCGCGCGCAGGCGGACGGCGGCAGCGTGGAGGAGGTGCTCTGGGCGCTCTGGCACGCGACCGGGCTGTCGGACCACCTGCTCGCGGTCGCCCTGCGCGGCGGGGCGAGCGGCTCGCAGGCGGACCGGGACTTGGACGCGGTCATGGCGCTTTTCGACGCCGCCGGCGACTTCACCGAGCGCCGCGCAGCAGCAGGAGTGGACTCGTTCGTGGCGGACATCGACGCGCAGGAGCTGCCGACGGGCGTGCGCGACCGCCGCAGCGCGGCGCCCGACGCAGTGGCGCTGCTCACCGCGCACGGCGTGGCGGGCCGCGAGTTCGCGCGCGTCATCGTGGCCGGTGTGCAGGAGAACTCGTGGCCGAGCCTGGGAGAAACCGGCTCGCTCTTCCGCCAGGAGGACCTCATGGACCTGCTGGACAACGGGGTCGAGCCGAACGTGCCGATCTCGCGGACGGCCGAGCGCCTGGCCGAGGAGCGCCGCCTGTTCTGGGTGGCGGTCACGCGCGCGACGGATCGCGTTCTCGTCACCGCGGTGGACGATCAGGACGGTGACGAGCTGATCGTCCCCTCGCGGTTCATCGAGGAGTACTGTCGCGACTTCGACATCGAGGCCCAGGACGTGGAGCTCGCCCGAGAGACCAGCGGGGTCGGGGGCGACGCGGAGCCGGAGGCGCGGGTGCGCCTGCTCGCCCGGGACGAGATCGTCGCGGAGCTGCGCCGGGCGCTCGCCTCGCCCGAGAGCAGCGAGGCGGTGCGGGAGCAGGCGGTGCGCCAGCTGGTGCGGCTGGCCCGAGCCGGTGTGCCCGGGGCTGATCCTGGGCAGTGGTGGGGGATCGGAGGGGCGTCGGTAAGCACTGCCCTGGCGGAGGCGACGACGCTGTCACCGTCGCGCATCGAGCGGCTACTGCAGTGCCCGATGCGCGAGGTGCTTGAGCGGATGGTTGGGCTGGATGACAATCTGGCGATGATTTACGGGTCGATGGCGCACGCGTACCTGGAGGCGCTGGGGCGCGGCGTGGACGAGGCGGCGGCGCGCGCGGCGGCGGTGGCGGCGCGGCGCGACGCCGAGGATGGGCCGGCGTGGAAGGCGGAGCGCGACGTGGCGGACTTCGAGGCAATGCTGGAGCGGACCGCGCAGTGGCTGGAGGAATCCAGAAGCGCGTTTACCCAGGTTGGGGTGGAGATCCCGGTGAGCGTGGACGTGGACGATACGGTGCGCATCGCCGGGCGGCTGGACAGGCTCGAGCGCGAGGACTCCGGGAAGGTCCACATCGTGGACTTGAAGACGGGCAGCGCGGTGCCAACGAACGCCGACACGGCCGAGAACATGCAGCTCGCCGCCTACCAGCTGGCGCTGTCGCGGGGGCGGATCGACGGGAACGCCGTCACCACCGCGCGCGACGGCGACGAGCCGCTGGAGGTGGGCGGGGCCGTGCTGGTCTACCCGAATGCGGACAAAACGAAGCGCGCCACCCGCGAGCAGGCGCCGAAAACGCCCGAGGAGCTGGACGCACTCACACAGTTGTTGGAGCCGCTGCCGGCGGCGCTGGCGGGGCCCGAGCTGCGCGCCGTGGCCGGGCCGCATTGTGAGCGCTGCGCGGTGCGCGCCCTGTGCCCAGTACAACCGGAAGGAGAGGTGGTCACCCGTGTCGCAGACGACGCCTGATATGTCACCAACCGTGCTCTCGCGGTACCTGCAGCAAAAGTTCCCGCCCACCGAGCAACAGGCTGACGTGATCGGCGCGGCACCGGGCCCGCTGCTGGTGGTCGCCGGCGCTGGGGCCGGAAAGACGGAGACCATGGCCGCGCGCGTGGTGTGGCTCGTGGCCAACGGCTACGCCCGCCCCGACGAGATCCTGGGCCTGACGTTTACGCGCAAGGCGGCGCAGGAGCTGGGCAAACGCATCCGCGACCGGCTCGGCACGCTGGCCGCCAACCAGGACCTGGTGCGCCGCCTGGACCCGGGCGGGCAGCTCGCGGACGCGTTGCAGGTCATCGCCCCGACCGTAGCTACGTACGATGCGTACGCGGGGGACCTCGTCCGCGAGTTTGGGCTGCTCGTTCCTGTGGAACCGGACTCGCGGCTCATCACCGCGGCGGAACTGTACGCCATCGCCACGGAGGTGGTCACCGACTACCCCGGACGCATCATTTCCGCCGACGGGCGCAACCCGTCCGTGTCCACCGTGGTGGACGGGCTGCTGGCGCTGATGACCTCCATGGGCAACGAGCTGACCACGCCCGACGAGGTAGACCAGGAGGCGGTGGCGTTCCTCGCGGAAACCGAATCGCTGCCCTTGGCGCCGCGGGCGCGCACCGAATTCACCAAGAAGCTGCGCGGATGGCGCGCGACCCAGGAGGAACGCCGCGCATACCTGCCGCTGGCCCGGGCCCTGAACGAGGAGCTGCGGGCGCGCGGGGTCGTCACGTTTAATGAGCAGATGTCGGTTGCGGCCAAGCTGGCGCGCGACCACCAGAGCGTGGGCAAGGCGCAGCGCCAGCGCTTCCGTGTGGTCATGCTTGACGAGTACCAGGACACCTCACACGCCCAACGCGTGCTGCTGCGTAACCTGTTCGGGCAGGGCGCGGACCCAGACCTGACCGTGACCGCCGTCGGCGACCCGATGCAGGCCATCTACGGCTGGCGCGGGGCCACCGCCGCCAACCTCCAGGCCTTCGTCCACGATTTCCCGGCCGCGGGCGGCGCACCCGCGCCGAAGAAGCAGCTGACCACGTCCTGGCGCAACCCGCCTGAGGTCCTCGCGCTGGCGAACAGCATCTCCGACGCGGTCCTCGGGCGCGGGGACAACCGCGCCGTCGCGCCGTTGGCGGCCCGCCCCGGGGCGCAAGAAGGCGAGGTCGCACTCGGCTTCTTTGCCACCAACGACGAGGAACTCGCGTTCGTGGCGGACGATCTGGCCGCCCAATACGTACAATGCGCGCGAGACAACGCACCGTTTTCCGCCGCCGTGCTGGTGCGCAAGAACCGGCACTCCGCCGAGATGGCGGAGGCGCTCGCGGAGCGCGGCGTGCCCTTCGAAATCGTCGGCGTGGGCGGGCTGCTGGACATCCCTGAAGTCGCCGACACCCTCGCGGTGGCCACGATGCTGGTGCGGCCCGCGGACTCGGCAGCCGCGCTGCGCATCCTCGGCGGCCCCGCCGTCGGCCTGGGCCTGGCGGACCTCGCCGCGCTGGCCTCGCGTGCGGTGAACCTGCGCGCGACCGGGGCCAGCGCCGGCGCCGACCCCAGCGGGCCCGAGCACGCGGACCCGCAGACCGCGCAGGAGCGGCTGGCGGCCCAGCTGGACGAGCTCGTGGCCCGCGCCGCGGAACTCAATGCGTCTACCGATCGCCCCGCAGGCCTCGCCGACGCGGTGGCGGACCTGGGCGAGCCCGAGCGATACAGCGAGGAAGGACTGCGCCGCTTGCAGGACCTGGCGGCTAAGCTCCGCTCCCTGCGCACCAACAGCCTGGGCAAACGCCTGCCTGACCTGTTCGCGGACATCATCGACGTCTTTGGCATCCGCACCGAGGTCCTGGCCCGCCAGGGGATGGGCAACACCGCAGGCACCGTCCACCTGGACAGTCTGCTCTCCGCGGTCGCTGCCTACCCCGGCACCAGCGTGGAGGGGCTGCTGGATTATTTCGCGCTCGCCCGCGAGCACGAGGACGGCCTGGCACCCGGCAACGTGCCGACGCGCACGGACCGGGTGCAGATCCTCACAGCGCACAAGGCGAAAGGACTGGAGTGGGACACCGTCGCCGTCCTGCACGCAGACGCCAACACGTACGCGGCCAAGGCGGAGACATTCCTCACCTGGGTCCAGCGCGTGCCCGACGCGTCCTTTGGCAACCCCGAATACCTGCCGGACTTCGGTGAGGTAGAAAACCGCACCCAGTTTGAAAAGACCGCCGACGCCTGGCTCAAGCTCGTCCGCGCGGGCCTGGCGGAAGAATCGGCGCGCCTGTTCTACGTTGCCGTGACCCGCGCGGAGCGCAAGCTCCTCATCACCGGCTCGCGCCGCAAACCCGACGTGCGCCGCGACGCGAAGCCCTACGAGCACTTCGCCCCGCTGCGCCAGCTGGTCCCCGAGACGGTCGAGTGGGCCGAGGCAGCCGAGGCCGAGAAAACGCCCACCGAGGACGCCCCGACGCTTGTCGACGCCCCCGCCACCGGCACCTGGCCCGCCTACCAGCTCGCCCCGGGGGAGGTGGAGGCCGCGGGGCGGGTGCGTGGCGTCGAGAAGCTGCCCGAGCTCGCGGAGGGCGAACTCTTCTCGCTGTGGGAACGCGACGTCACCGCGCTCATCGAGGAACACGAGCGGGCGAAGTCCCCGGACACGCTGGTGGTCATGCCCGCGGAGCTGACGGCCTCGGACGTCGTCGCGCTGAAGGCGGACGAGGAGCAGTTCGCGCGCCGAGCGCGCAGGCCGGTCCCGTTCAAGCCGAACACCTACGCCAAGCGCGGCACCGCGTTCCACGAATGGCTGGAAGAGTTCTACGGGCAGCGCCCGCTGCTCACGGAGGACGAGCTGCCCGGCGGCGACGAGGCGGAGGTGGACGCCGCGACGCTGCGCCGACTCAAGGACTCCTTCGAGCGCAGCGAGTGGGCCGCCCGGACCCCGGCCCACGTGGAATACCCGTTTGAGCTGGCCCTGGGCACCTCCGTGGTGCGCGGCCGGATGGACGCCGTGTTCCGGGACGCGGGCGGCGCAGGGTGGGTCGTCGTGGATTGGAAGACCGGCGAAAAGCCGAAGCCGGCGCAGATGGAGGCAGCGAAACTGCAGTTGGCCGTCTACCAGGAAGCGTGGCGCCGGATCGCGGGCGATGGCGCCCCCGTGCGCGCGGTGTTCTTCTACGTGCGCACCGGCGAGACCTTCGCACCCGAGCACCTGCCGGGCGCGGACGAGCTGGAACAGCTCCTCGACGTTGACGGTGATAGTGTTTCGGATTCGGAGACAATTCCGTCCACCGACCCTGCCGTACCTGCGGCGGAGCGATAGAGCAGAAGGGAGCCCGATTCGATGCAGCTTCGCTACCCCTTTGCCTGGCGCGACCGGGTCCGCGACGACGAGGAGCGCGACGACATCCCAGTCCATACGCTCCTGGACGTCATCAATATCCCGACCGCGGAGCGCACGACGCCGTGGGTGCTCATTGCCCGCCGCTTTGGCTACGCGGCCGTGTTGGTCGTGGCCATGGCGCTCATCGTGTACCTGGACTCGAACGGCTACTCGGAGCCGCTGACGTTTGTGGACGCCCTGTATTACTCGGCCGTGTCGCTGTCCACCACCGGCTACGGCGACATCACGCCGGTGACGCAGGGGGCGCGGCTGGTCAACATCTTCGTGGTCACTCCGGCCCGCGTCGCCTTCCTGATGCTCTTGGTCGGCACGACCCTGTCCGTGCTTACGGAGGACTCCCGTAAGACACTCCAAATTCAGCAGTGGAGGAGAACTGTGCGTAATCACACCATCGTCGTCGGCTACGGCACGAAGGGGCGCTCCGCAGTGGACGCCCTGCTCGCCGGGGACACCGCGCCCACCAGCATCGTCGTCATCGATTCGGACCCGGTCACCCTGGGCCAGGCGGAGAAGCGCGGCCTGGTCACCGTCCACGGCGACGCTACCAAGTCCGACGTGCTGCGCGTCGCCGGCATCACCCGCGCCCGCTCCGTCGTGGTGGCCCCGAGCTCGGACGACACCGCGGTCCTGGTCACGCTGTCCGTGCGCGAGCTTGCCCCCAGCGCCATGATCGTGGCCAGTGCCCGCGAGAGCGAAAACCAGCACCTGCTCATGCAGTCCGGCGCGGACTCCGTGGTGGTCTCCGCGGAAACGACGGGCCGCCTGCTGGGACTCGCCACCGTCACCCCGCCGGTGGTGGAGATGATGGAAGACCTGCTCAGCCCCGACGAGGGCTTCGCCGTGGCGGAGCGCCCCATCGCAGACGACGAGGTCGGCTCCAACCCGCGCCACCTCGCCGACATCGTGCTCGGCGTCGTCCGCTCCGGCGAGCTCTACCGCATGGACGTGCCCGAGGCGGAAACCGTCGAGCCCGGCGACCGCCTGCTCTACGTGCGCATGACCCAGCCGCAGGAGTCGCCCGAGGCGCAGAAGCCGTCGGAGTAGCGCGCCCGTGCTCTTGCTTATCGACGCCACCTCGCACCTCCCCCTCACCGCCGAGGGCGCACCACTCCTGTTTCCGGAGCTTCCGGCGGGGATCGAGGTGACCACCCGGGTGCAGATCACGCCCGAGGTCACCGCCGCGCGACTGCGCTCCGCCAGCGCCGCCGACCTCGCCCCGCGCACCGGCCACGCGCGCAACCATGCGGACAACTACCTCGTCTCCCGGGCCGTCGGCCTGCTGGCTGCGCGGGAGCGTTACGCCTTCGACCCGACGGACGGCTCGCCGCTGACCTGGGGCGAGTCCGGGATCGTCGCCCGCGGCGCGTCCGGCACGCCGATCTTCCCGCGGATCGACCCGTGCGTGATCGGGGTCGTCGAGCACGCCGCCGGCGACCGCATCCTGCTGGGGGAAAACCGCCGCCGCCCGGGGTTCTTCACCTGCATCGCCGGCTACATGGACGTGGGCGAGAGCGCGGAGGACGCGTTCGCGCGCGAGGTCATGGAGGAGACGGGGCGGCGGGTCACCGACATCACGTATGTTGGGTCCCAGCCGTGGGCGCTGTCGGGCTCGCTGATGCTGGGCTTCCGCGCCCGCACCGTCAACGACGCCCAGGTGGGGGACACAGATGGAGAGCTCAGCCAGGTCATCTGGGCGACGCGCGAGGACCTGGGCGAGCTTACGCTCGCGCCCGAAGGCAGCATCGCCCGGCAGCTGATCGAGCGCTGGGCCGCAGGCGAGATCTAAGAGGGAAGGACAAAGGACGCACCGATGGCAGTGGACTTGAGTTTGTTGGATGAGGACCAGCGCGTGGCAGCCACCGCTCCGCGTGGCCCGGTGTGCATCCTCGCGGGTGCCGGCACGGGAAAGACGCGCACCATCACGTACCGCATTGCCAACCTGGTGGACCAGGGGATCGTGGCGCCCACGAAGGTGTTGGCGGTGACGTTCACGCAACGCGCCGCGGGCGAGATGCGCGACCGCCTGCGCACCATGGGGGTGGGCGGGGTGCAGGCCCGCACCTTCCACGCTGCGGCGCGCCGTCAGCTGCAGTACTTCTGGCCCCAGATCGCCGGTGACCTGCCGTGGAAGCTGCTGGACAACAAGTTCCCGCTCGTTGGCCGCGCGGCGCGCTCCGCCGGGCTGGATTCCGGCAAGGAAATGGTGCGCGACCTCCTCGGCGAGATCGAGTGGGCGAAGTCCAGCGTCATCGGCCCGGACGACTACGCCGAGCGCGTCGCGGGGACGAAGCGCACCCCGCCCGCGGACGCGGCGAAGGTGGCCCAGGTCTACCGCGCCTACGAGGAGTCGAAGACGTCGCCGGACGGCATGCTGCTCGACTTTGATGACCTCTTGCTGCACGTCGCGGGCGCGCTGGAGAACGCGCCCGCGGTGGCGGAGGAGTTCCGCGCCCAGTACCAGTCCTTCGTGGTGGACGAGTATCAGGACGTCACGCCGCTGCAGCAGCGCGTCCTGGAGGGGTGGCTGGGCCAGCGCGACGACCTCACCGTCGTCGGCGACGCCAACCAGACCATTTACTCGTTTACTGGCGCGACCCCGGAATACTTGTTGAACTTTTCGCGGACGTACGAGCACGCGACCGTCGTGAAGCTGCAGCGCGACTACCGCTCGACCCCGGAGATCACGGACTTGGCCAACACCGTGATTGGCAAGGCGAAGGGGCGCGAGGCGGGCACCCGACTCGAGCTGCAGGGCATGCGCGAGCACGGCCCGCAGCCCACGTTCACCGCGTACGATGACGAGCCGACCGAGGCGCGCGAGGTAGCCATCCAGATCAGGGAGCTTCTCGACGCCGGCGTGCCCGCCCGAGAAATCGCCGTCCTCTACCGCATCAACGCGCAGTCGGCGGCGTTCGAAGCGGCGCTCGCGGACGCGGGCATCATGTACCAGGTCCGCGGCGGGGAGGGCTTCTTCCAGCGCGGCGAGATCCGTGAGGCGATCCGCGCGCTCGTTGCTGCATCGCGCCGCGGAGACCTGCCGGACGATCCGGTGACGGTGGCCCGCGCCGCCCTCGGCCCCCTGGGGCTGACGCCGACCGAGCCGGAGGGCGCGAAGGCGCGCGAACGCTGGCAGACCCTCGGCGCGCTGGTGGACCTCATCGAGGAAATCGTCCGCAGCCACGAGGCGGAGACCCTGCCGGAGGTGCTGATGTCGCTGCGCCGCCGCGCGGACGCGAAGCAGCCGCCGTCGGTGGACGGCGTCACCCTGGCCAGCCTGCACGCTGCGAAGGGCCTGGAGTGGGACGCGGTATTCCTGGTCGGTCTGGTGGAGAACACGCTGCCGATCTCGCACGCGATCAAAGCGGGCGATGACCAGGTTGAAGAGGAGCGCCGCCTGTTCTACGTCGGCGTGACGCGCGCCCGCGAGCACCTGCGTCTGTCCTGGTCCTTCGCCAGGCAGGAGGGCGGGCGCAAGTCGCGCAGCCGCTCGCGCTTCCTCGACGGCATCGCCCCCGAGCTGGAGGTGGAGAAGGCCCCCGAGCGGCTGAAGCGCAACCGCCGCTGCCGCGTGTGCAACAACCTGCTGTTCACCCCCGCGGAGAAGACGCTGGGACGCCACGAGGACTGCGAGCCCAGCTACGACGAAGCCGTCTTCGGCGCCCTCAAGCGCTGGCGCAGGGACCAGGCGCGCGAGGCCGGCAAGCCCGCCTACATCGTGTTCACGGACGCCACGCTGCTTTCCATCGCGGAGGCCATGCCCGCCGACGAGCACGAGCTCCTCGGCATCTCCGGCGTCGGCCCCGCCAAGATTGAGCAGTACGGCCAGGGCGTGCTGGACACGCTCGCGGAGTTCCGGTGACGCGCGTGAGCGAGCAGCCCTACCGCGTCATCCGCTCGGCCCGCCGCACCCGGTCGGTGCAGGCACGCCTGGTCGGCGGCGTCGTGGAGATCCGCATCCCCGCGCGGTTCTCGCAGGCGCAAGAGGACCAGACGGTGGAGGAGATGCTCGCGCGCGTGGCGAAGAAGACGCAGGCGAGCGCGCTCAACGACGCCACCCTCACCGCCCGCGCCACGCAGCTGAACGACACCGTGCTCGACGGCCGCGCCCGCGTCGGCTCCATCCGCTGGGTGAACAACCAGCAGACGCGCTGGGGGTCGTGCACCACGACCACCGGCGACATCCGGATCAGCTCCCGCCTCAAAGACGTCCCCGACTACGTGCTCGACGCCGTGATCGTCCACGAGCTGGTGCACACGTTTATCGCCGGGCACTCCGCCGAGTTCTGGGAGTGGGCGGATCGGGCGCCGCGGGCGGAGCGGGCGAAGGGCTACTTGGAGGCCTACCAGCGCTTCGGGTGAGCGCTACTCGCCGCAACCGTGGACTTCCTTGCCCGCGGCGAAGTTGTCCATGGCGGTGACGGCGTCTTGCAGCGAGCCTACGCTCGCCACGGTCATGTCGCCGGGGTCGACGGTGCGGACCGCGTCGCAGTTGCCCTCCGGGGCGAGGAACAGCTCGACGTGCTGGTCGCGCGCTGCGGCGAGCTTGTGCTGGATCCCGCCGATCGGACCGACCTCGCCGTCCTCCGCGATAGTGCCGGTGCCGGCGACGAACTTGCCGTGGTTGAGCTCACCGGGGCTCAGTTTGTCTATCACGGCCAGCGAGAAGATCATGCCGGCGCTGGGGCCGCCGACGTCGTTGAGGTTGTAGTTGACCGTCACGTCGCCGCCGGGCTCCGAGGTCATGAGGACGCCCACCATCGGGGTGCCCTTGTCCTCGGGGCTCTCGCCGAGGCGGACGCGGACGTCCATCGGGGCGCGGTCACGCTCGATGCTCACGGTGATCTCGTCGCCGGGGGAGTGGGCGTGAACCTTTTCCTGCACCTCGCTGGGCTCGGTGACGGGGGCACCGTCGATGTGGGTGATCACGTCCTCTGCTTCTAGCACACCGGACGCGGGGGAGTCATCCACCAGGTCGTGGATCAGCACGCGGGTCGGTTTGCCCAGGTAGCGCATGGCGGCCACAGTCGCGTTGCCCTCCGAAGCGGCGAACTCGGCCTGGTTGTATTGGCGCATCTGCTCCTCGTCCACGTCAGGCGGGATGATCTGCTCCACCGGCACGATCGCGTCGTCTGTGCCGATCCACCGGCCGACCGCCTGCGCGAGCGACATGTTGGTGCGCACGGACACGGTGGTCATGTTGAGGTTGCCCGAGACGGGGTCCGTCTCAGTGCCCTCGATGTCAATCACCGGCTCTCCCTCGACCTCACCGAGGGTGTTGAACATCGGGCCGGGGCCCTCCGCCGCGTACGGCACGGCCAGGGAAATGTTGGTGCCGGGGACGTGGGTGATGGACATCATGGCGGCGAGTGCTGCCACGGGGATCGCTCCCCACACCACGGTTGACCAACGCCTGTTGAGCTTGGTCTCCTGCTCGGATGCGTCCGGCTGGGGCTGCGCCCCGACTTCCTGTTCTTCCACGCAGCGCATCTTAGCGCAGCCGTTTTCGCTCATCGTGTTCGCTCTCAGCGTCCCGGTCTGCGCAAAAAGTGCTCGCGCGTAAGAGTCGGCGCTATGTATCGTGGCAGGTATGAATAACGGATTTGGATTTTCCTTTCCCAACAATGATGACGACGAAGATAAGAACAAGCGCGGCGACAACAACGGTGGCGACGCGTCGAACCCCTTCGCCGCCTTCGGGTTTGGTGGCGGACAGCAGGGCGGCGGGCTCGGCGACATGCTGAACCAGTTCGGCCAGATGCTGTCCGGCATGGGCAATTCGTTTAACCAGGCGAGCCAGTCGGGTGACTCGGCCGTGAACTTTGACATGGCGCTGCGTATGGCCCGCCAGCGCGTTGGTGACAAGGCGGCGGTCTCCGCCGGTGATAAGAAGGCGGTGGAGGAGTCACTCGGGCTGGTCAACCACTGGCTGAGCGAGTCCACCACGCTGCCCGCCGCGGACTCCCAGGCGCGCGCGTGGAACGCGGACGACTGGCTGGTAGAGACCATGCCGATGTGGAAGCGCCTGGTCAACCCGGTCGCGGAGCACATGAACCGCGCGCAGCTGGACAACATGCCGGCAGAGGCCCGCGAGATGATGGGCCCGCTGGCCGGGGTGATGAACTCCATGAATTCCATGAACTTTGGCATGAAGCTGGGCCACGCGCTGGGGGATCTGGCACAGCAGGCGCTCACCGGCACGGACTTCGGCCTGCCGGTCGCACCCCGCGGCGTGGCGTCGGTGCTGCCCAAGAACGTGACCCGGATTTCCAAGGACCTCTCGGTGCCCGGGCAGGAGGTGCTGGTCTACATCGCTGCACGCGAGGCCGCGCGCCAGCGCCTGTTCCAGCACGTGCCGTGGCTGGTCGAGCGGATCGTGGCCTCGGTGGAGGAGTACGCCGCAGGCCTGGAGATCGACACCTCCAACATCGACGAGGCCACCCGGAGCCTCAATCTGGAATCGGGCGACCCGCAGCAGATCCAGGAGGCGCTGCAGAACCTGCAGAACATGGACCTCTCCCCGCGGGTCGGCTCCCGCAACGCCGGGGCAACCTCGCGGTTGGAGACGCTGCTCGCGCTGGTGGAGGGCTGGGTCGACGTGGTCGTCGACGCGTCGCTGGCGGAGCGAATCCCGTCCTCGGCGCAGCTCGCTGAGGCCTGGGCGCGCCGCCGCGCCACCGGTGGTTCGGCAGAGCAGGCGTTCGCCAACATCGTCGGCATTGAGCTGGGTGCCCCGAAGGTGCGCGAAGCTGCGGAGCTGTGGCGCCGCGTGGATAATGCCGTGGGCGTGCAGCGCCGCGATCAGGTGTGGAACCACCCGGACTTCCTGCCGGACGCGGAGCACTTGGACAACCCCGCCGCGTTTATCGACGGGCTTCTGGACGACACCACCGACGCGGACTTCGACGCCGAGTTCAGCAAGCTCGAGGAGGAGCTGCGCAACAACCCGAAGCTCAAGCGCGAGGACGGCGACGGGAAGGACGACGGCAGCGAAGACGGCACCGAGCTCTAGACCTTCGGCCGCGCTCGTACCAGGGCGGGGTGAGCGACTGCACAGCGCTCACCCCGCCCTTTTGCCTGCTTTTCTCCTGCAAAGCGCAATAAAATAGATGGTGAAGCCACGCTGCTTGCAAGGAGAACACGCCATGACCGCCGCCGCCCGGGCCGAGAACCTTTTTAAGCAATACGGCGACGCAGATACCGCTGTTGTTGCGCTTGACCACGTCACGGTCGAGTTCCACCGCAACGAGTTCACCGCCATCATGGGGCCATCCGGGTCCGGCAAGTCCACGCTCATGCACGCAATGGCGGGGCTGGACACGGTCACCTCTGGTGAAGCCTACATCGGCCAGACCTGCCTGACCAACCTGCGTGACCGGGAGATGACGCAGCTGCGTCGCGATCGCCTGGGTTTTATCTTCCAGTCCTTCAACCTGGTGCCCACGCTCACCGCGCGGGAAAACATCACGCTTCCCCTTGATATTGCGGGGCGTGACGTGGATGAACGATGGCTCGAGGAGATCACCATCCGGTTAGGTCTGGCGCAGCGCCTCAACCACCGCCCGGCGGAACTCTCCGGTGGGCAGCAGCAGCGTGTCGCGTGCGCGCGAGCGCTGGTATCGCGCCCAGAGATCATTTTCGGTGACGAGCCGACCGGCAACCTGGATTCGAACGCCACGGCTGAGGTGCTCGACATTTTGCGGACGGCGGTGGACAAAGACGAGCAGACCGTGGTCATTGTCACGCACGATGCGAAGGCTGCGTCCTACGCTGACCGAGTGCTCTTCCTCGCCGATGGCCGGATCGCGCGGGAGCTTCGCGACCCGACGATGGAGGATATTCACACCGTCATGGCGGAAATAGAGGGCTGACATGGCACGCAACGCAATGCGCACCGTTTCGCTGCGCACCATCGCGCAACACAGGCTTCGGCTCGGGCTCACCGTGCTCGCGGTCATTTTGGGAACGGCGTTTGTCTCCGGTTCGTTCATGTTCAGCACCTCCCTGTCGAACACTTTCGACGCGGCGATCAACAACGTCTACCGCGGCGTGGACGTCGGCGTAGGGGACGGCGTAGGGGACCAGGACGGGGATGGCCCTCCACTCGACGCGAGCATGCGCGACCGGCTTGCGCAGGACTCGCTGGTGCGCGAGGTCAACGTGCTGAGCCCGCAACCCGTGGTGATTGCAAACGAGGACGCTGTGGCCTATCAAACACAGGGCGATACCTCGGAGGTGATCGCGTACTACCCACCGGAGCAGACTGTGGGCGAGGAGAACGCGCTTGTACAAGGTCACGCACCACGCGGCACGGGCGAAGTCCTGGTAAGCGAATCTGCTGTTGAGGACTACGGTATTGGGCTCGGTGATCGGCTTATGCTGGTGCACCCGGAGCATCGCGACACGGTCACCGTCGTGGGGGTGTCCGCACCCGCGTCGCAGCTTGGCGACGACATCACGATCAGCATGTCCGCGCCGGCCTTCCTCGACGTGTACGGCGACCCTGTGCAGCTGAAGCTCTCCGCTGCCGAAGGCACCACGGCAGAGGACCTTGCGCAGCACCTCAGCAGCACTTACGACGTGGAAGCAGAGACGGGCGAGGCGCTTGCGGACGCGGCTCGCGAGGAGATGGCGTTCGCGCTGACAGCGATCCGCTACCTGCTCATTGCCTTCGGCCTGATTGCGTTGCTGGTCGGTACGTTCATCATCGCCAACACGTTCTCTATGATCGTCGCCCAGCGCACCAAGGAGTTTGCGCTGCTGCGTGCGCTGGGGGCCTCGCAGCCGCAGGTCGTCGGCTCGGTGGTGGTGGAATCCGCCATAGTGGGTATCTTCGGCTCGCTGGTTGGTGTTGCTACCGGTATTGGGCTGGTCGCGCTGATCAAAGCAGTCATGGGCACCCAGGGCATGCCGTTTGAGCCTGGCCTTGGGCTTAGCCCCGCGGCCATCATTGTTCCGCTGGTGCTTGGCGTGCTGGTCACGACGCTCTCCGCCTATGCCCCGGCTCGGCGTGCGGGCTCGGTGCAGCCAGTCGAAGCGATGCGTGGTACCGACGCAGATGCGCCCGCTTCGTTGCGTCGCAGGACGATCGCAGGGGTGGTGCTCGCCGTCGTTGGCATTGTGGCGGCAAGCGCCGGGGCGATTATCGACGCCTCGACGACCCCCCGCGTCACCGCCGTCGGTATTGGTGCAGCGTGTCTGATTGTTGGTGTGTACTTGGCGGGCCCGGCACTGTCTTCGGTGGTCGTCCCTGGTCTTGGCAAGGTCGTTGGTGCGCCCTTCGGCGCGATTGGTTCCCTCGCGGGGACAAATACGCACCGTAACCCGCGACGCACTGCCGCGACCGCGTTCGCGCTGATCCTGGGCGTTGCGTTGGTAACGGTCATCGGCATGCTGGGGGCGACGATGAAGGCCTCACTGCAGGACGATATCGCCGACCACATCAGCGCTGACTACGTGCTCACAGGCCCCGTCAACGGTAACTTCCCGGCGCCGAACGACACTGTCGCCATGACCGAGGGTGTTGACGGCATCGATGCGCGTGTGACTGTCGGCGCGGTCCCGGCCACCGTCGGCGGGCAGTCTTCGTTGGAGGAACAAGCCCAGCTGACCATGACGGTCGATGCCGATCCCACCCAGGTGTTCGCCCTCGAGTTGAAAGACGGAGACCACGACATTGCCGGAGGGTTCCTTGCAGACGAGGAGTTGGCCACCGAGCAAGGCTGGAAGGTAGGCCGGGAATACGAGGTCGCAGGTCCGGTCCCCGGGATGACAGCGCAGGCGACGCTGCGGGGGATTTACGAGCCGACTGAGGTTGCGACGCGGATCCTGCTCGACGCCGAGGTTGCCAACCAGGTCGCACCACCCGAGGCGCAGCTTGTGCGCATGGTCGGCATCGTGGCTGAGGACGGCGCGGACCGTGACGCGATGCGTGCGGACCTCGAGGCCGCGGTGCGTGACGCGGTGGTGCTCCAGGTGATGACGGGCGACGAGTATGCCGCGCAGCTGGCTGGCACGATCGACCAGATGCTCGCCGTGCTTTACGGGCTGCTCGCGCTGGCCGTGATCATCGCGGTGCTGGGCATCATCAACACGCTGACGCTTGGTGTGATTGAGCGGCGCAAAGAGATCGGCATGCTGCGTGCGGTGGGTACGCAACGTCGACAGGTGCGCACGATGATCACGCTGGAATCGGTGCAGATCGCTGTCTTCGGCGCGTTCGCCGGGGTGGTGCTGGGCCTTGGTTTGGGTGTGGCGTTTATCGCCACGTTGGCAGACGAGGGGTTTGACAGTCCCCAGGTGCCCTGGGCACTTGTGGGCGTGATGCTCGTTGGTTCGGCGTGTGTGGGCGTGATCGCGGCGCTGTGGCCCTCGCAGCACGCGGCGAAAACCCCGCCGCTTGACGCTATCGCTGTGTCGTAGTCGCAGCTGCCGACGTGCGCGTCGTGGACGCGGGGGAGCCCGTGGCGGTCTCGCCCTCGGCCTCCACGTCAGCCAGGCCCAGCTTCTCGATGCGCTCGCGCGGATCCTCCTGCTCAGACGACACCAGCTGCTGCATCACTTGGCCGCGCTGATTGTCCACCACCGTGATGATCGCGGAGGTGCCCAGCGTGGACCAACCGACGATGCGCTCGCCGTCATCTTCCACGATCCGCGAGGACCGCAGCTCCGTGAGCAGCTGCGTCGTCGACGCCGCCTTCGCCTCGGAATCGAAGAATTGGAACTGTCCGATCTCTGCGCCGGAGCAGTCGTAGGAGCCGCTCACCCCAGTTGCCGAGCACGTATCCAGCTGCGCGAACAGCGACTCCGGCGCCAGCCCCGCGAAGGATTCGGTCACTTCCTGCACCGTCTTGTCTTTCGCAGAAGTGCTTGTCGACGCCCGCGTGCCCGATTCCTTCGACGTGCTCGACGCTGAACTCCCAGCGCTCTCAGTGCTCTCCGCCGTGGAACTCGTCGCGCTGCTGGATGGCGCCTCGCTCTGGGACGTCTCGGTCTCTTCCGGTGCCGGAGCTGCTGTAGTGCTCGTCTCGTCGTCCCCGTTCCCGCACGCGGTCAGTGCGAGCGAGGCGGCGAGGAGAGCGGGGACGAGTGTGCGGCGGTGCGTCACGGGTAGGCTCCTTATTTCCTGTGCGTATGGGTAACGATAGTACGTGAGCGCTCGACCTAGGTCAGCTCATCGGGGTCCTGCGCGAGGCTGTAGCGCAGCGCGGCGATGACGTTCGGGGCGACGTTGGGCCCGCCGCGCAGCTCGATCTCGTCCTGGGCAAACATGCCGCGTTCCTCCAGTTCTTCTTCGGTAAGCCGCATCTGCAGGAGGGTCTGCTCGATGTCGTCGTCGCGCAGCACTCCGGAGAAGAGGCGCGCGGGGCGCGGTTGGGAGTCCGGCCCGGCGGAGGTGTCGCGGAAGATGATCTCCTGGGCGAGGACGACGCCCTCGACCTGCTCAGGCCAGGCGACGCGCGCGACGTAGTCGGCCAGCTCATCGCTACCCGGACGGATGTGCTCCGGAAGCTCCTGCACAACCAGGGTGAGGGGGGAGGGGTCGGCGTCGTCGGTGAGTTGAGACAGCTCGTCGATAAGCAACTGCGAGGGGACCAGCGCAAAGAGTGAGGGCGGTGCGTCCCAGCCCTCCGCGTGGACGAACTCCACAGCTTCCGTCATGGCTTTGTTCAGGGCCTGCTGTGAGCTGAAGTGACGCTGCACGGGAACCTTTCTGGCTGTCGAATCGTTGAAACTTTAAGCTAGAAGCTTAATACGCACGTAAAGACTATTTCGAAGGAGCAGGATTGGCTACCCGCGTCAACCAGCCTCAACCCAACGCGAAAAAGTCGAACCGTACGCTGCTGACGGCGGTCATCGTCGTCGGCGCAATTTTTACCCTCGTGCCCATGCTGGTCGGTCTGTACACCGACTTCCTGTGGTTCGGGGAACTCGACTTCCGCGGTGTGTTTAACCGGGTGATTGTTGCCCGCATTGTTTTGTTCGTCATTTTTGCGCTGATTGGCGGCGGTGTCGCGTACGCGGCGGCCCTGCTGGCCTGGCGGGGGAGACCGGCGAATGCGCCCACGGCGGATCCGTTCTCGCCGTCCGTGCAGTACCGCGAGACGATTCAGCAGGGCATTCGTTCGCTGCTCTTCGTCGTGCCGCTGGTCGTCGCCGTCCTGTCGGGTCTGGCGGGGCAGCGCATGTGGCGCACGTTCCTGCTGTGGTTTAACGGCTCCGATTTCGGAGTGTCCGACCCGCAGTACGGCAAGGACCTCGGCTTTTACGCGTTCGCGCTGCCGGGGCTTTCCGCCATCGTGGGCACGCTGAGCATGCTGCTTATCGTCGCGTTTCTCATCGCCCTCGTTGCGCACTACCTGCTGGGCGGGATCCGCATTGGCAACCGTGCGTCGGGGCAGCGCGGCTTCGTCTCCAAGGCGGCGCGCGTGCAGCTGGCGTTTACTGCCGGTCTGTGGATGCTGCTCAAGGCCGTGAGCTACTGGCTGGAGCGCTACTTCCTGCTCTACGGGCAGAACGACATTTTCACGGGCGCGTCCTATACCTCTATTAACGCGATGCTGCCCGCCAAGATGATCCTCACCGTTATCGCGGTCATCGTCGCCGCGGCGTTCTTCGCGTCGGTGGTGTACAAGGATTTCCGCATCCCGGTGCTGGCCACGGTGCTCATGCTGGTGTCCTCGCTGGTGATCGGCAACGTCTGGCCGGCCCTGCTTGAGCAGTTCTCGGTCAAGCCGAACCGCCAGGCCAAGGAGCGCGAGTACATCGGCCGCAACATCGAGTCCACCCGTTTCGCCTACGGGCTGACGGATGACACGGTGACGTACGAGGACAACTGGGGCTCGGACAACGTCTCCAACAACGAGGTGGCGGACGATTGGTCCACCATCAGCAACATCCGCCTGCTGGACCCGGACGTGCTTTCGCCCACGTTCACCCAGAACCAGCAGCTGCGCAACTTCTACGGCTTCCCGGACCAGCTGGCCATGGACCGCTACCAGGTCGACGGCGAGATGCGCGACTTTGTCGTCGCCGCGCGCGAGATGGATCCGAACGCCCTGCGCGAGAACCAGCGCGACTGGATCAACCGCCACACGGTGTACACGCACGGCAACGGGTTCGTGGCCGCGCAGGCGAACACCGTGGACGAGGCAGCACAGGACGCCGGCTCGACCCGCGGTGGTCTGCCCATTTTTACGGTCTCGGACCTGCAGTCCAACGCGAAGGCGGCGGAGAAGAAGGACGCCGAGGAGCTGGGCATCCGCGTGGACGAGCCCCGCATTTATTACGGCCCCGTGATCTCCAGCGCGGAGGATGGGCTGGACTACGCCATCGTGGGCGACAACGGGCAGGGCCCGGTGGAGTATGACACGGACAACTCCACCTACACCTACGAGGGTGAGGGCGGCGTGAACATTGGCAACTGGTTCAACCGCGCCGCGTACGCGGTGAAGTACCAGGAGCTGAACATGATTCTGTCGGACCGCGTGGGCGGCAACTCCAAGCTGCTCTACGACCGCGACCCGCGCGAGCGCGTGGAGAAGGTCGCGCCGTGGCTGACCACGGACTCCAAGACCTACCCCGCAGTGATTGACGGGCGAGTGAAGTGGATCGTGGACGGCTACACCACGCTGTCGCAGCTGCCGTACTCCACGAACACGTCGTTGCAGGACACCACGCAGGACGCGTTGAACCCGGACGGGACCACGCAACGCCTGGTGAACAACAACCTGGGCTACATCCGTAACTCAGTGAAGGCGACGGTGGACGCGTACGACGGCTCTGTTGACCTCTACCAATTCGACGAAGAAGATCCCGTGCTCAAGGCCTGGATGGGCGTGTTCCCGGATACGGTGCGTCCGCACAGCGAGATCAGCGATGATCTACGCGAGCACCTCCGCTACCCGGAGGACCTGTTCAAGGTGCAGCGCGAACTGCTGGCCCGCTACCACGTGGACGACCCGGGCGTGTTCTTCAACAACGACGCCTTCTGGTCCGTGCCCAACGACCCGACCGCGCCGGAGGGCCGTCAGGAGCTGAACCAGCCGCCGTACTACGTGGTGGCCGCTGACCCGGAGACCAATGAGTCCTCCTTCCAGCTGATCACCCCGTACCGCGGCCTGAACCGCGAGTTCCTGTCGGCGCACATGTCGGTGTCCTCGAACCCGGAGACGTACGGCAAGATCACGGTCCGCGTCCTGCCCACGAATACGCAGACCCAGGGCCCGAAGCAGGCGCAGGACGCGCTGATGTCCTCCGACCAGGTCGCGCGTGACCGCACGCTGTGGGAGGGTTCGAACGACCTGAAGAACGGTAACCTGCTCACCCTGCCGGTGGGCGGCGGCGAGATCCTCTACGTCGAGCCGATCTACTCTCAGCGCAAGGACCAGGAGTCCGCGTTCCCGAAGCTGCTGCGTGTGCTCGTGTTCTACCGCGGCCAGGTTGGCTACGCGCCGACGGTGTCGCAGGCCCTGAAGCAGGTGGGCATTGATTCCCAGGCGGCGCAGGACATCGAGCTTGTCGACGAAGGCGCGTCCGACAACCAGGACGCCGAGGCCTCCGCCGAGCAGCCGAAGGAAGGCGACAGCGAGGCGCCTGCCCCGGGCAACAAGGACGAGGCGATGCAGGGCATTAACGACGCCCTGCGCAACCTTGAGGGCGCCCGCGACGGCTCCTTCGAGGAGTACGGCCGAGCCCTCGACGAGCTGGACCGCGCTGTGGAGGCGTACCAGAGCGCGCAGTAGGCGCTTACCCTAGTGGGTTGCGGACCAGGAGCCGGTCGATCTGTTCACGCAGATCCTCCGGTGCCGGGCGAAGAAAATCGCCGGGCTTCTCCTGGTCCGCTTCGTCGTTCTCGGGGCCCGGCCCGCCCGGATCCACCATGGCCGCCTCCGTGAGGTCGAGCATCCTGCCCAGGCGTGCCAGGTTGAGTTGGTATGCGCCATCCAGCGCCGGCTCCTCCACCTCGCGGATCCAGCCGGTCTCTTTGAACAGTGGGATGTGCGTGGCGACGATGTTTGTTCTTGCGAACCCGCCCTTCGCCCCCGGAGGCCCGAGCCGGGTAATGAGTCCGGTGCGGCCGGGGCGGATCGTTCCGTCGAGTTCGAGCGTCGGCTCGTCGGAATCGTCGGCGAGGAAAGCGAGGGTGCCGAGGATGTTCCGCTCCTTTGGTAGGAGCGAGGGGATCTCAACACAGTAGATTGCGGCTCGAAGTAATTCTCCCAAGGGCGCCTCCTGACGTCGTGTGACTGGATGGAGCGCAATTGTATCGCCCGGCCCGGACACGGCACCGGGTCGGTTCGAACTGGTGAACGAACCTGAGCGTGGTGGGCGTGCGTTGGGCAAGCCGTATGAATCTCACGATTATGGGTTCTGCCCAGGGGATTTGGCCTTTGGTAAAGTGATCAGTATAGTTACTTCACGTTGCCGATACGGCAGCAGGTGAAAAGAAAATATCACCCGACGCGGGGTGGAGCAGCTCGGTAGCTCGCTGGGCTCATAACCCAGAGGTCGTTGGTTCGAATCCAGCCCCCGCTACTAGGATAAGGCCCCTACCAGTGCAAATGCTGGTAGGGGCCTTCTTCATTTTGTGAGCGGATCACCATTTGGTGCACTAGCTGGTGCACTAGGGTCAAAATCCTGCACCAAACGGAACTGCGACGCTCCAACGAAGCGGCGCAGGTTTTCGGGGCATTGCTTAGTGATTGCGAGGTCGGCGGCAACGAAGGAACGCCACGGGAGCCGGCAGTTCGGGGGGTCTGCCTATCTCGGGGGGTGAGACTGCTCAACCGTGGCGTTCGGGAGAAAGCTTATTGAGGGCGGCAAGTCCGTCAGCGCAGTAGCCAGGACACTCAACGTCTCGCGGCCGACGATCTATCGCGCTCTCAAGCGCATCGAAGCCGACGCTTAGGCACAGGCTGCGTCGCTAGCGCTCGCACCCGGCGAGAAGGCATCAGGCTGCGCTAGCGACGCTCGGCACACATGAGTGCTGCACTGCTGGGATACGCCTGCGACCGGCAGAGCCGGGCCGAATTCGGGATTGACCATGTACACCCCGTATTCGTGCAAAGGAGCACTGCCATGTCCACTCATTCCCACACGCTTGCATCCCACGGTGAGATCCTCGCGAACCTCCCCGGCATCCTCGGCTTCTACCCGAACAACTCGCTGATCCTCGCGTTCTTCGTCGACGACGAGGGGGTCGACACCGTCCGCCTCGGCCCGGTCGCGCGGTTCGACCTGGACGAAGCTGTTGCAAAGCTCACCGAGAGCCGCGAGCGGTTCGCAGCGTGGGTCCACCACCTCGAACTCGACGCTGTTATCGCGTACATGATCAGCGATGGCATTGCGCAGCCGGTCTTCGAGGAGACGGCAACGTATCTCACCAGCGGGGCAGTGCACCTACCGCCGCTGCTCGGGGTGGTGCAGGTGCCTGAGATCGTCACCGGGGCTGCGTGGTGGTCCGTGTATCAGCATCCGCTCATCGACGAGCCGCGCCACGGCGTTGTCGGCGAGGTCGCCGCATCGGCGGCGCTGCGGCAGATGCTAGAGCACACCGGCGAGCTGCCGGAGCCGAGCAAAGACGACATCGAGGCACGGTTGAACAGCACCGATCACGGCATCGACGCTGCCGAGCACGCCGACATCATCGAAGACGCGCTGGCGTATATCCCGCCCATGTTCGCAGACGTGCTGCAGCGTGAGTATGAGCAGGCGGCGGCAGGGATGACCCAGCCGAGCGCTCGCGCTGTTCGGTCTGCGCTGAAATGCTTCACCACGCCGCGCTTGCGGGACACGCTGCTTGCAGCGCTGCTCGATGAGCCGCAGGCGGGCCTTGCGTTTATAGAGAAGGTTATGCGTGCCGTCCCGACCAGCTGGCCAGGGATGCGCTCGCAGCTCACGGCCACTGTTGCCGTGCTCGCTCACGCCACAGGCCAGCCGGGGCTGGCTGGCGTGGCTGCGCAGCGAGCCACCGAGATCGGGCCAGACGAGAACTTCCCGTCGCTGGTGGCGAAGCTGACCGACATCGGCCAAGGCGAGCGGATGGTTGAACTCGTTCGCGAGGGCGCTGAGAAGACCCGAACGATCTTGTTCGCCGAGTAATCCCACACACCCCGTTGCAGCGATGCAACGGGGTTTCTGTTTCTCGTCGGCCGTGGCTTGCGACGACAGACACCTCAACGAGGCAAGGGAGCGACCCCTAGACAGCAGAGCTGTCTCCAACAGACGGATTGACCACCAATCCGAACAAGGAGGCACCTGATGGGCGACTTCATCCACACCGACCTGGAACTGCTCTACCAGCTCGCCGACGGCATCGACGGCGAGGACGCCGATCCGGGCGCAGCACAAGAACTGCGCGACCTAGAGGCGGCAGGCACACCGCTGCCCTGGGCAGTGCTGTAGCGACAGCGCAACCGCCCCGCAGCAGCAAAGCAGCTGCTTAAGTACCCAAATTGCACGGCAAATCACACCCACTCAGATAAGGAGAACCATCATGTCCAACCCCTTCAACAACGGCACCATCGTCGGCAACGCAGCTCGCGCACCGAAGCTGTTCGAGCACGCAAACGGCGGTGCGACGGTGAAGCTCAGCGTCTATGCGCGCAACACCTTCAAGAACAAGTCCACCGGCAAGGTCGAGTCCGAGATTGTCGAACTCACTGGCTACGTGGCTGACGCCAAGAACCTCGGCGTCTTCGGCTGCATCGGCGCTGGTGATCGCGTTGCGGTGAGCTACTCGCTGAAGACTGACAACTACACCGATAAGGACGGCAACAAGCACTATCCGCTGGTAGCGCGCATCGACACTGTGCAGCTGATCGACTCCAAGAAGGAGTCTGAGGCACGAGCAGCACGCCGCGAGAACAGCGCAGATAACGCTGCTGCTAATGACTCTGAAGAAGTGCCGTTCTAGTTGCAGCAACACCCCGCAGGGAAACCTGCGGGGTTATTTTTTCAGCACAGACCACGCATAACGCCGTCGCCGTCCAGTACGGGAGCGCTGATACTCCTGCTCCAGACGCTCTGTCTCTACACAGTGCATTACATGAGCCATTACATGCGCTGTTTTACTGCACTGTGTACTAGCCATTCCATTACGCACTACGCTGGCGCACTTCAAGTTCATTGAAATCTTCTCAGACATTAGTGGTTCTCCTTCAAGTGAAGAATGCTTTAACTGGCCCCACCTTACCGGCATTCCTCTCAAACTTGGCCTCTGTTCGCTATGAGCGTTGGGGCACAGCGCCTAAGGCGCATACGGAAGCTGGGTTAACATTTACTCATGTCTGTTTCTGAGCTGTCCACCAGTACCCAGAACTATTTGAAAGCTATCTGGGGGCTAAAGGAATGGTCATCCGAGCCCGTTACCGCCACACTTATAGCGAAACAGCTGGGACTCAAGCTCTCCTCGGTCTCCGATGCAGTGCGCAAAATGTCGAAGCAAGGGCTCGTGTCACACACGCCCTATGGCTCTGTGGAGTTAACCGAACTTGGCAGGCAGTACGCATTGGTCATGGTGCGCCGCCACCGATTGCTTGAGTCTTTTTTGGTTCAAGCATTGGATTATACGTGGGACGAGGTCCATGATGAAGCCGAAAATCTTGAACACGCGGTGTCTGACATGCTCATAGAGCGCGTGGATAAGTTCCTCAATTACCCCACTAGGGATCCACACGGCGACCCTATCCCTACGGTTGATGGACAGGTCACTATCCCCAGTGTGCACCGTCTCACCGACAGCGGCGCACAACCGCAGGTGACCGTGGAACGCATTTCTGATTCCGACCCACAACTGCTGGCCTTCCTCAAAGAGCAAGGCATCGTCATTGGGGCTGTTCTTACCACGCGCGAAGGAACGCCCTTTTCAGAATCGCTCGAAGTACAGGTAGCCGACAGTACTCAGTGGGTAGTACTTGGGCGCCCAGCTACGGACGCAGTGTTTGTAGCACACCACAGCCTGTAGTCTTTCCCTTTCTCATTAATCCTGTCCCTACCTGCCCTTTTAAAAACTACGGTGCGGCGTAGTTTGCAACTACGGTAGTACGTAGTTAATCTTTTCGATCATCACCTATCCCACTTATGGCTAAGGCCAGGATGAGCAGGATTGTCATGTCAGACTCACCAGATTTGGTGTACTTTTCTAGCGTTTCTGAAAACACAAAAAGATTCGTCGAACGCTTAGATAGACCCGCAGTGCGCATTCCACTGCGGCCCAAGAAAACCGGAATGATCCAGGTTTCACACCCGTACGTACTCATCGTTCCAACCTACGGCGGTGGCTCGCTCAAACGCGCAGTCCCCAAACAGGTCATCGACTTCCTCAATGACCCAATCAACCGTTCCTTTATCCGGGGCGTGATTACCTCAGGCAATACCAACTTCGGAAGCGCTTACTGCGTCGCCGGCCGCATCATTTCCGCTAAGTGCCACGTTCCAGAGCTGTATCACTTCGAGCTACTCGGCACGCAGAAGGACGTTGCCGCTGTAAAGCAGGGCCTTCACAAGTTTTGGGAGCAGCAAAGCAACTAACAATTACACCCCATTGATTTCCCACAAAATGAAGACCACATCCGCAACACACAGATTGGAAACCACAATGCCGCCACTTAAGGCCACCCCCACACAGCCCATTGGCCCTACGCCCCGCACCGCTTCAGCAGACGATGCCGGCGGTGTCGGTAAGCGCAAGAGCTACCATGCACTCAACGCGCAGCTGAACCTATTCGACGATTCGGGAAGAATCCAGTTCGACAAGGACATTGAGGCAACACAAGACTTTTTAGCGCACCATGTCACTCCCCGCATGCATCAGTTTGAATCCACCAAGCAGCGCTTGGAGTGGTTGGTTGATAACGAATACTACGAGCGGGAATTCCTTGAGCTTTATGATGACGATTTTCTGTGCACTATGTACGACAGAGCCCACCGAGCCAAGCATCAGTTCCGCACTTTCCTCGGCGCATTTAAGTTCTTTACTTCATACGCACTGAAAACCTTTGATGGCTCGCGATTTCTGGAAGGCTACGAAGAACGCGTCGCCACCACAGCTTTGTACCTTGCACAGGGCGATGAGGAGCTTGCGGAGAAGCTGGTGGATGACATCATGACCGGACGCTTCCAGCCCGCCACCCCTACTTTTCTCAACGCAGGAAAAGCCCAGCGTGGCGAAATGGTCTCCTGCTTCCTCCTTCGCATCGAAGACAATTTGGAAAGCATTGGCCGCAGCGTGAACTCTGCACTGCAGCTTTCAAAACGCGGCGGTGGTGTGGCCTTGTTACTGAGCAATCTGCGCGAATCCGGAGCCCCAATCAAAAAGATTGAGAACCAAGCTTCCGGCGTAGTCCCAGTCATGAAAATTCTGGAAGATAGCTTCAGCTATGCCAACCAATTGGGCGCTCGACAGGGCGCTGGAGCCGTCTACCTACATGCGCACCATCCAGATATTCTTCGTTTCCTGGATACCAAGCGGGAAAATGCCGATGAGAAAGTCCGCATTAAGACTCTTTCGCTGGGAGTTGTTATTCCAGATATAACCTTCCAGCTGGCCAAAGAGAACAAGGATATGCATCTTTTTAGCCCGTATGACATCGCTCGCGAGTACGGCGTAGCCATGTCTGACATGTCTATCACCGAGTATTACGACGAGCTGGTTTCCAATCCGCGAATTTCTCATACGACTATCAAGGCCCGCGAGTTTTTCACCACGCTGGCTGAGCTTCAGTTTGAATCTGGATACCCCTACATACTCTTTGAGGATACGGTCAACCGCGCTAATCCCCTCAAAGGACATATCAATATGTCCAATCTGTGTAGTGAGATCCTCCAGGTCAACACGCCATCCACCTACGGCGCCTCAGGTAACTACACCACCGTTGGCCAGGACATTTCCTGCAATCTAGGGTCGCTCAACATCGCTAAAGCTTTTGAATCACCGGACTTTGGGGAAACTGTTGAAACCGCGGTGCGCGCTCTCACGAAGGTCTCAGACCTAACAAATATCGAAGCTGTTCCTTCCATCGCTCACGGTAATGCATCCATGCATGCCATCGGGTTGGGCCAAATGAATCTCCACGGTTTCCTGGCTTCCAAGCGTATTCCTTATGGCTGCGCCGAAGCACTGGACTTTACAAATATCTATTTCCTGACCGTGACCTATCATGCGCTCCGTGCATCCCATGCGCTAGCGGTTGAGAAAGGTCAACGATTCACTGGCTTTGAAGAATCCACCTATGCCACTGGCGTCTACTTCGACAAGTACATCGACCAAGACTGGGCGCCGGCCACTGACCACGTAAAACAGCTATTCCATGAGGCTGGCGTGCAGATTCCTCAACGCGAGGATTGGCTATGGCTCAAGAACCAAGTGATGCAAGACGGCATCTACAACGCCTACTTGCAGGCAGTTCCACCCACTGGATCAATTTCCTACATCAATGACTCCACCGCGTCCATACACCCGATTGCCTCCAAGATTGAAATACGCAAGGAAGGCCGCTTGGGGCGCGTGTACTACCCCGCACCGGAAATGACCAACGACAACTTGGAGTATTTCGATGACTCCTACACCGTGGGGTACAAAAAAATCATCGACACCTACGCTATGGCCACCCAACACGTGGACCAAGGGCTTTCCCTGACTTTGTTCTTCACCGCTGACACCACTACGCGGGACATCAACAAGGCACAAATCTATGCCTGGAAAGCCGGAATCAAGACCTTGTACTACATCCGTTTACGCCAACCTGCACTCCAGGGAACCGAGGTCGAAGGCTGCGTTTCCTGTGCTCTGTAGGAACACGGTCCTTCCTTCATTCACAACCATCCATCAAGAAAGAAAGAAGCTATGTCTTCAACATCAAACACTGCTGAGCTAACCAGCATCTCAGTTACGCCGCCAAGTTACCGGCATGACCCTTCAGCCCGCATCCGCGCCATCAATTGGAATCGGGTGAGCGATGAGAAGGATCTTGAAGTGTGGAACCGCCTCACCGCCAACTTTTGGTTGCCAGAAAAGGTTCCACTTTCAAACGATCTCCCGGCGTGGCAGAGGATGACACCGGAGGAACGCAACCTCACCATGCGGGTGTTCACGGGACTCACCACCCTGGACACCGTCCAGGCCACTGTGGGCGAAATCTGTCAGATCCAAGATGCCCGCACCGAGCACGAGGAGGCCGTGTATACCAACATCGCCTTCATGCAATCAGTCCATGCCCGTTCTTACTCTTCAGTGTTTTCTACTTTGAGCAGTACGAAAGAAATTGATGAGGCATACCGCTGGGCGGTGAATAATGACCTTCTCCAGGCACGCGCCAAAAAAGTGCTCACTCATTATTTTGGACCCGATCCACTCAAGCGCAAAGTGTCATCGACGCTGCTTTCCTCGCTGCTTCTCTACGCGGGTTTCTATCTTCCCCTGCATTTTTCCGTCCACGCCACCCTGACAAATACGGCAGACATGATTCGCCTCATTCTGCGTGACAAGGCAGTGCACGGTTACTACTCAGGCTACAAGTACCAGCGCGGACTGGAAACGTCTGCTCCACAACGGCAACAGGAGATGCATGATTTCACTATTTCCTTGCTCGAAGAGCTTTATGCCCTAGAGCTGGATTATTCCGGCGAGCTATATGAGCCGTTGGGGCTCATGGATGATGTAGCTGTATTCGTTCGCTATAACGCCAATAAGGCGCTCATGAATTTGGGCTACCCGGACTACTTCCCACCTGAAGAAACGGAAGTGAACCCGGAAATCCTCGCTGCCCTAGCACCTGGAGCAGATGAAAACCATGACTTCTTCTCCGGCTCCGGTTCCTCCTATGTCATTGGCACCGCTGAAGAAACGAGTGATGATGACTGGGATTTCTAAACCGTTTCCACGACCAGACCAAGGAAGCTGGCTTGAGACCATCGCGCTGTTTGAAGCCATCCGCGAAGGAAACCAACCAGCAGCCATGCGGCTTTTGGATACGTCCGCCGCACGGGAGGCCGTCCTCGGGGGACTGTTAGGACTCATCGAACTGTACTTCCGCCATGAAGAAGACAAAGTGGATAACTTTCTTACTGCCGCCCACGCCGCCGGGCCACCGCCTGCCTTTGGCTGCAAGCCTTTTCTCCCTTGATCGCACGTACCTACGCCCAACTAAGAAGAAAGGACTTCCTATGACCACCCCACGCATTAGTGTTATCGTCGGCAGCCTGCGCCGCGGCTCATTTGCGCGCAAGATTGCACACGAAGTGCTCACAATGATCCCTGAAAACTACCAGGCAGACATCGTTGAAATCCGTGACTTGCCGCTCTATGACTTCGACTACGATGACCCCTCGGTCACGGACAAGCCCATTCCAGCTGAGTACACCACTTTCCGCGACACCATCAAGAACTCGAGCGGCGTCCTCTTTGTTACCCCGGAAAATAACCGTACTATCCCTGCCTGTCTCAAGAATGCAGTGGACATCGGTTCCAAGCCCAACTCGGATGTGGCTTGGAAGAACCTTCCCGCAGGTATCATCAGTCACTCTGTAGGCCGCATGGGCGGCTACAGTTCACAGAAGAACCTCCGGCTCGCCCTGTCCTACTTCGATATGCCGCTTCCTGGTCAGCCCGAGGTATTCCTTGGCCAATCCCCCACCCTCTTCGAAGACTCCGGCCATCTCAATGAAGGCACCGCAGGCTTTGTCAAAGACTACGTTATACGCTTCCTGCAGTTGGTCGACATGACATTAACAGCCAAGCACAGCTAGCGACGGCGACTAACCCTAGCCACCGCCCTCTACGAAGTACTTGAAGGCTTCTAAAGGGCCTTCTCAAAGACACAAACCCCGGATTCACACTCATCCTTGAGTTACCTGAATCTGAACCCAGGACGCTTCAAAAAACACCGCTCTAATTCTTCGATTTTCGCTGAATTAGAGCGGTTTTAGCGCTGTCGCTGGACACTGACCCTGGCGACATCCTGTTAGGCCGCTACAGGGCCATACAGGGCAGGGGAGACCCCCATCTACGGCTTGCCGCCGTCGGGGGACTCCTTGTCACCGTCGGGAGACTCCTTGCCACCGTCGGGGGACTCCTTGTCACCGTCGTGGTCGCGCTGTTGCTCCTGCTGGCGGCGCTTAGCGATGCGTTCCAGCGCGCGACGCAGTACTGCAGCGCTTTCCTCCTGAGTACGGTCGATGACGATCTCGCGGTACCGTTGCTTCATCTCTGGGTTGCTGTCAATCTCGACCCGCAAAAAGTCCTGATCAACATGCGAAATCTCCTGCAACGACTGCGTTGCTTCCTCGATGATGATCTTCGCTTCCTGCTCTGCTTCCTCGCGCGTTACTGCAGCGTCACGTGTGGCCTCATCATGTTCTTCACTGCCGAATTCTTCGGCAAGGTCAAGCAGCTCATCTGCCTGAGCTTCAGCGAGACCCAGCGTCTGCTCAGCTTCTTTGCGTGCGTCACTGCGGATCTGCTCGGCTTCTTGCTCGGCCTTTTCGCGTGCTTCGCTGCGGAGCTGTTCAGCTTCCTGCTCTACACGCTTGAGCTTGGCTTCGGCGGCGCTCTCAACCTCCTTGGCACGGTCCAGCAACTCTTCCGCCTGTGCCTCGGCAAGACCCAACTCCTGTTCAGCATCCTTCTGTGCATCACCACGAATCTTTTCGGCGTCCTGCTCGGCCTTCTCGCGTGCTTCTTTGAGTACGCGCTCGGCAACCTCGCGAGCCTGCTGTTCAGCATTTTCCTGCACACGCTGGGCTTCTTCACGGGCCTGCTGCGCCCGTTCGAGTTCTTCTGCAGCTTGCTTGCGGTCTTTCGCTGCAGCATCGACATCTCGCTGTACGGAGCTGTGCTTCCGTTCCACCTCGTCCTCACGGTTCGCAAGGTCGCGCTCCCGGTCCTGCTGTTCGACGTAACGGTCAAGATTCAGCGACTCATTGTGACGTTCAGACACATCTAGCTCTACCGGGTAACCCAACGCGTACATGTGCTCTCGAAGTCCACGCTGCGCGTCGATGAACTTCTGGTTCCCGGAGATTTGTTTGCCCTTCTTCGGGCCAGATATGTACCGCACCGACTCATCAGTGTTGTACGCGATGCCGGGCCGGCAGCGGAGCTTGTCGGGATCATCCGGCTTCGGCGAGAACGTATCAGCCTGGAACTGGATGTGTGGCGTTGATTCGTCGAAGTTCATATCCCCACCGGCTACGGCATCGATGCCGCCGGGGATGAAGTTCTCGGCGAGCCAACGCATCGACTCTTCGAGATACTGCTTCGCTGCTTCGTCGTCGCGTGCTACCAGCCGAGGCCGTTTCACTTCGCGACCGTCTACCTCACTTGTGTAATAGTCCGGGATTTCTTTACACATCGACTTCGGTAGATGCACGACGAAGAGTGACGTTTCAAAACTGTTCTTCTGCACGCGCACGCCGTCCATCCTGGCGTCTTGGTACGCCAAGACTTCCTCGACGGACGCAGCGCGTCGGAACGTGCCGTTGCCGTCGTTGACGAACGGAACGTTCAAATGTGCATCGGCCACCACGATGTTTGAGTTCATCGCGGCCTGATGCGCGAGATCCTGCGGATCTAATTCTCGCATCGCCTCCTTGAGGAGTCGCTTGCGATCTCCACGTGTGTCTCCGCCGCAGTTGTCACGGCGGAGATGGCGCAGATTGAACGCTGCGCGTCCCTTCTGCGCTGTAGATGTCTTCGACATATCTGCGTTCCTTGTGTTGAGGTGTGCGCGTACACGGAGCCTCTGTCTTCGACCCCTCCATGTACCCGCGCACATGACGAACTTGAGTTTCCTGGGGACTCCGCGAATGTTCTGGAGCCTCTGCTTCGCCCCTCCAAAACATTCTACCCCAACAAACTCAAGTTCTTTAGGCCCCCTAAAGACCTCAGTCTAGCCACCTCGCAAGCTCGGAGAACTGAGGTCTTGAGGGGGCGCCTGCAGCGGGCAATCGCTCGCGGAAAAACCCTCCCTATTCGGTCGGCTTTTTCCGCTTCGCCCTTTCGAGAAACACTGCGTGACCTGCGAAGATCGCTGTGGCGATCTCCTTGGCCCCGCAGCAGTGCAGTGGGCTACGCGGCGCTGGCGCCCCGCTTTAGCCCCTGCCGATAGCCTCGTTCGCTGCGCTTTCGAGGCTATATAACCGACACAATAATTTTGTGGCGGTCTTCGAGTGGCACGCTATTCGCGGCCAATTTTGTCCGTCGCACATGGTGCGCGACATTTTCCCTGCTCGCGCAGTGAAAACAGGGCTTTTGGAAAAAGTCCCGGCGTCGCACCCCCTTATACTGGTTTTGGTTTTCAGCGTCGATTTTCGACCCTGACACACAAAACACGCCTTCGCTGCAGGTCAGGGACCCAAATGGCGGTCTTCGACCCACCGCTTTTTGTCCGCAACCGGTCTTCGAGTGACCCATTTTCATATCGCGCGATATATCACGCTGCGACGATCTGTAGACCCGTCGTTGCCCAGGCACGGCCAAGGGCACGACGATGGCTGCTCACACACGAAAACCCCACCCTTGCGAGCGGGGTTTGTGCTCTCGATACGAGCCACGGCAGTACACCGTGGCACCCTTCGGCTGTACACGTAAGCGGTGACTGCGTGTACAGCCTGACGGCTAGTTCTGTACGTCCTCGGGCGGACGGTCAGGACCGTCGTCGCCCTCGTTGCTGCTCGGCGACGGAGCACCGTCTTTTGGTTTCGCCGCCTTGTCGTCGTCGGTGGATGCAGGCTTGTTGCCGTTGAGTATCGTCTCGAACTCTTTGGCATACCCGTGCATCTTTGCTAGCCGTTCCTTCGCCGCCTTGTGTGCACGGCGGGCTTCATTCACGGCATCTTTGGCCCGCTGCTCTTCGAGCTTCGCGGCCTCGTAGTCGTCTTGAAACGACATGTGATCTTCTCCTTGGTTGGGTCTTTGTGTTCGGCTGGATCACCCACACGCGGCGGACCACGTGTGGGTTGTAGAACGCTCACCTCGCATCAGTCCTTGCATCCAGCCCAGGACGCAGCAGGGCCAGCTGAGTCAGACAAGACGGGCACTTCAACACCGCCCTTGCAGGGCAGTACCACAGCCTTGAACGCATCCATCACGGTGCGTTTGATGTCCTCTGCGCGGTCGCGTGGCACTGAGAGCACAATCTCGTCGTGGACGAAGATGCGCACCATCTCCAGCACCTCTTGAGGCAAGTTCAGCACGCCTTCGAGGAAGACGTCTCGGGCCGTGCCTTGGCCGTATGCGGCAGGTGCTTGGGTGTACGCCGTGTCGCGTCCGACAGTCACCCGGCGACCGAAGCCCGTGGCGATCCAGCCGAGAGCCTCGGCGTGCTTGCGCAAGTGATCTTTGAACGCTTCGAGTTGCGGGAACTCGAAGTGCAAACGGTCCAGCTGCTCCTTCGCCTCGACCTCGGAGATGCCAGCGTGGGATGCAAAACTCTTTGGCCCCATGCCGTAGTTCGCGGCGTGGCCGAGCGCCTTCGCGTCGGACCTGCGAGACGCATCGCCGAAGACGCGAATAGCCATCTCCGTGTGCGCGTCACGGCCAGGGGCGAAGAGTGCAGCGTAGGCAGCATCTCCGCTACCCGCTGCCATGCAGCGCGCGTCGATCTGCGACAGATCCACCGAGATCAGCTCCTCGTCGGCGCTATCGGCCACGATCATCTCGCGCTGGCGGATGAGCCGCTCATCACGCGAACCGAACACCGTCATGCCGGGGTTCGTTGTGCTCAACCGGCCCGTGGCCTGACTCGACGTGATGTGTGGATACACCCGCTCACCGCGCAGATATTTCTTAATCGTTGCCGCTGGGGTGGAGGACTGCAGCACTGTTATCAGCTTCTCGGCCAGCTCGACAACCTCAGACACGTCAGCGTGGTCCGCCGCGACCTGTTTGAACGCTGGCGCACTGATGCTGATCGCGCCCTTAGCAGTGAGCGGAACAGCAACGCCGAACCTGTCGAGGTAGTCGGCGATAGCTTGTTTGCCCTTATCGGTCATCCAGGGCTTTTTCCCCTTATCAGGGATACCAACAGTGCTCACGAGCCAGGCGCGGATCTCAGACACAACGGCTGCTTCCTCTGCGAGAAACTCGTCGACCTTGGCTGTATCGACGCGCACACCGTGCGACTCGACAACGCTTAGCGCGTGTATTTTCTCGTGCTCACCGCGCAGGTAGTCCTCGCCAACAGCCTCGATCGTGGCAGGCACAAGCTTCTCGTAGACCGCTACGTTGGCACGCACGTCCTGCAGCGCGTATTCGACGTACTCGGGGTTGTCCACCGGAATCTTGTCGAACCCGCCGTGCTGCTTCGCCAGCACCTTGAGAGCAGACTCGCTACCTGCCAGCAGTTTGCCGTCGACGCCACACCTGCGGGCAACAGCATCGAGGTTGTACTTGAGGTTACGATCACCGCCAGCAGCCAGGCGGGACATGACAAGGGTGTCGCGCACCTTGCCGGCCTTGATCAGCGCACCGACGTCGAGGCCGTAGAGGCGCTGCAGAACGGGCAGATCATACTGCACGATGTTGTGGCCGACGATAGTGTCTGCACTCTCTAGCAGCGGGATAAGTTCACCAGCAATGTCGGTGGTGGTGACAGGCTCGGCACCGTTGACAGAGTAGGCGGCAAGACGCACGAAGCCAGGATCATCGGTGACGTGCTGGTCATCTGCGCTGTCAGTCTCAGTGTCAAACACGACGATGGTGCTGTCAGCCGGTGCTGCAGGCTCATCGACTGTTTCTGCAGGTGGTGGCGTTTGCGGGGTCTGGGGAGGTCCACCACCGTTTCCGCCGTCACCACCACTGCCGTCAGCCCCATCATCATCGTCAGGATCGACACATACAACCTGGAATCGCTTCGTGTGGTTGACCGTTCCGGCGCTTCGTAGCACATAGCCGTCGAAGGGCCGGTCCTGAAAACGGGTGTACAGACGACCAAGGCGCTGGGCCTTCGCGTTCTCCACCGCCCAGAGATCCGAGGGCAGGGGTACAAATCCACCGGAGAGGCTTTGCTTTTCAATGGCCCTCTGCGCTTCGAAGGCGAGGAACGGCTTGTCGCCGAAGACGCTGTGTAGCCACGCTACATGAGCAAGATCCTCTAACTCGCTCTCGTCGGAGGCCTTACGCCACTCGCGTACGCCCTCCATCAGATCGCTGCGGCCTGCAAAGGCCAAGATACCGCCGACAGTGAAATACCACTCTTCGAAGCCACCGGTGTCATAGCCGGTAGGAGGTGCGGGCTTGCCAGCAACAATCCACGCGCGGATCAATGTATGCGCTGCTTCGAGGAGCTTTTTACGGTTCTGGCGTACCCAATCCAGAAGCCTTGGGTACTTAAAATCATCCCTTGCCTCAGGGTTGACCAAATCCGTATGCAGTTTAATGGGATTCGTACGACGCGACATGTCTTTGCGCGATGCGACGTTCTTGCCGATAGCGATGACACAGGCACCATTCGGCACAGACCTATGCTCCGATTTACCCAGAGTACGGCCAGCGTAGTCCACGGCAGAGATCATGGAGGCCAATGCCTCACTCTCCAAACCACTACTAGCCTCGTCAAAGATCAACAGGGTACGGCCCGCCAAAAGCGCTGAGAAGATCACCTTGTCCATCTCTTCGTCACTGAAGGGAATCCTTTGTGGCGGGGCGGCGCGACCCGTTACGATGATGCTGGCGACATCGACCAGCTTGTTTTTGCCCGTACCCTGCTTATTTGCCGAAACAAGACTCAGGGGTACCGTGTCACAAACAGCCCGGGTAAGCAGAGTTAGCACGACACTTACACCACGGGTGCGATCAGCCTCCGAGGCAAAAGGGAAGTCACAGAACGGTTCCAACAACGTCTCAAGCGCTTCCTGGGCATCGTCGGAAGTAGGAGCGTCGGGTACGTGGAATCCTTCAAGGTCTTCTGAAAGGTCTACATACCGACGTGTCTCAGCGTTGTAACCAGGCTCGCAGATAATATTTCCACTCTCGGAGAGAATAGGGGTCTCTACGATGCCCTCGATGGAAGGGTATTTCGATACGCGATTCTTGTTGAAGATCACGGAGGCTTCTGTCTTGCCGAGCGGCCTTACCACTACTTTCTTGGCCATGTGCTGCTCGACCCGGATGGCCTGGGCAGCGATATCAATGGAATAAGGAACATCAACGGCGTCAAGGTGTTTGCGGCCGTCCCTACTATCCAAAGCCACGAGCTTTTCGTTGGAGCGAAACAGCCTCGTGCCCGCGTACTTGTCGTAGACAGCCTGAGCCACAGTGTCGTAGAAGATCTCTGGCTCAAGCTCTGAAGCGTCCTGGGTTTGGTTCCGCTTCTTTTACGGCCCTGTGTTGATGGGCTCGGTGAGATAATACTCGGTTTCTACTTCTTGTGGGGTGGCGTAGTCCAACGCCTCGTGAAGACGTTTGGTGTTCCACCAGTGCACCCACCGCAGGGTGGCTAGCTCGACTTCTCCTACTGATGTCCACGGGCCCTGGG
>NZ_VNKN01000013.1:0-83369 GCF_007786415.1 Corynebacterium sp. NML180780 | reverse complement strand
TGCGCTTGTACGGCATGCCTTCAAGAAACTTATCAACTGCTTGCTCCCGGATCTCACGGGGAAACCGAGCAGACATCGAAGAAACCTCTCCGCCCCTGAGGCACTCCAACTATTTGTCCGCGGTCCCAAATACCGTATCTTCGTCATCCTGATCTCGTCAAACGGCGCACATCGCCCCCGCCCGAGCCATGCGCTCCCTAGAAGGAGCTGGAGCCGCCCGAGCCGGAGAAGCCGGAGCTGAACCCCGAGTTCGTCCCGCCGGAACTGGAGCTCGGGCTGTTGGTCGTGTTGTTCCACAGCGAGAGGGTGGCGTAGGTGTACACGCCCGGGTACGCGTAGTCCCGCTCCCACAAGTGCGGCGCGCGCGGATCCTTCACGCCCTTGCGTGCCGTGAACTGCTGCTTCTGCAGGACGTCCATGAGGATGCGGTAGTCCGCGACCAGGCGCACGAACGCGTCCATGAACGCGGGGTTCGCCGGGTCTGTGGCTATCGCGTCGAGACGGTTCACGATGTCCTGCAGCCCCGCCTTCAGGTGGGAGTCCTTCGCCTTCTTGCCGGCGTCGACGGCGTCGGCGCGCAGGGTGCTCAGGCGCTCGGCGCGCACGTCGACGTCGCCCTGCTCCATGCGGAACAGGAGGTTGATGTTCGCCTCTGCGCGCTCCACGTCCTTGACGGTGGTGGCGGCGTCATGGAGCTGTTCCCAGTTGGCCAGGGCGTCGCTGTCGGTGTCAACGGGGAGGTGCGCGACCGCGTCGTCGATGGCGAGGAACCGGTCGCGGACCTCCTCCCACTCCTGGCGCAGCTCGCCGTTGGCAAAGCGGGAGGACAGGGAGTGGGCGCGCAGGTCGAGTTCGGAGAGGCGGAGGGCGAGGGACGAGTGGGCGTCGATAAGCTTCTGGCGATCGAGGCGGGCCTCGGCGATCCGCTGCTTGCGACGCTCAATGCGCTTCACCGGCACGAAGCCGACCGCGAGGGCCGCGGCGAACAAGCCGAAGCCGGTGGGGATGGCGGTGAGGTAGCCGAGAAAACTGGAGTCGTTCCGGCTGGCGACCTCTTCCGGGTCCATCGCGACGCGCGCGCCGTCCAGGAGGCCGCGCGGGATGTCGCCGGAGGACAGGCCGTCCTTCATCGCCGCGAGCGAGCGGTCGAGGTGGCTGCCGCTGCGGAGCTCGAGCTGGCTAGCGACGTCTTTACCAGCGAAAATGAACTGGTGGCGCGTCTTCATCGCCGCGCCGACGAGGATGACGCCGTCCGCGAACGTGTCGTCGCCGATCTCGTCCGGGTAGGTGTCGCGCATGAAGTTCTCCACCGAATCGTTCACGTTGTCCAGCGAATCGTCGAACACGATGAAGCGCAGCTGCTGCACCGTCGACGGGTGCGGGAGGTCGTCGGCACCGTCGAGCAGCCGCAGCTCCTCGTCCGGGGAGAGCAGGTCGTCCGGGTCGTCCACGAAGGCGGGCGGCGCCTCCGCGACCGTCTCCACCGGGTCCGGCGCCGCGGGCGCGCGCCACAGGGTGAACATGAGGATCGCCGGGAGCAGGCCGATCACCACCGCGACCAGCACCGCTAATCGACGCGCACCCTTCGCCCTGAACTGACGCTCGAACGCGCGCTGCTTGTCCCACTCCGCGTTCCGACGCTTACTCTCCGCAGTCTCCTGCATCTGCCACCACTTGCCGCCGGGGACAGACTCGTACTCTCGGCTCACCATACGGGGATTATCACACGGATTGGGGCGGTGCGCTGGGGGTTTGGCGGGGTTTGGTGGGTGTTGGCGGATGTTGGCGGGTGTTGGCGTGGTCTGCCCGCGCTTTGCCCGCAGATACCGATACTAAGACACCGTTTTCGCGCTTCTAGAGCGCATTGTCGGGGTCTTAGTATCGGTATCTATTGCCGGGGCAGCACGCGTGGGGCGCGTGGGGCGGAGCTTGGAGGGAGACGGCGCGGCTCGGCAGGACATTCCCGCGCTTTGCCCGCAGATACCGTTACTAAGACACCGTTTTCGCGCTTCCAGAGCGCATTGTCGGGGTCTTAGTATCGGTATCTATATCCGGGGCAGCACGCGTGGGGCCCGTGGGGCGCGTGGGACGGAGCTTTTGGCGGCACGAGAAAGGCCCGGCGTCCGTGTTCAAAACGTCGGGCCCTGCTTCGAAATTCTCCGGCCCTTAGCTTACAAAACACGAAGGGCGTTGCATACCCGTTTCAAACATTTGATTCGGTGCATAATTCTCATTTTTGAAAGCGCTACACCGGCGCGGGAAGTCCCACTGGCACTACGGATAACCTGGACAAATGTGCACAACATGGTTGTAGTTCGAGGTAGATGGCATGTTTCAAAAATTGCATAGATAGTGCATATAAACCAGGGCGCGAAAACGGCTCAAGGGGATTCCTAATTGTAACGACAGGAGAAGCTGAGCCGAGCGTGTGATGTGTGACGTAATTCACGTCAAGGGGGCGGGTATTGCGGCACAAACTCGGAATATAAATGGGACTGGAACGCGGAAACGCCGGCGAGTTGAGATGACTCGCCGGCGTTTAACGGACCGTTTAGATGTTGAGGGCGGAGCGGATCTGGTCGACGATCGAGTTGATCACGCCGCCGAGGTCGAAGACCAGGGCGCCGAACAGCGTGAGCAGGCCGATGAGGATGCCGCCCGCGAAGAGTCCGGCGGACTCGGCGGTGGAGGAGCCCTCGCTGGGGGAGGCGGTCTCGGTAACCGTGACGGTTTCGGTTGCAGTCGCCGTTGCCGTCGCCGGGGCCGCAGTGGTCGGCGCCGTCGTCGGTGCAGTGGTCGCCGCAGTGGTCGGCTCGGTGTTCGGGGCGGTCACCGTGGTGGTGACGGTGGTGGTCTCGGTAGCCGCGGTAGCCGCGGTAGCCGTCGGTGCCGCCGGCGACGTGGTGGCAGCCGCAGTGGTGGCAGCCGCAGTGGTGGTCGCCGAAGGAGCCGTGGTCGTGGGCGACGGGGTCGGGGCGTCGGCCGCGCGGGCGGTCAGCCACTGGTCCGGGCCGATCGGGTGGTCCACGATGCGGACCTCGCCGATGTTGCCGAACCAGCCGTCGACCTTGTCGTTCTCCCAGGCGGAGGTGCCGAGGAGCCACTGGGCGCCTTCGCCGCCCATGCCGAGGGGGCCGTAGCCGTCGCGAAGAATGGGGGAGCCGTCGACATACATGGTGACCGACTTGTCCTTCGGGTCATTGACCACGGCCACGTGCATCCACTCGCCCTTCGGGACCTCGTGGGTCCAGTTGGAGAAGCCCTCGCCGTTCTGGCCCCAGGCGTACCAGCGCAGCTCGCGGAGGCTGGACACGCCCAGCATCTGGATCGGGTCGCCGTCCTCGCTGTCGGGGTGGGCGACGGTGCCGGACTCGTCGCGGATGAGGGCGTTGGACCACTTGTTGTTGTCGGCGTTCCAGTCCTCGTCGAGCTTGAGGAAGGCCTCCATGGTGTAGCCGTTCTCAAACTGCATGTCGTTGATGTCGGCGCCGGTGGCGGTCTCAAACCAGGCGGTGGAGTGCTTGAACTTGGGGTCCTTCCAGCGCAGGGAGCCGCGGTCCGAGGAGAGGGGGTGCGTGTCTTCCGAGAAGGTCACGGCGTCCTCGCGGGCGCCGACGCGGTAGCGGACGCGGGTCATGTCGTTGCCGTTGGCCACATCGGGGATGACGGCACCCTTGGGGGCAGGGGAGGCGTCGTTAAGCATCTTGCCCTCGAACGTGGTCTGGCCGGGGCGCCAGTGGACGGCAGTGCCATCGACGTGGACGTAATCCTGGTCGTTGCGGGGCTTGTCCTGCTCGGTGACCTCGTAGGGCTGGAAGCCGTCGGCGACGGTAGTGCGGAGGAGCTCGGTGTAGTCGGGGTCGTTCTCATCGCCCTTGGTGAAGTCGGGGGCGAAGGACTTGAAGCGCTCGGCGAAGTTGAGGTCGATGGAGTAGGAGTCGCCCTCGCCCTCGGGGAGGAGGTGGTCGAAGCTGGTGAGCTTCGCGTGGTCCTTGTCCTTGACCCACGGCGAGTAGGCCGTCATGTCGAGCGTGTTGTTGGTCAGGTCGAACTGGAGCTGGCCCATCAGGCCGTTGCCGCCCAGGTAGGCCATCTGGTAGTCCTGCAGGATGTTGATGACGTCGTGGCCGGCGTCGTTCTTCTCCACGTGGTAGCCCGCGCCGTGGTGGTGGCCCGCGATGGTGAGGAAGATCTGGTCATTCTTGCGAATCAGCTTGTCCCAGAGGTGCTCGCCGTACTCCTTGGTGAAGTAGGTGGAGCCGTCGCCGCCTATGCCGGAGATCTCGTGGGCGGTGAGGATGACGGGGAGGTCCGGGTGCTCGTCGATGACCTGCTGGGCCCAGTCGAGGGTATCGTCAGGCGCGCGGAACCCCAGCGCGAGCAGGAGGTACTGCTGGCCCTCGGCCTCGAAGATGTGGTACTCGGAATCCGTCTTCTGGCCCGGGAAGCCGTAGCCGTCGCCGCCGTCGTGGATGCCCGTGGACTGGTGGCGGGCCTGGAACGTGGCGTTCTGCTTCGCGCGCTCCTCTGGGAAGTACTCCTCGAACGCGGACGGACCGTCCTCGCCGTCGAACATGAAGTAGTCGTGGTTGCCCGGCAGGATGGAGTAGTTGAGGTGCGCGTCCTCCAGCGGTTTCATCGCCTCCGAGCTGATGTCCCAGGAGTTGCGGACGTTGGCCTGGTCGACGACATCACCAAGATGCGCCACGAACTGGGTGTTCAGGTCCTCGTGGTGCTTTGCCAGGAACTCGGTCTGCACGTCGAACGGGTTCGAGCCGTAGCGGGTGCCAAAGATGTCGCCGGCGTCCTTGTCGCCGTAGCGGGCGTAGAACTGGGTGTCCGGAAGCACGCCGAGGGTGAAGCGGGAGGCGAGGTCTGCGCCGGCTTCGGCGGCGTTCGCGGTGGGGAGCAGAAGCTGCGTCATCGGGGTGAGCAGGGCAAGCGCGGTGACGGCCGCGATGTGTGTGCGCATGGGAGATCCTTTGCGGTGCGTGACTGACGGGATTGCTTTGGTGGGTGAAATCCACACTCAAACGTAGCGCTGCCAGGTTGCGTTACGGTGAAATTGAGGTGAAGGCTGGGAGTTGGAGAGGGAGGTCCAATGTGCGGGGGCGGGCGGAATAGGGGATACAGTGGACCCGCACAACCGAGCCCAGCAGGAGGACCGCATGCCCACACCGAAGACGCTGCAAATGTTCATGATGGACGGGACGCCGGACGGGCCGATTAAGGCGTCGATTGCGAATTGGGTGGGCCGCGTCTACTCGATCCCGCGCACGGAGATCAATTCGGCGAAGCTGAAGCAGCGGCCGGACCTCAACCAGCCCGCGGTGTACTTCCTGGTGGGCACGAACCCGGACACGGATCAGCCGAAGATCTACATCGGGCAGGCCACGCGCAGGCAGAACGGCATGGCGTTCGCGCGCGCCGCCGAGCACACCCGCAGCGACGACAAGGACTTCTTCAACCGCATCATCTACCTCGTGGTGGTGGACAACTCGTGGGGACCGACCGAGATCACGTTCCTGGAAAACGCCTTCCACCAGCGCGCCGTCAGCGCGGGCCGGTACGAGGTGGCGAACGGGAATACGCCGTCGCCGGGCAACGTGACCGAGGAGGTGCAGGCGGTGCTCGACGAGTTCATCGAGAACACCAACCTGATCATCAGCGCCCTCGGCATCACAGCGTTCCAGCCCGTCGCCTCGGAGGCAACCCGGCGCGGGCAGGCGGCGGTGCCGCAGGAGCACGCGCCGAGCAGTGCTGACGACGAGCCCGTGTTCGAGCTGGCCAGCTACGACCGCTCCATCCACGCGCTCGGGCAGCGCACGCCGGGCGGGTTCGTGGTGTTCAGCGGAGCCAAGCTGCGCGAGGACCTCACGGCGAGCGCCCCGAAGGCCATCACCGCCAACCGCGAGCGGTACGCGGACAGCATGGACAACTTCCGCCTGACCAAGGACGTGGAGTTCTCCAGCCCAAGCTCGGCCGCCAGCTTTGTGCGCGGCGCGGCCACCAACGGGCGCACCGCCTGGCACCTGGCGGAGAACGCAAACGTCAGCCTCGCGGACTGGGAGGACCGCGAGACTGATGAGGTGGAGGCGGAAGGGATGGGGGACGGAGGGGCGTCGATAAGCGGCTAGAACATGCCCCAAATGGACACGGCGAGGATGAGCGAGCCCATGACCAGGAGGAAGATGGTGTCCGGGCGGCGGGCGTAGTGCCTGAACGCGGTGGCTTTGAACGCGAGGAGCGCGGGCAGGATGTAGAGGAGGAACGCGACGAAGACGCCGCCGACGACGGAGATCATGTCCAGGACCGACGGGTTGAGCACCGCGACGAGGACGGCCGTGGCGAAGACGAAGACGTTGACCACGCGGCGGATCGAGCGCGGGGTGAGTGTGGCCGCCGTGCGCGGGGCCGCGACGCGGATGAGGTAGCCGGTGCCTTCCTCGGTGCCGAGGAGGTGGCCGAAGTAGGACGTGATAATCGCGCAGATGGCGATGAGCGGGCTCACCCACGCGAGGAACGGCGTGTGCGTCTCGTTGGCCAGGTAGGACAGGACCGGGACGTTTTGCTCGTTCGCGGCGTCCATGCCGTCGGCGCCGAGCGCGAGCGCGCACGACCAGACGAAGAACATGGTGAAGAGGACGAGCATCGCGGCCGTGACCAGCTCGATCTTGGAGACGGCGCGCTCGGTCGCGGCGACGTCGCCACCCGTGCGCTTCTGCATGTCCAGCGCGAACTGCGACACCGCCGCGATGTGGCTAAATGAGAACACCAGCACCGGCATGATCAGCAGCACCGCCTGCCACATCGGCGTCTGCGACTCGTAGGCGCGGAAGCTGGCGACATCCCACCGCGGAATCAGGTAGATCGACACCGCCGCGAGCGCGAAAATCAGCGGGTAGACCAGCGCATTTGCCAGCCACAGGGTCACCTTCATGCCCAGCGCGTAGGCGCCCGTGAGCACGCCGACGCATACGGTGGCCAGGAGCCAGCGGTTGATTTCGGGGCCATGGAGCTGATTAACGACGAAGCTGTCAACCGTATTCGTGATCGAAATGGCATAGATGAGCACCACCGGATAGATGCCCAGCCAGTACATGAGCGCGCTAACCAGGCCCCGCTTGCGGCCGGTCAGCGCGGTGACGACCTGGAGCACGTCCAGGCCTTTCGACGGCGACGCTGCCACGATCCGGGCGTACGCGCGGTGCGAGAGGAACACCATCGGCCCGATGATCAGCGTGGCGATCACCAGCGGCCAGAACCCGAAGCTGCCCGCGTTGATGGGCAGGAACAGGATGCCGGCGCCGACGCCGGTGCCGAACAGGGCGATCACCCAGGAGAAGAAGTTGCCGTCCGGGGCCTTGGAGCGCCGCTGCTCGCGGATCTGCTCTTTGTCCGCCTCGGTGAGGTGGTCGGCGTCGAACTGCGCGCGGCCGAGCTCGAGGTGCTCGTCGCTGTACTGTTCGGGGAGGTCGGCGTATGGGACGGGATGGGTGGTGTCTTGCTTATGTGAAGTGGTCATAGTTCCACGCTTTCAATGTCGTAGCTCACAAGGGTAGCACGGGGGTCGTACCCACTTTCGACGCCAAACCGAGTTGGTACGCTGATGCCCGGGGAGGGGACATGGAAAGAGCAATGCTTGTGACGCACCTGATCCGGCCGGGGGAGAGCGACGCGCTCGCGTGCCGGAAGCTGTCCGCGACGCGGTACGTGGCCGAGCAGGACTGGCGCGGCCTCAAGGCCTATGAGCAGGAGTTTCTGCGCGCGTACGCGATCGGGGTCGGCGCACAAAAGGCGGTGGTGGTGGGCCGCTCGGCCGCCGTCATCATGGGACTATGGACGCTGCCCGCGAAGCACTCGCCGGTAATGCTGGCCAACCCGCGCCACTCGCCGCCGCCGAAGAAGCAATGGCCCGAGGAGGTGCAGTACCGGGAGATGCGGATCCCAGAGGTTGACCGGGCTTCCATCTCGCTTCTCGACGGCGACACCGTCCTCCTCACCACCCCCGCCCGCACCGCCGTCGACGTCGCCCGGCTCCACGGGGTGCGCCACGGCGTCGTCGCGATGGACTCGTTCCTCCACCAGTTCGGCCCCGGCGCGCGGGTGGAGCTCGAGGCGACGGTGCGCCGCCTGGCCAGGAAGAAGGGCATCGCACACGCGCGGACGGCGCTGGCCTGGAGCTCATCCCTGTCGCAGTCGCCGTACGAGTCGCTCCTGCGCGTCATCCTGCGCGAGCGCGGCATCGAGGCGCAGGAGCAGCTGTGGATCGGACCGTACGTGCGGCCTGACCTGTTGTGGGACCAACTGGTCATCGAGGTCGACGGCGACATGAAGTTTGCCGAGGACGGGCAGACCGCCGCCCTGGAGCAGGCGCAGCGGGAGAACTGGATCCGGGTGCAGGGTTACGAGGTGGTCAGACTCACCCCGCGGCAGATCCTGCGCGACGAGGACTGGTGCATCCGCCACATCCTCAACCTCAAGGCGCGCTCGGAGCAGCTCGGGCCGCCGCGGGTGCCGGCGACGCAGTGGCGGCCCGGCCACGGGTAGCCCTGGCGGCGGTAGGCGGGCCGGGGGTTTGGCGCTGCGGTTGGGGCTGTTGGGGCTGTTGGGGCTGGTGTTCGGGCCTTTGCGGATACCGGGCGGCCACCGCCCAGCTAGATACCGATAGTAAGACCCCGATAATGCGCTCCAGGGGAGCGAAAACGGGGTCTTACTATCGGTATCTGTGGTTTTGGGGCGGGTCGGGGTGGTTTTGGGACGGGTCGGGGCTGTTTTGAGGGCGGTCGGGGCGGCGAAACACGGCACCGGCGCCCCCGCGCACGCGAAAGCGGGCCCGCCCTGGCTTCCGTTCCAGGGCGGGCCCGCCGCACTTACGTAGTTACATTCTGCACGATCGCCGTGCCCGCGGGGCCGGTTTTCGCGGCCGGATTCGCACCAGCGCAAGCGCCGACGCGAACGCCGCGCAACCTAGGCGCGCGGGAGGACGGCGATGGGGGTGGCGTCGAAAAGCGTGGCAATGCCACGATCTTCCGAGCGGAACCACTTGTGCAGTCCGTCAATGAGAGCCTTCACAAGCTCACCTCCTTCCGTGTCAGCGAAAGGCTGTTAACCTTCCGTTCATGCGGGGGTAACTTTAAGTTACCGGGAATCGTTTGTCAACACCCACTATCTGCGCGCTCCCATCAACTTAGGCGGCGAGGCGTCAAACCTCCGTATACTTGCCCGCATGACACGCACGCTGATTGTTACAGAGCAAGGGCCGGAGATCGTCGAGACGCGCGACGAGTTCGCGGGCGAAGGCGACACGCTGATTCACGTCAGCCACTCGTCCATCAACTACAAGGACGCGATGGCACTGAGCGGCAACCGCGGCGTCCTGCGCCACCTGCCCACAGTGCCGGGCATTGACGCGGTGGGCACGCTTGACGACGGCACGCTGGTCACCGTCAACGGCCGCGGCATCGGCGAGCGCCGCCACGGCGGATACACGCCGCAGCTGCGCATCGACTCCACCCACGTGGTCCGCGTGCCGGAGCGCTTCAGCGCGGCGGACGCGGCCGCGATCGGCACCGCCGGCTACACGGCTGCGCTGTCGGTGGCGGGGTTCGAGCGGGCCCTGTACGAGGACACCGCCGAGGGCCCGGTGCTGGTCACGGGCGCGACCGGCGGCGTGGGCTCCATCGCGGTGCAGCTGCTGGCTGCTCGCGGCCACGAGGTGTGGGCGTTGACGGGGCGCGTCGATAAGCATGGCGACTGGCTGCGCGAGCTGGGCGCGAGCGAGGTGCTGGACCGCGCCGAGTTCGCCGACGCGGGCAAGCCGCTGCAGAAGGCGCGCCTCGGCGGCGTGGTGGACACGGTCGGCTCGACGATCCTGGCCAACGCGCTCGCGCAGCTGCGCTGGGGCGGCGTGGCCACTGCGTGCGGCATGGCCGCCGGCAACGACCTGCCCGCCAGCGTGCTGCCGTTCATCCTGCGCGGCGTGCAGCTCGTGGGCATCAACTCGGTGGATACGCCGAATGTGCTTCGCGACGCCGCATGGCAGCTCCTCGACGAATCCCTCGACCTCGCCACGATCCGCACCGAGACGATCGGGCTGGACGACGTCGCCGAGATGGGCCGCCGCATCCTCGCCGGCGAGCACAGCGGCCGCACGGTCGTCGAGCTCTAGCACCGGACCGTAGCGCCGAGCACGACGAAAGCCGCCGGGACCAGCACTACGCTGGACCGGCGGCTTTCTCATCCCCCGATATGAATCGGCCTTTAGGCGTCCGTGCGCACGGGTGCCAGGACATCGATGGGGGAGACTTCGGTGTGCGGGGGGATGCCCCGCTCCTCGTCACGGAACCACGCGCGGAAGCGTTTCAGGAACTTCATACGGGTTCACCTCCTTTCCTCTCGGCGGAAGGCGTGTTTACCTTCCGTTCATATTCGAGAAACACTAGGTTCCGGTAAATGGTTTGTCAACACCCACCATCTACGCGCACCCACCATAACCGATAAACCCGCAGCGTAGGAGCGAAAAAGCGCCGGACCAAAAAGGCCCGGCGCGGTTTCGCTCAGCGCGTGAGAGGGAGCGTTAGAGGAACGGGTAGGGGTCCCAGCCCGAGATGTACTCGATGCGCTCGCGGGCGATGAGCAGGAGCGCCGCCACCACGGCGATGAGCACCAGCGCCATGAAGAACCAGGCGATAGCCTTCTTGCCGCCGGACACCGGGGTGCCGTCGTCGGTGGGGGAGAGGAAGTGGATGCTCAGGGAGAAGAGGGTCGGCAGGCCGGCACCGAGCAGGATGCCAACTGCGGTGACCAGGAAGAGGGATTTGATGAGTTCCATGGTGATAATCCTTTCTGGTCGCGCTTACTTGCGGTGCTTGTTGTTGACAGCGGTGCGGGTTGCGGTTGCGCCCGCCAGGCCAGCGCTGGTGTCAACGAAGTCGGCCGGCTCGCCGTAGACCTTCTTGTCAGCCTTGTCGGCGGAGGTGCCGAGGGCGCCGCCGTCCTCGTCCCAGTCCTCGTTGACGTTGTCCTTGTGCACCGGAGCCTTGGAGGCGCGGTAGAACATGTAGCCGCCGCCCAGGGCAATGATGAGGGCGATGGCGACGCCGCCCCACACCAGGTCGCTGCCCGCGGAAGCGGCGCCGTTGCCGATCCACCAGATGACAAAAGAGACGAACGCCGCGACCGGCAGGGTGGTGATCCAGGCCAGGGCCATGCGGCCGGCGACGGACCAGCGGACCTCGCCCTTCGGGCCGGTCAGGCCGGAGCCCATGATGGAGCCGGTGGCCACGTGGGTGGTGGACAGCGCCATGCCCAGGTGGGAGGAGGTGAGGATGATGGCGGCGGAGGAGGTCTCAGCGGCCATGCCCTGCGGCGGGTGGATCTCAACGAGGCCCTTGCCCAGGGTGCGGATGACGCGGAAGCCGCCGGAGTAGGTGCCGATCGCGATGGCCAGCGCACACGCCAGCTGAATCCAGAACGGCATCGGGTGGTCGGAGTCGAACTGGCCGGCGGCGACCATGGCGAGGAAGATCACGCCCATGGTCTTCTGCGCGTCGGAGGTACCGTGCGCGAGCGCGACCAGGGAAGCGGAGCCGATCTGGCCCCAGCGGAAGTAGCGGTCGCGGTGCTCCTTCTCGGAGTGGTTGGTAATGCGGTAGACCAGCCAGGTACCAATCAGGGCAACCAGGCCAGCGACGAACGGCGCGGCGAGCGCCGGGATGATGATCTTGTTCAGCACACCGACCCAGACGACGCCGTCGAAGCCGATGGCGGCGATGGCCGCGCCGATCAGGCCGCCGAACAGGGCGTGCGAGGAGGAGGACGGGATGCCGAAGAGCCAGGTGAACAGGTTCCACATGATGCCGCCGCCGAGACCGGCGAAGACGACAAGGAGGAGCCTTTCAGAGTCAATTGGGTTGCTCAGGTCGAACACGTCGAGCTCCACGATGCCGCCCGCAACCGTCTTCGCCACCGCGACCGAGAGGAACGCGCCGATGAGGTTGAGGACACCGGCGAGTGCGACAGCCACCTTGGGTGTCAGCGCGCCGGTGGCGATGGACGTTGCCATCGCGTTTGCAGTGTCGTGGAAGCCGTTAGTGAAGTCGAAGAACAGAGCAACGACGATGATGAGGACAAGCAGGATCGTAATACTCACGGGAAGAAAGTATGCGCCTCTTATGTAACGCTGTCGATATTAAAAGCGAGAATTCATGTAAAGGTAAACTTTCCGTTTCCCGACGTTTGCCATACACCGCCAAGTTGTGACCCCGACCACAACTTGGCCGCCCCTAGAACGAGCTCGACCCGCCCGCACCGGAGAACCCGGAACTGAAGCCTGTGTTGACCCCTCCGCCGGAGCTGCTCGACTCCGCGTCCTGCGCCGCCTGCACGTTGTCGTGGTGCCACGAGGACATCGCCACGTACGGCACGTAGCCGGAGTAGACGTAGCCCGGGTCCGTCAGCGTCGGGCGCTCGAGCTCTTTGTATTCCTTCACGTCGCTGAACTCGCGACGCTTGACTTCGTCGAGAAGCAAGCGGTAATCGCTGAGCAGCCGGACGAAGCGGTCGAGGAAGTCGGGCGCCTCCGGGGCGGCGTCGAGGGCGTCGACGCGTTCCTGCAGCCGGGCGAGGTCGCCGCGCAGCGTCTCGTCCTTGACCTCGTAGCGGGCGCGGACGATGTCCTCGCGGATGTCCGTGAGCAGGTTGCGGCGGGCCGGGCCGTCGCCGCGCTCCACCTCGAAGAGCCGGTTGATGTTGTCCTCGGCGTGGCCCGCGTCCTCGAAGGTCTGCGCCGCCTCGCGCAGGTTCTTCGCGCTGTCGTAGGCCTGCTCGTCGGTGGCCACGCTGTTGCGCTGCGTCACGTCGTGCAGCGCGAGGAAGCGGTCGCGCACCTCGACCCACTCGTCGCGCATCTCGGCGTTGGCGAAGGCCGAGGACACCGAGTTCGCGCGGACGTCCAGCTCGTCCAGCCGCTGGCTCAGACCCGTGTATTCAGTCGCCAGCAGCGCGTGGTCTTCCCGCGCCTGGTTGATCGCTTTTCGACGCTTCCGCCTCCGCTCCGCCACGATCGTCCCGCCCAGCAGGCTCGCGCCCGCCGGGATGCCGGCCCCCGCGACCGTCCGGCCGACGCGGCCACCCTCTGCATCATTGACGCCCCACTGCTCGGCCTTTTCCCCGTCCATGGCCAGGTTCGCGCCGGCGAACACGGCCGCGGGCAGGTTGTTGTCGCGCAGCCCCGGCTTCATCTCCTCCAGCACTGATTCGAGGCGCTGGCCTTTGCGCAGCTTCAGCTGGTCGGCGACGTCTCCGCCTGCGAAGACGAAGTGGTTGCGCGACTCCATGTCCGCGCCGAGTATGAGTACGCCGTCGGCGAAGGTGTCGTTGCCAATCTCGTCAGGGAAGTTGTCTCGCAGGAAGTTCTCCACCGAATCGTTGACGTTGTCGCGGCCCTCGGAGAGGTAGATGTAGTGGACCGTCTGCACCGTGTCGGGGTGGGGAAGGCGCTCCGCGTCGCGCTGCATCTGGGCCTCGTCGTCAGCACTCACGATGTCCTGCGGGTCCGAGACCACCAGGTTCGCAGCGTTGGTTTGGGTGGACACGGCGAACTCGGCAGCGTCGGGGACGTCGGCCGTGGCGAAGCTGGCCACGCCGCCGCCCACCCCAAGCAAGGCCGTCGCGCCGAGCACGACCGCCCAATCCTTCACGCCGGAGCCCTTCGCGGGCACGATGTTCTCGGGAGTGTTACGTGCGTGGGGGTTCGTAGCCATAGACCAAAGCATAGCGAGCCGTTGGGGCACGGACATGAGCACAGGCGGGGACGGACCGCTATCATGTTTTGTTGATACGTCACCACGGAGGAGTGTGAACCATGAAAGCATTCGGCTTCCTAAGCTTCGGGCACTACGCCTTCGGCGGCCAGCGCGGCCCATCCGCAGAGAAGATCGCGCAGATTCACCTGGAGGTCGCCCAGGCGGCGGACGACATCGGGGTGAACAACGCCTCCTTCCGCGTGCACCACTTCGTACCGCAGGCCTCGGCGCCGATGCCGCTGCTCGGGGCCGTCGCGGCCACCACCAAGCGCATCGAGGTGGGCACGGGCGTGATTGACATGCGCTACGAAAACCCGCTCTACCTCGCCGAAGAGGCCGCTTCCCTGTACCAGCTCTCCGGTGGGCGCGTGGCCCTCGGCGTCTCCCGCGGCGCCCCCGAAGTCGCCGAGCGCGGCTGGGAAACATTCGGTTACAAAGGCGACGCACCAAACGGCGCGGATGTGGCGCGCCGCCACCTCGAGGCGTTTATGGCCGCGGTGGACGGCAAGGGCTTCGCCACCGCCGCACCGCTGGACAAGCAGTACCCCAACATGTTCCAGCCCGGCTCCGCCCTGCCCGTCTTCCCCACGGCGCCGGAGCTGCGCAAGCACATCTTTTACGGCTCGGGCACGCATACGTCCGCGGAGCAGACCGCGAAGGACGGGCTGAACCTCATGTCTTCCACCCTGGTTTCAGAGACCACCGCGCACACCCTGGGAGAAATCCAGGCCGACCAGATCAGCCGCTACCGCGCCGCGTGGAAGGAAGCGGGCCACGACTGGACACCCCGCGTGTCCGTCTCCCGCTCGATCTTCCCCATCGTCGATGGCGCGGACATGCAGCGGTTCGGAATGCAGGCCTCCGGCACCGACCAGGTGGGCGCGCTGCCGGACGTGGGCACGACAACCTTCGGCCGCACCTACGCCGCAGAGCCAGACACACTCATTGAGCAGCTCAAGGCCGACCCGGCCGTCATGGCTGCCGACACCCTGCTGCTCACCATCCCCACCGGGATGGGGGTGGACGTGAACGTGAAGATTCTGCAGAACTTTGCCACCCACGTCGCCCCAGCGCTCGGCTGGCAGCCGAACGCGCAAGGCCCGGTCACCGGCTACCCCATCGACTAACCCCCTGCGCGCAAGAAGCCAGCTGATCCCACACCCGCGCGGGTAACCATGCCCCACCCCCGTCCGTTTCGGGGGTAACCTTGTGGGCGACCAATTTTCCCCACTACGGATCGTTCGGCACGTACCTGCCGATGGAGGACACCATGGCTTCAGTGACCTATGACAAGGCAACCCGCATCTATCCCGGCGCGGACAAACCCAGCGTGGACAAGCTCGACCTGGAGATCGCCGACGGCGAGTTCCTCGTTCTTGTCGGCCCGTCCGGCTCGGGCAAGTCGACCGCCCTGCGCATGCTCGCCGGGCTGGAGGACACGAACGACGGGCGCATCCTGATCGGGGACCGCGACGTCACCAACGTCAGCCCGAAGGAGCGCGACATTGCGATGGTGTTCCAGAACTACGCGCTGTACCCGCACATGACTGTGCGCGAGAACATGGGCTTTGCGCTGAAGATCGCTGGTCAGGACAAGGACGAAATCAACCGCCGCGTGGAAGAGGCGGCGAAGACACTGGACCTCACCCAGTACCTGGACCGCAAGCCGAAAGCGCTGTCGGGCGGCCAGCGCCAGCGCGTGGCCATGGGCCGCGCCATCGTGCGCGAGCCGCAGGTGTTCCTCATGGATGAGCCGCTGTCCAACCTGGACGCCAAGCTCCGCGTGCAGACCCGTACGCAGATTGCCAACCTGCAGCGCCGCATGAAGGTGACCACTCTGTACGTCACCCACGACCAGACCGAGGCCCTCACCATGGGCGACCGGATCGCGGTGCTGAACTTCGGCGTACTGCAGCAGGTGGGCACTCCGCGCGAGCTGTACGACCGCCCGAACAACGTATTCGTTGCCGGCTTCATCGGCTCCCCGGCGATGAACCTGTCCACCTTTGATGTGGACGCGCAGGGCGTCGCCCGCCTGGGCCAGGCGTCCATTCCGCTGCCGCAGGAGGTCAGCTCCGCCGTCACCGAGGCGGACGGCGGCCAGATCATCCTCGGCTTCCGCCCCGAGGCGCTGACGCTGGTGGAGAACGCGGAGCACTCCATCCCGGTAGAGATCGACTTTGTGGAGGAGCTGGGCTCCGACTCCTTCCTCTACGGCCACCTCGCCGGCGGCGGCTGGAAGGAAGAGGGCCTGCAGGAGGAAACTTCGGGCCAGATCGTGGTGCGCACGGCACCGCTGTCCGGCGTGCGCGAGGGCGACGTGGTCCACGCGCAGATTGCGGAGGGCGGCCTGCACGCCTTCTCCAAGGCCACCGGCCAGCGCATTTAAGGCCCACGCGTGCAAGAGAAACTCAGCGTTCTCTCGCCAACCTTCGCGCCCACACTGCTGAAGATGCCGTGGTCCACCCCGCTTGAAGGGTGGAGCACGGACCTTCTCGCTGCCCTGCCGCGTGGCATCTCGCGCCACACGGTGCGCCTCATTGAGGCGGACGGGCTGACCTTCGCGGTCAAGGAGATTGGCGAGCACGTGGCCTACCACGAGTACAGAAACCTGCGCCGCCTGCAAGAACTCGGCGCTCCGTGCGTCGTGCCGGTCGCGGTCATCACCCACCGCCGGGACGCCGACGGCGAAGAACTGACCCCCTGCCTGGTCACGCAGCACCTCCGCTTCTCGCTGCCGTACCGTGACGTCTTCTCGCGCACGCCGGCGGCAGAGGTGGTGTCCAAACTGGTCCGCGCCCTGGCGGTGCTGCTGGTGCGCCTGCACCTGCTCGGCTTCTACTGGGGCGACGTCTCGCTGTCCAACACGCTGTTTCGCCGCGACGCGGACCAGTTTTCGGCCTACCTGGTCGACGCGGAGACCGGAGAGTTCCACGAGCCGCTCTCAAAGGGCCGCAGGCTTTACGACGTCGACGTGGCCCGCGTCAACATCATCGGCGAACTCATGGACCTCCAGGCCGCAGAGCTGATCGACCCGGACGCCGACGTGATCGCACTCGGCAACGCCATCGAAGCGGTCTACTTGGAGCTGTGGGACCTGGTCACCGGGGAGCTCGTGGTGGAGGGCGACGCGTTCGACGCGATTGCGAAGCGCGTCGCCGCCGTCAACGAGCTCGGGTTCGACGTGGGCGAGATGGAGATTGAAAACGACGGCGATACCTACCGCATCATCATCGAGCCCGCGGTGTTCTCCACCGGCTTCTACCAGAAGAAGCTGCTCCGCCTCACCGGGCTGGACGTGCAGGATCGGCAGGCGCAGCGCCTGCTGGGGGAGATGGAGGTGTACCGCGCCGTGCGCTACGGCGGGAAGCTGCCGCTGGAGGCGGTGGCGCACCGGTGGATGGTGCGCGAGTACGAGCCGGTGGTGGCGCTCACCCCCGAGCCGTTGCGGGAGAAGCTGGAGCCCGCGCAGATCTTCCACGAGATCCTGGACCACCGCTGGTTCCTCAGCCAGAACGAGCACCGGTTCGTCCCGCTCATGCAGGCCGCAGAGTCCTACTTCCAGGGGGTCCTTCCGGGGCACCGGGACGAGGCGATGGTGTACCGGCAACGCCCAAGTTTACCCCCGGTTTACCCCCAGCCCGCGGAGGGTGAGGATGATAACACCAGCTAAGACCACCGTATAGGTGTTATGTATGGAAGACATTGTTGGTCCTGCCAGGCGATCCTAACCTTGAGAGGGTACGGAACAACCTAAAAGCGAAGGACCGCCGATGAGTACGACAACCCGCGCGGCTCGCCGAGTGCTGGCGACCGTGGCGACGGTGATGGTGGCGTCGATAAGCTTGGTTGCGTGCGGAACTGACAATGGGCCGAGTGTGTACTACCTCAACTTCAAGCCCGAGCAGGCCGAGCAATTCAAGACGATCGCCGCGGAGTATACGGAGGAAACCGGCATTCCGGTCAAGGTGGTCACCGCCGCCTCCGGCTCCTACATGCAAACGCTCAAGGCCGAGATGGCGAAGAGCAACGCGCCGACCCTGTTCCAGGTCAACGGCCAGGAGGGCTACGGCATTTGGAAGGACTACCTGGCCGACCTCTCCGATTACGAGGTCGTGCAAGAGCTTAACGACGACGCGCAGCCGATCACCGACAAAGACGGCGCCGTCCGCGCCGTCCCCTACGCCCTGGAAGGGTTCGGCATCCTCTACAACGAGGAGATCTTCGACCAGTACTTCGCCCTGCCCAACCCCGCCGTCGGCTCGATGGCAGAGGTCAACAACTTCGGCGCGCTCAAGGCGGTCGCCGAGGACATGCAGGCCAAGAAGGAGGAGCTGGGTATCGACGGCGCGTTCGCGGTGACCAGCCTCATCGCCGGCGAGGAGTGGCGCTGGACCAACCACCTGATGAACGGCCCGTACCACTACGAGATCCAGGACCGCGGCATCACCGAATTCACCGAGATGCCCACCATCGACTTCATCTACGGCGACCAGTACAAGCAAATGCTGGACCTGTACCTGAACAACTCGACCACCAAGCCCGCGCTGGCCGCGTCGCGCTCCACCAGCGACTCCATGGCGGAATTCGCCACCGGGAAGGCCGCCATGGTGCAAAACGGCAGCTGGGCCTGGAGCCAGATCGGCGGCGAAGGCTCGACCGATGTCAAAGAGGACAAGATCAAGTTCATGCCCATCTACATGGGTCTGCCCGACGAGGAGAACGTGGGCCTGAACATTGGTACGGAGGCCTACATGGCCGTGAACAACAAGGCCAGCGAGGAAGACCAGCAGGCCACGCGCGACTTCCTCAACTGGCTGTTCCTCTCTGATCAGGGCAAGCAGCACGTGGTCAACGATCTCTCCTTCATCGCCCCGTTTAAGAACTACGGCCCCGAGGACGTGCCGGACGATCCGCTGGCGCACCAGGTGCAGGCGGCGCTGACGGACGAGGACTCCGAGACCATCCCGTGGGACTTCCAGTTCAGCCCCAACCAGCAGTTCCGTGACCTGTACGGCCAGAACCTGGCCCAGTACGCGATTGGCAACATGAGCTGGGACGACGTGGTAGCGAAGCTCAAAGAGGACTGGGAGTACGAGATGGCCAACCAGATTGCCCTGCTGGACTAGGGAGAGGAGCACACCACCATGCAAGCATCACTGAAAAAGTATTTCCCCGTCTTCGTCCTGCCGACCCTGCTGGCCTTCGCCATCGCGTTCCTGGTCCCGTTTGTGATCGGCTTCTTCCTCTCATTTACCAAGTTCACCACCATTACCGACGCCCACTGGGTCGGCCTGGAGAACTACGGCCGCGTCTTCGAGGAACGCGAAGGATTCGTCCACGCCTTCGGCTTCACCATTGCCGTGGCGATCGTGTCCATCATCACTGTCAACGTGATCGCGTTCGCCATCGCGTGGACGCTGACCCGCAAACTCAAGGGCACCAACTTCTTCCGCACGGTGTTCTTCATGCCGAACCTCATCGGAGGCATCGTGCTCGGCTACACGTGGCAATCCATGATCAACGCGGTGCTAGCCCACTACGACACCACCATCGCCGCCGACAGCAAGTTCGGTTACGCCGGCCTGGTCATCCTAATGAACTGGCAGCTCATCGGCTACATGATGATCATCTACATCGCCGGCCTGCAGAACGTGCCGCCGGAGCTCATCGAGGCCGCCGAGCTGGACGGCGTGAGCAAGTGGGAGATGCTGCGGCACGTCACCATCCCGATGATGATGCCGTCCATCACCATCTGCCTGTTCCTCACGCTCTCGAACACGTTCAAGCTGTTCGACCAGAACCTCGCGCTTACCGACGGAGCGCCCGGGCAAGAGACCGAAATGGTCGCCCTCAACATCGTCAACACCATGTTCAACCGCGTCGGGGCCGAGGGCGTCGGCCAAGCGAAGGCCGTGATCTTCGTCGTCGTCGTGGTTGTGATCGCAATGTTCCAGCTGCGTGCCACCCGCAGCAGGGAAGTGGAGGCATAGGACAATGACAACGAAAGTAAGTAAGGGACAGCGGGGCGTCGATAAGCAAAAAGCCGCCAGCGAGGCCAAGGTCTCCGGCGGGGCGAAAACGCTGATCTACGCGGTGCTGATCTTCCTCACCATCGTGTTCCTCGGGCCCATCCTGTTCATCCTGCTCAACTCCTTCAAGGACCGCTTCGCCATCTCCACCAACCCCTTCGCGCTGCCGGTTGGTGAGCTGTGGGCGGGCCTGAGCAACTACATCACCGGCGTGCAAGGCGAAGGCTTCGGCTGGGCGATCGTGTGGTCCTTCGTGATCACGATCCTGTCCGTCGTGGCCATCGTGTTCTTCTCCTCCATGACCGCCTACTACATCACGCGCGTGAAGACGTGGTGGACCAGCGCGCTGTACTACCTGTTCGTGTTCTCCATGGTCATCCCGTTCCAGATGGTCATGTTCCCCACTGTGGTCATCGCCGACCGCCTCGGCCTGGCCAACCCGCTGGGCATGGTCGTGCTGTACATGGGCTTCGGCGCCGGACTGTCCGTGTTCATGTTCTCCGGCTTCATCAAGTCGATCCCGCTGGAAATTGAGGAAGCAGCGACCATCGACGGCTGCTCGCCCATCTCCACTTTCTTCCGCGTCGTCATGCCGATGCTCAAGCCGACCGCGATCACCGTGGCGATCCTCAACGCCATGTGGATCTGGAACGACTACCTCCTGCCGTACCTGGTCGTCGGCCTGTCCACGCCGTACCGCACGATCCCGGTCGTGATCCAGCAGTTCATCGGCTCCCAGGGCGACCGCGACCTCGGCGCCATGATGGCCATGCTCGTGCTGGCGATCCTGCCGATCATCATCTTCTACATGGCCGCGCAGAAGCACATCGTCGAAGGCGTCGCCGCCGGTGCGGTGAAGGGGTAGGTCGGGTTCGGCTGGCTTGGCTGGTTGTTGGCTGGCTTGGCTGGTTGTTGGCGTCGGGATCGGTTTCGGTCCCGGCGCCTTTGCTGTTGGTGGGGGGTTCTCGCGCGGGGCGGTTCCAGATAGAGCTAGCTCCATTTGCGGTAGACCGCGGTTCGCGACCAGGCGTTTTAAGTGGCCGTCCGGGCCAAACGGAGCTAGCTCCATCTGCAGTAAACCGCGATCTGCGACCAGGGGATTTAGGTGGCGGCCCGAGCCAAACGGAGCTAGCTCCATCTAGACCGCCCGCGGCACCGCTCCGCCAACCAGCCCACGCCCCGCCAATCCGCGGCCATCCGCGCCTGACTGGTCCGGCGCCACCAACTACGCTGGTCCGGGTGAACATGTTTAACCCGGACTCGCGTTTCATGTCCGCCTTCACGCTGATGGCGGACATTGTCATTCTCAACATGCTCATGATCCTGTCGAGCTTGCCCATCGTCACCGGCGGCGCCGCGCTCCGCGCCGCAAACGTCGTCGTCGGCGACATGATCCAGGGCCTCGGTTCGCGGTATGCGTTGCAATACCTGAGGGAGTTCCGCGCACAAGCGCGCCCCGCCACGCTGTGGTGGCTGGTGCTGCTCGCCGCCGCCGTCGTCCTCGTCTACGAGCAGTGGGTCCTCTTCCAGGCCGGCATCGACGGCGCCGCGCTCTTCGCGCTCCAGGCGCTCGCGCTGTCCGGCGCGATGGTGCTCGCCGGGATCTCCGTGTGGTTCTTCGCGCTCGAATCGTTGCCTTCGCCTATCGACGCCACCGCATCCCCCTTCTCACTCGCGGTCGTAATGACCTTCAAGCACCTCATGCACACGCTCGGCGCCCTCGCGGTGCTGTGGATGGGGGTCTCGCTCGTGCGATTCCTACCCCTGGTTTTTGCCGTACCCGCAGTGTTTTTCGTCGTGCCCGCCCTGTGCGTGTACGTCATCCGACTGGTGCTCGCGCAGCCGCTCGGGCAGACGCTGGGGGAGTAGCTGGAATCTTGGTGCTGACTGTGCCAGCGGTGTGGTCCAAGACTTTCATCCCAGTCTCCTGTTCCCGCCACCCTCGCGGCCAACACCGCCCTGACGATGACCGTCGCCCCTGCTTACGCGGCGGAAGACCCCCATCTTCGTCGCACTTTTACGGCGAGTGCGTCAAGGACGCGAATGAGTGGTCCTTAGAGAAAGGGGGCTCGAAATTCGAACGCTGGCGTCGTTCACGATGTGCAACCTTTCGAGCAGCCTCACTGACATGAGTGAGGACATGAGTGACGATAGTGAGAACCACACTGACAGTAGTGAGAACGTCACTGACATGAGTGAGAACATGAGTGACAGTAGTGAGAACGTGACTGACGTGAGTGAGAACATGAGTGACGATAGTGAGGCTGCGCGCGCGAACACCTCGCACCTGGCGACGAAAACGTATCGCCGCAGCGCCATTCCAGAATAGAATGAGCCTCAAAAGGGAGGCCGTCATGAAGAAGCACACAGCCAGCATCGCCGGCACCGAGGGGTACCGGGAGGCGTTCGCGCACCCGCGGGCGCTATAGGAACGGAGCCGCAACCACACACGCAACCGAGCGTCCTTCCAGCGCACCGGATAAAGTTGGGGCAATGAAGAAGAAAATAGCCAGCCTGGTCGCAGCGGGTCTCGCGCTCGTTGGCGCGGGCACCGGAGCGACCACCACAACTGCGAACGCCGCGGCGCTGCCGCCGAATAGCACAATGGGTTCATCCGCGGCGAGCGGTGCGCTCGGTTTCAACGCGCCCGCGGGCACCGTGGTGAACCAGGGGGACCTGATCAGCGTCTTCCACGGCATGTGGCTGGACGACTGCACGCTCGGGTACGTCGATCGGGGCGCGGGGGTCGGCTACACGGCCGGGCACTGCGGCTTCGCCGGCGAGCCCGTGCTTAACGCGAACAACCAGGTCATTGGCTACTACGAGAACTCGCATCACCTGCTGCCGGCGCTGGACATCCCGCTCAGCTACCTGGCGCAGTTCTTCCCGGCGGCGCTGCAGTTCGCCTCGAAGGGGCCGCTTGCCGACGTCGCCCGCATCCGCTTCATCCCCGGAGTCGTCCCGGGGGCGAACTCGTTTACGGGCGATCGTGTCGCGCCGATCTGGGAGGTGCAGCCGGGCGACCAGGTGTGCGCCGTCGGTGCGAAGAGCCAGCAGGTGTACTGCGGCTCGGTGGACAAGGTCAACGGCGACACCACCTACGCCTTCCACCGCGGCCTGCGCCCGGGTGACTCGGGCGGCCCGGCGTGGATCCCCGGCAAGGGCTTTATCGGGGTGAACTCCTCGCTGTCCGAAAACGTCGCGGGGACGAAGGGCCAGCGCACCGCGTTCGCCCACCCCAGCGCGCTGTAGCGACCACGGCCCGCCCCCCAAAAAAGCGACCCAGCGGCCCAGCGGCTAGGAGTTTGCGGCGGGGGAGGGGGTCACGGTGGCGTCGTCAGGCGATTGCCCCTTGATCTTGCCGTGGGCGAACTTGTTGATCACCATGGCGATCGCGCCGTCGCCGGTGACGTTGGCGGCGGTGCCGAAGGAGTCGACGACGATGTACGCGGCGATCATCAGCGAGACCATGGATTCGTCGAAGCCGAGGTTGGCCTGCAGGAGGCCGACGGCGGCCATGATGGCGCCGCCGGGGACGCCTGGCGCGGCGATCATCATGATGCCGAGCAGGAAGATGAAGCCGACGACCTGGCCGGGGGAGACGTCGAGTCCGCCCATGAACACGACCGCCAGGGCGTAGAGCATGATCTTCATCATCGAGCCGGACAGGTGGATCGTGGCGCAGAGGGGGACGATGAAGCCGGCGACGTCCTCGTCGACCTTGTTCTTCAGCGTCGAATTGTAGGTCACCGGGATCGTCGCGGCCGACGAGGAGGTGCCCAGCGCGGTGAAGTAGGCGGGCATCATGTTCTTCATCGCCACGAAGGGGTTGCGGCCCGCGATGGCGCCGGCGGCCAGGTACTGCAGCGTGAGGATGATCAGCGTCATCAGGATGGAGAGGACGAGGACGCTGCCGAACGCCGCCATGGTGGAGCCGAAGTTCTCGTTCATTCCCAGGTTGAGGAAGGTGCCGAAGATGAAGAGCGGCAGCAGCGGCACGACGAAGCCCTTCACAATCTTCATGATGACGCCGTTGAGCTCGTCAAGCACCTCATACATGGCGGTGGATTTCACCTGCGTCATGGCGATGCCGATGATGAACGCGAGCAGCAGCGCCGACATGACCTCGAACGGCGCCGGCATCTCCACCTCGAAGTAGGGGCTGAGCCCTCCGGCCTCCGGGTCGTCCACGTTGGTAATCAGCTCGGATCCCTTGAGCAGGTGCGGGTAGACCACGGTGGCCGTGCCCCACGCAATCAGGCCGGAAATGATGGTGGAACTGTACGCCACCCCGGCGGTAAGGCCGAGCCACTTCCCGGCGCCGCGGCCGAGACCCGCGATGGCGGGCGCGATCAGCGCGAAGATCAGGACGGGGACGAAGAATCCGAGGAAGTTGGAAAACAGGCCGTTGAACGTGACAAAAACGCGTGCCAGCCAGTCGGGGAAGACAAAGCTGCACAGGAAGCCGAGGATAATTGCCACGACAACCCAGAACAGCAATGACTTCAAAACGTTCGATTTCATGGTTGGAACCTTTTGCAGTCACGGGACCGTGGACGGACCCGAAGATGTACAGGGAACGGACAGGGCGTTGTGCCTGTCCGTTGAATGTTATTGTTCCTTATTCACGGCCCGAATTGCGAACTTTCGCAAAATCTTTTCGGCCGCCAGCGGGCAGTCGCTTATCGACGCCCCCACGCCCCACCCAGCCGCCGCAAGAATTCGGCCCCACAGCCGGACCGGTTTATCCTATCCCTATGTCCCCGTTTGCAACCATGACCACGCTGAACATCGTCCTTGGCATCCTGTTCATCATTGGCGCGCTCCTCTTCCTCATCCCGGGCGCGATGGCCACCGCCGGCAAGCTTCCCGGCAATAACGTCATCGGCCTCCGCCTCCCGGAGGTGCGCAAGAACGAGAGCACGTGGGTCACCGCCCACCGCGTCGTCGGGCCTTTCGCCCTACTGGCCGGCGTCGCTATGGCGATCGGCGCGGCGTTCGCCTTCATCGCGGAGGGCTGGGTCTGGGTCGCGCCGGCCGTCGCCCTCATCGCGGCGGTGGCCGCGTTCGCCGTCGGCGGCAACTACGGCACGAAGGCAGCCAAGCTTGCCGACGCCGCACTGCACGAGCCCGACGAACCCGCCGAAGAGGCGCCGGCGCCCCAGGTGAACCTGGACGCGCTGCGCCGCGCGGCCGGTAAGGCCGACGGCGAGGAGTAGCGCCCCGCACCTCCGTACCGCAATGTTTCACGTGAAACATTGCGGTTTTTGTTTGCCCGCGCACGGCGGCGCGCACTGGAATTACTTTCACGCCCACGCAGAACTTTTACCAAACTGCTGCGGATCGCGCGCCGACCCGCTACCGTAGCTCTTGTGACTTACATGACTCTGACCAACTGGTGGTGGCGCGCGTAGACGGCGTGCCACCGATTGTAGGTTCCTCATTTCACGGCCCGCCGGCTTGGACCAACTCAAGCACCGCGGGCCTTTCCGCTCCAGAGCCCTCGGTGTCAGCACACACGAAGGACGACAATGAGCAACCCCCCGAATACTCCACCGGGCGCCGCGCCCCGGTTGACGCACCGCGACGTGCGCTACCACGCGGACGCCGCAAGCCTGTTCGCCCACCTCGGCGGCACCACCACGCCCGACTCCGTGCTGCTTGAGTCAGCCGACATCACCACCCGCTCCGGGCTCCAGTCCGTCGCGGTGCTGCGCGCCTCCCTGCGCGTAACCTGCCAGGGCGACCGCGTCACCGTGCTCCCGCTCACCGAGTCCGGCCGAGTGCTTGCCGCGCGGCTCCGCGAGCAGCTGGGGGAGTACCTCACCCCGGGCGCCCGGGCCGACGTCTACGCGTTCCCCGCCTCCGACGCCGCGGACGAGCGCGAACGCCTCACCGCCATCTCCACGGTGGAAGTCCTGCGCGCGCTGACCACCGGCGCCGGGTACGGAGACGAGGACTTCCCGCTGCTCGCCGGCGGCTTCGCCTACGACTACCTCGAGACCTTCGAGGACCTGCCACGGGTTGCCGACGGCGCGAACACGTACCCCGACTACCAGTACGTGCTCGCGGAAGTCCTGCTGCGCATCGACCACCAATCCCAGACCGCGTACCTGGCGGGCGTGGACGCAGCCGGCGACGGCATCGACCTCGACGACCTCGCAGCGCGTATTGACACCGCCGAGCCGGGCACCGCCGACGCGTACCAGCCGACCCCGAGCGCGGCCGGCACCTTGCGCGTGCGTACCGACATCTCGGACGAACGGTTCTGCGCTGACGTCGATAAGCTCAAAGGCAACATTGCCAACGGCGACATCTACCAGGTGGTGCCGGCGCGCAGCTTTATCACCGAGTGCGCCGACGCCTTCGCCGCCTACCTGCAACTGCGCGCGACCAACCCGTCGCCGTACATGTTCTACCTCCGGGGCGTGGACACGCGCGGGGAGGCGTACGAGCTCTTCGGCGCCTCGCCGGAGTCCAACCTGAAGTACACCCAGGCCAACCGCGAGGTCCAGCTGTACCCGATTGCCGGCACCCGACCGCGCGGCCTGGCCGAGGACGGCTCGATCGACCACGAGCTGGATACGCGCATGGAGCTGCAGCTGCGCACCGACGCAAAGGAGGTCGCGGAGCACACCATGCTGGTGGACCTGGCGCGTAACGACGTCGCCCGCGTGGCCGCTCCGGGCACCCGCAGGGTGGTCGATCTGCTGCAGGTGGACCGGTACTCGCGGGTGATGCACCTGGTCTCGCGGGTCACGGCCGAGCTGGCCGGGGACCTCGACGCCCTCGACGCCTACCGCGCCTGCATGAACATGGGCACGCTCACCGGCGCCCCGAAGCTGCGCGCGACTTCGTTGCTGCGCGAGCTGGAGGGGCACCGCCGCGGTTCTTACGGCGGTGCGGTCGGGTACCTGCAGGGCAACGGCGACATGGATACCTGCATCGTAATCCGATCCGCCTACGTATCCGGCGGCACCGCTGTGGTGCAGGCCGGGGCCGGTGTGGTGCGCGATTCCAACCCGCAGTCCGAGGCCGACGAGACGCTGCACAAGGCCTACGCGGTGCTCAACGCGATCGCGCTGGCGGCCGATGCCGAACTGGAGGTGGAGAAATGATCGCCCTGCTGGATAACCAGGACTCGTTTGTGTACAACCTGGTCGACGCGCTCGCTGAGTATGACTCAACCGTGTTCCGCAACACCGTCAGCGCCGACACCGTGCTCGCTAATGAGCCGGACTTAATAGTGCTGTCGCCCGGGCCCGGCTACCCCGCGGACGCCGGGTGCATGGCTGAGCTCATCGACCGGGCGCAGGGGCGGATCCCAATCCTCGGTATCTGCCTGGGGTACCAGGCCCTGGTCGAGCACTTCGGGGGAGCGGTGCGGCCGTGCGGGCCGGTGCATGGGGCGTCGATAAGCATGGCCCTCACGGACGCCGGCCAGGTCTCGCCGCTGTTTGCGGGCATGACCGTGGACGACATTCCGGGGCAGCGTGGGCGGCTCGTCCCGGTGGCGCGCTACCACTCGCTGGGCGCCACCGCGGTGCCGGCGGGGATGCACGCCCTCGCGCACACCGCCACCGACATCGGCGACGTGGTCATGGCCGCGGCGAGCGACGACGGCATGTCCCTTGGCCTGCAGTTTCACCCCGAATCCATCCTCACCCCGGCAGGGCCGACGATGCTGCGGCGCAGCGTGGACCTGCTGATGAAGAAAGGAACGAACAATGGCAACCGATAAATCCCTCGCTATCCTCAAGCGCTTCCTGGACAACCATGCACCCTCGCTGGAGGAGGCGGTCGAGGCGTTCACCCCGCTCACGGTGGGCGATTACGACGACGTCCACATCGCCGCGCTGCTCGCCACCATCCGCACCCGCGGCGAGACATTCGCGGACGTGGCGGGCGCGGCGCGCGCGTTCCTCGCGGCCGGCCGACCGTTCCCCGTGACGGGGGAGGGGCTCATGGACACCGCGGGCACCGGCGGCGACGGCGCGAACACCATCAACATCACCACGGCCGCCTCACTGGTCGCGGCCGCGGGCGGGGTGAAGATGATTAAGTGCGGCAACCGCTCAGTATCGTCCAAGTCCGGATCGGCCGACGTGCTCGAAGCGCTGAACATCCCGCTGGACCTGGACCCGGAGCGCGCCGTGCGCCAGTTCGAATCCTCCAACTTCACGTTCCTGTTCGCGCCGGCGTACAACCCGGCGATCGCGCACGTGCAGCCGGTGCGCAAGGCGCTCGGCGTGTCCACGCTCTTCAATACGATGGGCCCGCTGCTGTCGCCGGCGCGCCCCGAGTTCCAAATCATGGGCATTGCCAACCCGGCGCAAGGCCAGCTCATCGCGGAGACCATGCGCGAGCTCGGGCGCGGCCGCGCCATGGTCGTCCACGGGGCAGGCACCGACGAGCTCGCGGTCCACGGCGAGTCGCAGATCTGGGAGCTCGACCGCGACGGCGCGATCACCCACTCCACCGTCACCCCGGAGGAGCTCGGCCTCGCGCGGCACCCGTTGGAGGACCTGCGCGGTGGTGACGGGGAAGCGAACGCTGCGGCGATGCGCGCCACCTTCGCCGGCGAAGGCCCGCAGGCGCACCGCGACGCTGTCGCCGCCACCGCCGGCGCCATGTTCTACCTCTACGGCACCACCGACACCATCGCCGACGGCGTGCAGCACGCGCTCGCATTGCTTGCCGACGCCACCGTGCACACCTGGTTGCGCCGCCACGAGGAGGCTGACTACAGTGCCTAAGCCCGCCGAACTGCCCACGGTGCTGGAGGACACTGTCGAGGGGCGAAAGGGTCACCTTGACGAAATCCGGCAGCGTGTCGCCCACGTCGATTTCGACACGTTACCCAAATCGGAGCGCTCCCTCTACGACAACCTCAAGCGGGAGGGGACGAGCTTCATCATGGAGTGCAAGTCCTCCTCGCCCTCGCTGGGCCTGATCCGCGACCACTACGAGCCAGGCGCTATCGCGCGCATCTACTCCCGGTACGCCGCCGGCATTTCGGTGCTGTGCGAGCCGGACCGCTTCGGTGGGGACTACGACCACCTGGCGACGGTGGCGTCAAGCACCCACCTGCCGGTGTTGTGCAAGGACTTCATCATCGACGACGTCCAGGTCTACGCCGCCCGCTACTACGGCGCGGACGCCATCCTCCTCATGCTTTCAGTGTTGGACGACGCCACCTACGCCCGATTGTCCGCGCTCGCGGACTCGCTTGGGATGGACGTCCTCACCGAGGTGATCGACGAGGAGGAAGCGGCGCGCGCCACCCGGCTCGGGGCGCGCATCTTCGGCGTCAACCACAGGAACCTCCACGACCTCACCATCGACCTCACGCGCTCGGCCCGGCTGGCCACGCTCGCGCCCGAAGGGGCGGCGGTGGTTGCCGAGTCGGGCATCCGCGACGCCGAGACCGTGCGCCAGCTCGGCGCGCACGCTGACGGCTTCCTCGTCGGCTCGCAGCTCACCGGACAGCCGGACGTCGACCTCGCAGCCCGCGAGCTGGTGTACGGGCCGAACAAGGTCTGCGGCCTCACCTCCTGGTCGGCGGCGCAGGCGGCCAAGGCAGCGGGCGCCGTCTACGGCGGCCTCATCTTCGAAGAGGCGAGCCCCCGCAATGTTTCACGTGAAACATCGGCTGACATCATCGCGCACGAGCCGGGCTTGAAGTACGTGGCCGTGTCGCGGCGGACCTCCGGGTACGGCGACATCATCCAGGCCGGCATCGCCGCCGTCCAGGTCCATGCGCCCTACCAAGGGTCGATCGAGGCGGAGCTCGACCTCGTCGGCCGCGTCCGCGGGGAGGTCGGCGCCGGCATCGAGGTGTGGCGCGCGGTTTCCATGAGCGCCGGTGATGGGGGCGGGGTCGCGCTGGGGCTGCAGGGGAGCGCGGACAAGCTTGTGCTCGACGCGCGCGACGGGGGCTCTGGCGAGACCTTCCGCTGGGCCGACATTCCGGCCCAGGTACGCGGCTACGCGCTGCTCGCCGGCGGACTCCACCCCGGCAACCTCGAGGATGCGCTCAGCGTCGGCTGCACGGGCGTGGACCTGAACTCCGGGGGGGAGTACCCGGCGGGCGCCGGCGCGTGGGCCGGGCGGAAGGACGCAGCGGCGCTGCGGCGCGCATTCAACATCATTGGCAATTACCACTACCCAAGGACGAACAATGAGTGATTACACCCACGGCGGCAGCACGATCCTGCCCGCCTACTACGGCGAGTTCGGCGGCCAGTACGTGCCGGAGTCGCTCCTCCCCGCGCTCGACCAACTCGAGCGCGCCTTCGTCGACGCGTTTGCAGATGAAGCGTTCATGGCGGAGTACCGCGGCCTGCTGCGCGACTACCTCGGGCGTCCGACGCCGCTGACGGAGTGCCGGAACCTCCCGCTCGATGGCGTCAACGCGCGGATCTTTCTCAAACGCGAAGATCTCGTCCACGGCGGCGCGCACAAGACGAACCAGGTGATCGGCCAGGCGCTCCTGGCCAAGAAGATGGGCAAGACCCGCATCATCGCAGAGACAGGCGCCGGCCAGCACGGCACCGCGACGGCGCTCGCGTGCGCGCTGCTGGGCCTGGACTGCGTGATCTACATGGGCAAGGTCGACATGGCGCGCCAGGAGCCCAACGTCTACCGGATGCGGCTCATGGGCGCAGAAGTCATCGGCGTGGACACGGGCGCCGGCACGCTCAAGGACGCGGTGAACGAGGCGCTCCGCGACTGGACCGCCACTTTCCACGAGTCCCACTACCTGCTCGGCACAGCGGCGGGCCCGCACCCGTTCCCCAAGATTGTGAAGGAGTTCCACCGCGTCATCTCCACCGAGGCGAAGGCGCAGATGCAGGAGCGCGTTGGCGCGCTGCCGGATGTGGTCTGCGCCTGCGTTGGCGGCGGCTCGAACGCGATCGGCATGTTCGCCGACTTCATCGACGAACCCGGTGTCGAGCTCGTCGGCGTGGAGCCCGGGGGAGAGGGTGTCGGCGCGGGCAAGCACGGGGCCGCGATCGCGGCCGGTACCGTGGGCATCCTCCACGGCACGCGCTCCTACCTCATGCGCGACGCCGACGGGCAAGTGGAGGAGTCCTACTCCATCTCTGCCGGGCTTGACTACCCGGCCGTCGGCCCCGAGCACGCGCACCTGGCCAAGTCCGGGCGCGCTCGGTACGTCCCCGTCACCGATGAGGCGGCGCTGCGCGCGTTCCAGATGCTGTCTCGGTACGAGGGCATCATCCCGGCCCTCGAGTCCTCGCACGCGCTCGCGTACGCGCTCGACCGCGCCGCCTCGCACCCGCGCGATGCAGAGCCGCTGACCATCCTCGTGTCGCTCTCGGGCCGCGGCGACAAGGACGTCGCGCACGTCCGCGCGACCCTGGAGGACCACCCGGACTGGGTGATTGCACGGAAGGAGACCAACTAAGGATGCCCACCCCTACTACGTCACGTTACGATTCAACGTTCGCGGCACTACAGGCGAAGGGCGAGGGGGCGTTCGTCCCCTTCGTCATGCTGTCCGACCCCACCCCCGAGGACGCGCTGCGCATTATCGACGCCGTCGTGAACGCCGGAGCCGACGCCCTGGAACTCGGCGTTCCGTTCTCCGACCCGGTCGCGGACGGCCCCGCGATCCAGGCGGCCCACGTGCGTGCGCTGGACGGAGGCGCGAGCGTCGATAAGGCTCTCGCGCAAGTGCGGACCATCCGCGAGCGCTACCCGGATCTCCCCATCGGCATGCTCGTCTACGCCAACGTCGCCTACGTGCGGGGGCTGGACGAGTTTTACGCGGCGTTCCGCGAGGCGGGCGCGGATAGCGTGCTCCTGCCCGACGTGCCCGTGCGCGAGTCGGCAGCGTTCAGCGCGGCGGCGGAGGCGGCGGGCATCTGCCCGATCTACATCGCACCCGCAAAGGCGACCGCGCAGACGCTCGAGGGGGTGGCGGCGCAGTCCCGCGGCTACATCTACGCCATCTCCCGTGACGGCGTGACCGGGGCCGACAAGGCCGCATCGGTGGAGGGTCTGCGCGAGGTGGTGGACAACCTGCAGTCGTACGGTGGGGCTCCGGTGCTGCTTGGCTTCGGCATCTCAACTCCGCAGCACGTCGCCGACGCGATCGCGGCCGGGGCGGCAGGCGCGATTACCGGCTCCGCTATCGCCAACATCGTGGCCAAGTACACTGAGCACACACACCCCGAGCCGGCGCGGATTACGGACATGGACGCGCTCACCAGGGAACTATCCGCCTACGTCGCACAGATGAAAGAGGCTACGATAAAGGCATGACTTGTTCACGACGCCTCTTCCTCCTCGGCACTGCCACCACCTTCGCCGGCGCGTTCCTCGCCGCCTGCGGCGAGCCCCCGAGCGAGGAGGTAGCCAAGACCGCGGTCCCCGTGGGCAGCTCGGTCATCCTCGACCACTTCATCATCGCCCAGCCGACCGCCGGCGAGTACGTCGCCTATTCTTCGGTCTGCCCGCACCAGCAGCAGAAGATCACCGTCGTCGAGGGCGAGAACGTGAAGTGCACTGCGCACGGCTCCGTGTTCAATACCGCGACGGGTGAAAAGGTGTCCGGCCCCTCCGTGGCGGGGCTGCGAGAAGTACCGTTGGAGGATCAGGGCGAAAACCTTGTCGCGACCGACGGCCAGGTCTAGTTTCACCCAGATACCCCATTACAGCGACCCCCAACGGTTGGCATTCCAATCGTTGGGGGTCTCAACTATCTCGGCGCACTTACTCCTGCAGCGCCGCCCGGTCCCATCCGCGGAAGTACGAATCCGGGTACGGCAATTCTTCGGGCGCCACACCGAGTTCCCGCAGCGCGTCGATGGCCCACTCAGCGTTACGCAGCGCCGCGCGACCGATGAGGACCGCGTCGGCCTCTTCGCGGTCGAGGATGGCTTGGGTCTGGGTGGCGTCGACAAGCATGCCCACCGCGGCGGTGGGGAGTCCGGAGGCCTCGCGCACGCGGCGGGCGAAGTCGACCTGGTACCCGGGCGCAGCGGGGATGTCGGCCGGGACGTTGCCGCCGGTGGAGACGTCGATGAGGTCCACGCCTGCCTCAGCGAGCAGGGGAGCGAGGCGCTCCGAGTCCTCCGCGCGCCAGCCGTCGGGCTCGACCCAGTCGGTGGCGGAGAGGCGCACGAGCAGCGGCATGCCCTCGGGGATGGCCGCGCGGACGGCGTCGACGACCTCCCGCAGGAGGCGGGTGCGGCCGTCGAAGTCGCCGCCGTACTCGTCGTCGCGCTCGTTGGACATCGGGGAGAGGAACTGGTGGAGCAGGTAACCGTGCGCGCCGTGGATCTCCACGAGGTCGAACCCGGCGTCGACAGCGTGTTTCGCGGCCTGGGCAAACTCGCCGGGCACTGCGCGAACCTCCTCCAGCGTCATCGCGCGGGGGACGGCCTGCCCGTCCGCTGCGATCGCGCTCGGGCCGAGCGTTTCCCAGCCACCCTCCTCCGGCGGCACCGTGCCGCGACCCTTGTTGTCGGGCAGCATGGGGTAGGTCGACGCCTTCCGGCCCGCGTGGCCCAGCTGGATCCCCATCGCCGCACCCATCTCGTGCACGAACTCCACGATCGGCGCCCAGGCGTTCGCGTGTTCGTCGGACCAAATCCCCGCGCAGAACGGGGAGATGCGTCCCTCGGGCACCACGCCGGAGGCCTCCGCAATGATGAGCCCGAAGCCGCCGGCGGCGCGCGCCCCGTAGTGCACCATGTGCCAGGACCGCGGGATGCCGTCGCGTCCGCTCGCCTGGTATTGGCACATCGGCGGCAGCCAAATGCGGTTGCGGATTTCCAAGTCCCGGAGTGTCATTGTGTCGCTCAATCGCATGCGCCCCAGCATAGACTTTCAACCATGCGAAAATTCCGCACCCGCATCGACCCCCTAGTCGCCGGCATTATCGTCTCGGCCCTCATCGCGTTCGTCCTGCCCGCGCGGGGCGCATTCGCCGACGGATTCAGCGTCGCGGTCAAGCTCGCGATCGCGCTCCTCTTCTTTCTCTACGGCGCGCGCCTCTCCACCCGCGAGGCCCTCAACGGCCTGACCCACTGGAGGCTCCACGCCGCTATCCTCGCGTGCACGTTCGTCGTGTACCCGCTCATCGGCATTCTCCTTCGCCCGCTCTCTGCGGTCGTCTCGCCGGAGCTCTACCAGGGCATCCTCTTTCTCACGCTCGTGCCGTCAACAGTCCAATCCTCCGTCGCGCTCACCGGCATCGCTCGCGGCAACGTCAGCGGCGCGGTCGTCGCCGCGAGCCTCTCATCGCTCGTCGGCGTGGTCGCCACCCCGCTCCTCGCCATGCTGCTCATGCGCTCGAGCGGGGGAGTGCTTATCGACGCCTCCGTCTTCCTCGACATCTCCATCCAACTCCTCCTCCCGTTCCTCCTCGGCCAACTGGCCCACAATGTTCTGCCCCGATTCCGCGAGATCGCCGCGTCTAAGGCGACCAAGATCGTGGACCGCGGGTCGATCTGGATGGTTGTCTACTCGGCGTTCTCCCAAGGCGTTGTCGCCGGAGTGTGGACGCAGCTGCCGCTGTGGCAGATTCTGTTTCTCATCGTGTTCGCGGCGGCCCTCGTCGTGGCGATGCTGTGGGTGACGGGCTGGGTGCCGGGCAAGCTCGGGTTCAACCGCGCTGACACCGTGGCCATCCAGCAGTGCGGGACGCAGAAATCGTTGGCCACGGGCCTGCCCATGGCCTCGGTGATGTTTGGCGGGGCGACCCTGGGCACCCTCATAATTCCGCTCATGATCTACCACATGACGCAGCTGGTGATCTGCTCCTCCTACGTCTCGCGCTACGCTGGTGCAGACGAATCGCAACACTAGAAGGAGATGTTTCACGTGAAACATTACGTGCGCATCCACTACCAGGTGCCGGAGCTCGGGGGAGAGCTGCTCAACATTGCGGAGCTGGAGGAGATCTCGAGCGACCGCTGCACCATGGTCCGCATGATCGAGCTGGACCCGAACGAGACCATCACCGGTGTGTACACGGAGGGGTGCGTCATCGGCCAGGCCAACGAGCCGATGGGCGCGGTCCCGCACCCCGACTCCTACGACGCGCTGGAGGGCATCACCTCCACCCGCCTGACCCGGATGGAGTTCGAGGGGCTCTGGGGCGAGGCGAAGGTGAAGTTCCCGGAGATCGGTTAGGGGAGCTACCCGAGCAGGTCGTCGAAAAGCAGCTCCCTGAGCTTGGCGTAGGCGACTTCGTACGAGGCGGAGTTCTTGCCGACGGTCTGCGGGTTCCAATTCGCCATCTCAATGATCGGCTTCAGCGCGCCGACGAGCTTGGTCAGGTTGCCCGGCGCCTGCAGGAACTCCAGCGGCGGCTTGTGCCAGGTGAGGCGTCCGGCCTCGGCGTCGTCTTTGATCAGCGCCTGAATGCTGAACAGGAGCGGGATGAGGTAGCCGGCCGGCGGCACCTCGTGCTCGACAAGCTGGTTGGTGACCAAGGTGCGGTTCGCGCCCTTCGACGTCTTCTTCACCGCGCCGATGCGACCGAAAGACCCACCGTTCTCGTTATAGGCGTCCTTGAAGCCGGTGTAGATGTAGTCGTAGCAATTGAGGATGTCAACGATCATCTCGAAGGCCGACGCGATGTAGCCATCGAGCACCACGTAGCTCTTCCCGTCGTCTGTCTTCTCGGCCGCACCGTCCGCCTCGACCAGGTCGGTGAATCGCTGCAGCGAGGCCGCCTTGCTGGAGTACGCGGAGGTTGGCGTGATGGGTTTGATGCCGTAGTTGCCAAGCGTCGGCACCTTGCCCAGCGACACCCACAGCAGCGAGACGAGCATGCGGGGGTCAATCCGCTTGTTGTCGTTGGTGCTCCACGTGACCTGGTCGGCCAGCTCGGCGGGCATGGACTCCTTGAGGAAGTCGAAGACGCCGCTCTTGTTCGCGATCGCGTCGGCGGCCAACTGCGCGTTCTGGTTGCGGTTCGCGCAGATGCCCATGATGAGGTTGTTGAACTCGGCGAGGCCGTCGCCGGCCTCCGGGCCCGCGAGGGGAGCGATGATCTCGAGCGGGACGAGCGCGTCGAGGGTGGGGGAGGTGTCCTGGCGCAGCGCCTTGAGCGCAGTCGTGTTCTCAGCCCAGGCTTCCTTGAGCTGGTCCCAGAACTTCACCTTCCGCAGCGCCTTCTCGCTCACGCCGACCTCGCCGAGGAGTACCAGCGCGATAGCCATCAGGTTGTGGCCGCCGTCGAGGACGCCTTCGCGGTCCGGGTCGGCGAAGTGGAGCTGGAAGCGGTCGCGATCGCGCTCGACCACGTCCGAGGATCCGATCAGGATGCCTTTGGAGTAGAAGGGGAGCATCTCCGGCGCGGTCTGGATCGTCTGCATGATGTCTTCGGTGATCGTCGTGCGCTTCGGACGACGGGGGTTTGCCGTCAGATCCTCGATGCTGATGAGGTCGACCAAGTTCTTGATCTTCACCGCGCCGCTGATGCGGTAGAGCGGGCCGACGTTGGCGTCATTGCGCAGCTCGACCTTGAAGGTGACAGTTTTGTCTTGCGTGGGTACGGACATGGTGGATTCCTTTCCTATTGGGGCGTTCAACACACGACTGGATGCGTATGCACCGACCCCAGGAGCCCCGGAATCCACCTGGCCGTCCGGCCAAGTTCAGCCCACCGCCCTGTCCAGGGCAGTTCACGTTGTCGACGTGGCGACCTTGTATCAACCACTGGTACTGAGCATAAGTGCTCCGGGTTAGGGACGCAACCTTCTATTTGGTGATATACGTCGCACATTAGAGACAGCTGCTTTTGTTCCGGTGGCACTGACACAACAACGCCCCCGAGACCGACTGCACACACAGTTGGCCCGGGGGCGTAAAGCTACCTCGGTACGAGGCGCTCGAGCTTAGAACGGGAGCTTGATGTTGCCCAGGCCCGGAACTGCGCCGCTTGCAGCGACGGCAGCCAGGACGCCGAGTACGAGCGCGCCGATACCGGTACCGAGCAGAATGTTGGCGGTCTTGCCCGGCTCCCAGTCGTTCGCCTTGTCGCTCTTGATGGAGGACAGGAATGCGTCGCTCAGATCCTTGGACTCGCCATCCTTGCCCTCGGTGGAGGACTTCACGATGCCGGTGGCCTTGTCCTTGTTGGCCTCGAAGTAGTCCTTGGCAGCCTCGTCGGTGATGTCGGAGGAGCCGGTCTTCTCGCCGTCCTTGCCCTCAGCCTGGGAAGAAGAGGCTCCCTGATCCTCCTTCGGGCCGTTGGCGTCATCCTGCGCGTACGCCGGAGCGACGGCGAGGGACAGTGCGGTTACTGCTGCGAGTGCAGCGGATGCGGAGCGCTTCATGGGAAGTTCCTCTCTCGTAGGGGTCGAGGGGCGGGGTCGCACCTCGATGAGGGTTAAACCGAGAACGTTCTGTTCAAGGTGCGCAAGCATTTGCCAGAAAAACCTTTGGCAGCTGCTTACTATTTGACGTATCGAAGCGGTTGCGCGAAGCGTTACCCCGTTTGTCTCTATTTTCATAAATACTTTTCGTTACTTCGGGGGTACTGCCTCGTGCCCACAGATGACACCGACCCACGCAAAACCCCCAGCCACCGAGACTTCAACGAGCCTCTAGCTGGGGGTGCGAATGAGCTGCCCGGAAATTAGGGCAAAGCTGCGACTAGAACGGCATGTTCGGCAGCAGACCCGCCTGGTTGGCAACGAAGCCGATGGCACCAAGGCCAGCGGCTGCGACAGCGACCCAAGTGAGGATCCAGCCCGCCTGCGTAGCCTGGTACGCCTGATCGGCACTGGAGCCCTGCTCTACGGATCCGACGATCATGTCCTTCGCACCGTCGGTCTTCGGGGCAGCGCCGTAACCCTCATCCTCGAGCTTCTTGTCGAGCTTGCGCTTTTCCATACCCTGTCGAGCACCCTCTTCAGCGCCCTGAAGAGTATCCTCCACAACGCCCTTCGGTCCTTCGACGGCTTCGCGCACACCCTCGATGAATTCGTTCGAATCTTCCGCAGCCTGCGCCGGAACAGCGGTGAGGGAGAGGGCGGTAGCGGTAGCGAGTCCCGCAGCAATGGTGCGCTTCATCAGATACTCCTTGTGTCGGTTCACATTCCATGCCTGTGGTCGGCATTGCGGACAAGGGTACCGCTACGTTTCTGTATTTGTCCAGAATTCTATGGACATCGGGGGAGGATTGTGTCGGCGCTACGCCCATGGCACGCTCAGATACCGATATGAGGATACCGTTCTCGCCGCCCAGGAGCGCGTTGTCGGGGTCTTACTATCGGTATTTACCGGCCCCCGGCCCCAACACACCGCCGAACCTAGAACACCAGGTTCACCAAGGCCATGTACAAAAGTGTGCCGGCGAAGATTGAGAGGCCGGGGGAACGTCGCCAAGCGTGGAGCGCGAGCGTCGCAACGCTCGCGATCAACGCGGCACCAGTTCCACCCGGGGAATCGGAAGCGCCGCCAATGGTGTACACCACGAGCACCGTCATCACGCCGACGGGCATGTAGAGCCCGAGGAACTCGATAAACGGGCTACCCTTGAGCAGTTTGAGGAAGGAGAAGGGCAGGGCCCTTAACGCCACTGTGACGAAACAGACTGGGATGAGGACCGCCCACACCATCGACGCGGTAATCCCAACAGGCAGTCCCATTAGCGCATCCTCCACGTGAGTTTCTTGTCCAACGTCGGAACCCAGTAGCGCACGAGCAAGAGGAGGAAGTAGGCAATCAGTGCCACCATGAGCATCGAGGAGGGCACCAGCACCATCGCCAGAATGCCGATCCCCATTGCAAGCACGACGGCCCCGAAGTCCCGGGAAGACTGCAGGGCCTCGTACGCCAGGACGATGAACAGCGCGTTGAGCGCGAACTCCATGCCTTGCACGTCGGGCGGGATGATTTGGCCGGCGAGCGCCCCGATGATCCCGGGGATGACCCACAGCAGCTGGCACACCACCTGGATAGTCAACAGACGGGGACCGCTCACCGGGGCGTTGGGGCCGCGGGCGGAGACGATGGCGTAGGTCTCGTCGGTAAGCGCGTACGCGGAGTAGCGGCGGCCCCACCACGAGCGGATGAGGTGGCGCGGGTAGGTGAGCCCGTAGAAGATGTGGCGGAAGTTCACCATGACGCCAGTGACGGCGGCAGACAGCGGCCCGATCCCGGACGCGACCATATTGATGGCCAGGAACTCCATCGACCCTGCGTAGATGACCACTGAAAAGATCGGCGTCCACCACCAGGCGAAGCCGGATTGGGTCATAAGGAGGCCGAACGCGAGGCCGAGCGGGATCAACCCCAGCCCGACGAGCCACGTGTCCTTGATGCCCGCGCGGACTTCATCCAATGTTTCACGTGAAACATGCAATGTTGCTCCACTTACCCTCCCGCGGGCCGGGTCAGCCCGCTATTCGCTTTGCGACGCCCACCACGCCTTGAGTTCCGCGACCGCCTCGTCGTGGTCGAGCTCGCCGCGCTCGAGTCGCAGTTCCTTCATGTACTTCCACGCCTTGCCCACCTGGGGGCCCGGCTCGAGCCCGAGAATCTGCATGATCTCGTTGCCGTCAAGGTCGGGGCGCACGCGGGCGAGGTCCTCCTTGGCCGCGATGTCCGCGATGCGCTCTTCCAAATGATCATAAGTGCGCTGCAGGCGGCGTGCCTTCTTTGGATTTCTCGTGGTGCAGTCGGCGCGCACCAGCTTGTGCAGCCGGGGGAGGAGGTCGCCGGCGTCGGTGACGTAGCGGCGCACCGCGGAATCCGTCCACTGGCCCTCGCCGAAGCCGTGGAAGCGCATGTGCAGAAACACGAGCTGACCCACATCCTCAATCACGTGCTTCGGGTACTTCAGCTTCCGCATGCGCTTGCGCGTCATCTTCGCCCCGACCACCTCGTGGTGGTGGAAGCTCACGCCACCGCCCTCCTTGGCCGCGCGGGTATCCGGCTTGCCAATGTCGTGCATGAGCGCCGCCCACCGCAGCTTCAGGTCCGGGCCCTCGTCCTCCAGCTCGGTCGCCTGACGCAGCACCGTCAGCGAGTGGCGGTACACATCTTTGTGCTGCATGTGTTCGTCCTGCTCCAGCTGCAGCGCTGGAATCTCCGGCAGCACCTCGTCGGCAAGACCTGTCTGCACGAGCAGATCGATGCCCTCCCAAGGGCGCGCACCGAGCATGAGCTTGTCCAGCTCCGCTTGCACGCGCTCGACGGTGATGCGGCCGATCTCGCCGGCCATTGCGCGCATCGCGTCGAACACGCGCGGCGCGACCTCGAAACCGAGCTGGGAGACGAAGCGGGCGGCGCGCAGCATGCGCAGGGGATCGTCCCGGAACGAGATCTCCGGCGCCTGGGGCGTGTCGAGCCGGCGCGCGAGCAGATCGTCGAGTCCGCCGACGGGATCGTGGAAGGTGGGGGTGAGGGTGGCGTCGACAAGCGAAAGCTCGATCGCCATCGCATTGCAGGCAAAGTCGCGCCTGACCAGGTCGCCCTCGAGCGTGTCGCCGAAGGTGACCTCGGGGTTGCGCGTCACGCCGTCGTACAGATCGGCGCGGAACGTCGTGATCTCGACCTGATTGCCGTGCTTCACCGCGGCGACGGTGCCAAACTCGATGCCCGCGTCCCACGTGTTTTCGCCCCACTCGCTAAGGATCTCCTGCGTCACCTCCGGCCGCGCGGAAGTGGTGAAGTCGAGGTCGTGCCCGAGCTTGCCCAGCATCGCATCGCGCACTGGCCCGCCGACCATATATAAGGTCTCGCCGCGCTCCGCGAAACGAGCGGCCAGCGGCGTCAAGAATGGGGAAAGCTTATCGACGCTCCCCTGCGCACGCGCCAACAACACCGCCGCCGCGTTGGGGTCGTCAGCGTCGGGGAGGTCGAACAGGGGAGGGTAAGTCTTCGGCGTAGTCACTCGTCACACGATACCTGCCCGGTCCCGTGGACCGTAAGGGCCTGTTAAATACCACAAACGGCCCGCTGACCGATACGATAAGGCGGATGAACGAGAACACACGGCCCTCCCAGGGCTCCGCACCCAACCGCACCGACGCCCGTCCCAACGGCGCCGGCGGTAGCGGTGGCGCCGGCGGCGCCAGGGGAGCGGATTCCAACGGCGGACGGCCGAGGCGTCGGCGCCGCCGGCGTCGCTCGCGCGGCCAGAGTGGCCAGAGCGCCCAGAGCCAGAGCGCCCAGGGCCAGGGCAACCAGCAGGGCGGCCAGGCCAAGCAGAGCGAGAACGGCGGCGGCAGCAGCAACCGGGGCCGTGGAAGTCGGCGCCGCCGCCACCGCGGGCGCGGCGGAAGCCAGGCCAAGAACCAGCCGAAGAACCAGTCCAACGGGAAGGACGACGCCAAGGGCGGCAAGGGCAAGCACCCCAAGGGCGGCAAGAATGCTGCGCGGCGGAAGCGGGGCCGGGGCGGGAATCGTCGGCAATCGCACTACAGCCACCACGAGAACTCGGGGATGGTCACGCGCGACGAGACGTCGGCGGGCGGCCTCGTCGTCTCCGGGCTCGCCGAGGCGGTGAACCCGGACACCAAGAAGGTGGACATGTCGCAGCTGTACGTGGCGCTGATCGGGCGCCTCGACCGCCGCCGGCGACTCCTCTGGTCCATGCCCAAGGGCCACGTGGAGGACGGCGAGCACCAGTGGCGCACTGCGGAGCGCGAGGTTTGGGAGGAGACCGGCATCGTCGGCGAGGCCTTCGACACCCTCGGCACGATCGACTACTGGTTCGTCTCTGACGGGGTGCGCATCCACAAGACGGTGCACCACAACCTGCTGCGCTACGTCGACGGCATCCTCAACGATGAGGACCCCGAAGTCACCGAGGTGGCCTGGGTGCCGCTGAGCGAGCTCATCGAGCGGCTCGCCTACGCGGACGAGCGCAGGCTGGCCCGCGTGGCGTACGACCGTCTCCCGGACCTGGCGCGCGCCGAGTTTGAGGCCGGAAGGGTCACCCCGCGATGAGCCACGGCCACGGCGAGAGCACCAGACCCATGCACGCGCGGGCGGTCGGCGCGCTCGGCGCGGCGGCCCTCTTCGTCGTCGGCGCACCGGGCCTGTCCGCCGCGGGCATCCCGGAGACGCTCCCCGTGCCCACCGACCCGTCCGACCCGTCGGTGACGGACCAGTGGGTCAACCCCAACGTCCGCGAGGGGGAGGGAGCGCTGGCCAGGCTCGCCGCGATCGAGGCACCGGACTCGGTCCAGGCGCACGATGCGTTTCACGTGAAACTTCGCGTCACCAATACGTCCGAGCGCACGCTCGAGGGCCTGAGCATCGTGCCCCGCCGCGGCCCGCTGACCGGCTCCGTCGCGGACCAGCGCATGGCCACGATCGCGGCGACTGGCGAGTACGGCGTGGCGGGGGAGCGCGTGAGCGTCGATAAGCGTATCGCCGCGGGCGAGTCCGCCGAGATCGACGTCGACCTGTACAGCGATTCCCTCGGCCTCAGCGCGCTCGGCACGTACCCCGTGAGCCTGGTGCTTGTCGACGCCAACGGCGCCCCGCTCGACTCCGAGCGCTTCCACCTCACGGTGCGCGGGCGTGCCGACGGCGCCGCCCCCGGCGGCATGACCGCCCTGTACCCAATTGCGGCGCCGGTGGACATCGTCCCCGGGGAGACCGGCGAGGCTCCCGAGGAGCCGCAGCTCGTCCTCGCGTCCGACGCCCTGGCCACCGAGATCGCGCCCGGGGGAAGGCTGGACGAGCTCGTGGACGGCTACCTCGCCGCGACGCAGACGCCCGCGGTCCGCGAGGCCACGTGTGCCGCAATCGACCCGGCACTCGTGGACACCGTCGACCGGATGAGCCGCGGCTACGTCATCGCGCAGGAGCGCCAGCCGGTGGTGAAGGAGCCGCAGCGACTCCGCGACTCCTGGGGCTCCCACGACAACGATTGGTCGGCGACCCCCGGGCCGGGTCAGGACGACGCGGCCGCGTTCCTGGAAAAGCTGCGGCAGGTCTCGGCGCACAGCTGCACCGTCGCCCTGCCGTGGGCGAACGCAGACCTCGACGCCGTCGCGCGCACTGGGGACCCGTGGCTCATGCGCGAGGCGATCGAGCGCGGCCCGACCGTCCTGGAGCGCATCCTGGGCAACGCGGGGATGCTCAACACGGTCGTCCCCGGCAATACGGCGCTGGAGGGGGAAAGCATTCCGGCACTCGGGTGGGCGGACCACTCCCGGTCCACCGTCGCCGAGGAGGGGATGCAGGCCGCGTGGGAGCGCACCGAGGCGCTCGCGGCGCAGGCCGCCGCCGAGCACACTGGCGTCGACGCCCTGGAGGCGAACACGCCCGGCTCCGCCAGCTCCGCCGCGGCGCCCATGCCCGTGCAGACCGTGCGCGTGCTGCTCCCCGGCAACACGATCGAGTCCGGGTCACCCGCCGGCGATGTTTCACGTGAAACATCGGAAGGGGACGGCCCCGCGGCGCAACGGTTCGCGTGGGCCGCGCCGAATGTCCTCACGGTGGGGTACCAGGACGACTTGGCATCGGTGCTCGCCACCGTCGGTCCCGCCCCGACCACCGTGTCCTACGCCCCCGAGGTCACCCGCTTTGACTACACCATGGACTCCGACCACTCGCGCGCCGTCAACGCGGCATCGGCCATCCGCCTCGCCGCGCAGCAGGCGTGGACGTGGGAGGGCGAACCGGCGACGGAGCCGGTCCTGGTGAACCCGCCCGCGACGTGGGACGCGGACGCCGCGTCGGTGCTGCTGGGCACGGTGGCGGACCTGGTGACCAACGGCGGGGCGCAGCCCGTCTCGCTCAACGCCTACCTGGACGCGCCCGCGGAGGTTCCGGCCGCCGCGAACGTGGGCACCCCGTACTCCGACCCGGGTGCGTTCACCGACTCCGAGATCATGACCACCACGCAGCAGGCGAGGTTTACCAACGACCTCACCGAGCTGCTCGCGCCGGACCCCTCCATCGCGCTGACCCGCTACGGGTACACGCTCCCGCTGCGCCGCGACCTCATCACCGCGCTGAGCACGGGCGAGCGGCGCAGCGTGCACGAATACTCCGACGCCGCCGCCGCGACGAGCGGCCGACTCGCCGGCTCCCGGGACACGCTGACAGAGCTGCGCCGTTCGGTTGCGCTGATTCCGCCGGGGAATGTGTACACGCGGACGTCGCCAAGCAGCCCCTTGCTCATCGTCGCCCAAAACGGCATGCCGCTGCCCGTGCAAACGTCGATTCAGTACCGCGGGCCCGAGGGCGCGACGCTCAACGTGCCGCGCGAGATGCGGATTCCCGCCCGGGGCTCCGTGACCGTGCAGATGACGGCGGACCTGCCGGAGACGAAGCGGGGGACAGACCTGCAGCTGTTCCTCGCGGGGCCGAAGGGCGCGCCGATGTCGCAGCCCGTGGACATCACCGTGCGCACCGCGGCGATCGCCGTGCGCGGGTGGGTGTTCGTCGCCGCGCTCGGCGCCGTCGTGACGGTGCTGCTCGCGCTCACGGTCGGGCGGAAGCGACGCTCGCGGGCCCCCAACTCGGGCGAGCACGCGCCGGCGGCGACCGGGAACGACCCGCCGCCACAGGCGCCACCCACCCAGCCGCCAAACAGGCAGCCGCACAACCCGGACGAACCACCAAACCCGTGATTGGAGAACATCCGTGACACAGCAGGATGACGCCGAGCGCACCGCTGGCTTACGCCGGCGCATCGTCACCCCGGCGCCGCCCGCCCCGGTGCCGCAACCACCGGCCAAGGTTCAGGGCCCGGAAGAGGACCCGAACCAGCCCGACAAATCGATGCTGACCACCAGCCCCAAGGGCGAAAGCAGCGAGTCCGACGCCGCGCAGTCCGCGGCGCCCGGAGGCAACGCCAAAGACAGCAAAGAGAGCAAGGACGCAGCCTCCACGGACACGTTCCACGTCGTCGACATCGACGACGAGGACCTGGACGCACCCGCCGGGGCAGCGGGGGCCGGGGCGGGCGCCGCAGCGGCGACCGCAACGCTCGAGGCCCCAACCAAAACCGACAAGGACAGCGGCACCAGCGCCGCGGACACCGGCGACGGCGAGGAGGGCACGAGCAACACCTCGGTCGTGCGCGCCACCGGCTCCATGGCGGTGGCCACCCTCATCTCCCGCGTCACCGGCTTCATCCGCACCGTGCTCATCGGCGCGGCGCTCGGCCCCGCGGTCGCCTCCGCCTTCAACACGGCCAACACCCTGCCCAACATCATCACCGAGATCGTACTGGGCTCCGTCCTCACAGCCCTGGTGGTGCCAGTGCTGGTGCGCGCCGAGAAGGAAGACGAGGACCACGGCGCCCGCTTCATCCGACAGCTGTTCACCCTCACCGTCACACTCATGACGGTGGTCACCGTGCTCGCAGTCGCGTGCGCGCCACTGCTGACGCGGCTCTTCCTGGATGACGAGGGCAAGGTCAACGTGGTCCAGGCGACCTCGTTCGCCTTCCTGGTGCTGCCGCAGATCTTCTTCTACGGGCTCTTCTCACTGTTCATGGCGATCCTGAACACGAAGGAGCACTTCCGGCCCGGTGCGTGGGCGCCGGTGGCAAACAACGTGGTCTCCATCGCGGTGCTCCTGCTCTATATGTTGCTGCCGGGGAGTTTGAATCCGGCGGCGCCGGCGTCGATAAGCAATCCGCACGTCGCGCTGCTGGGCCTGGGCACGACGCTCGGCGTGGTGGTGCAGTGCCTCATCATGATGCCCGCGCTGCGGAAGCTGCGGATTGACCTGCGGCCGCTGTGGGGCATCGACGATCGCCTCAAGCAGTTCGGCGGCATGGCGCTGGCCATCATCACGTACGTGGCGATCAGCCAGGCGGGCTACATCGTGACCACGCGCATCGCCTCGACCGCGAGCGAGGCCGCGCCGATCATCTACCAGCAGCACTGGATGCTGCTGCAGGTGCCGTACGGCATCATCGGCGTCACGCTGCTCACCGCGATCATGCCGCGCCTGTCGCGCAACGCCGCCGACGGCGACGACAAGGCCGTCGTGCGCGACCTCACCCTGGGCACCAAGCTAACCTTCATCGCGCTGATCCCCATCATCGTCTTCATGACGGCGCTGGGCCCGGACATCGGCCACGCCCTATTCGCCTACGGCAACTTCGACGGCGACACCGCCCGCACCCTCGGCCTGACGATTAGCTTCTCCGCGTTCACGCTCATCCCGTACGCGCTCGTCATGCTGCACCTGCGCGTGTTCTACGCGCGCGAGGAAGCGTGGACGCCCACCATGATCATCGCCGGCATTACCGCCACGAAGATCGTGCTGAGCTACCTCGCGCCCATGGTGGCGGACTCCACCCAGTCAGTCGTGGTGCTGCTCGGCGCGGCCAACGGCTTCGGCTTCATCGCCGGCGCGCTCATCGGCGCGTTCCTGCTGCGCCGCAAGCTCGGCACGCTCGAGGCCGCGACGGTCATGCGCACCTCGCTGTGGGCCGCCGGCGCAGGCCTGATCGGCATCGCCGTCACGTTCCTCATCCGCTGGCTGGTCCGCGACGTCGCCGGCATCAACGTCGCGCGCGCGCTGGGCTCGCTGATCGGCCTGCCCTCGCTGGGCTTCCTCATCGAGGTGGCTATCCTGGGCATCCTCTTCCTCATCGTCACCGGCCTGGTGCTCTCGCGCTCGAAGCTGCCCGAGGTGCAAAACCTGGGCCGCGCGCTCACCCGCATCCCGGGCCTGGGCCGCTTCATCCGGCCGGACGACACCGCCGCCATCGAGGTCGGCGAGGTGGACCCGCGCGACGTGTCCACCCAGTTCCTCGTTGCCGACACCTTCAACGCCAGCCCGGTCCCGCCGCCGATGTCCGCCGGCGTGGTCCGCGGCCCGCGCCTCGTCCCGGGCGCGAACGTGTCCGACGGCCGCTTCCGCCTCATCCGCGACCACGGCGCCACCACCGGCGCCCGCTTCTGGCAGGCGCGCGAACTGTCCACCGGCGCACCCGTGGCGCTCACCTTCGTGGACACCACCGGCGCCGCACCGATGGCGCCGGTCACCCCGCGCGAGGCCGCCCTGCAGGCCGCCGGCGTTGCCCGCCGCACCCGCAAGCTCGCGCGCCTGGGCCACCCCGCGATCGCCGACAACATTGAGATCCTGTCCTACCGCTCCGGCGCCCTCATCGTGGCGGACTGGATCGAGGGCTCCTCGGTGAAGGCGGTCGCGGAGAGCGGCCAGACACTGCACACCGAGGCCGTGGCCAACGCGCTGGCGCCGCTCGCCGGGGCGCTGGCCACCGCCCACGAGCAGGGCATCCCGCTCGGCCTGGACAACCGCCAGCGGCTGCGCGTGGACACCGACGGCCACGTCCGCCTCGCGTTCCCCGCCGTCCTGCCGGATGCGTCCGGCCCCGCCGACGCCGAGGCCTTCGCGTCCGCGCTCCAGCTCCTCACCACCAACGTCAACTCCGACGCGCTCGACGGCATCACGCAGCGCACCAGGGCGCTTGTCGACGCCGACGCGATCGAAAACAGCGACTTCCACGACCTCGAGGACGCGCTGCGCCGCGAGGCGAACCTGCCGGCGCCGGGAGAGGAGCCTACCTCCGCCAACCGGGGCGGCTCGACCGTCGTCGCCACCGCCGCGGCGTCCGCCAACGAGGCGTCCGAAGAGACTGCCACCGAGGACGAGCTTGTCGAGCCGATCGCAGAGACCACCCACGACCCGGACGAGGTCCCCGGCGGCTTTGGTTCGCGCCGCTACGGCACGATCACGGTCACGCTGCTGACGGCCATCGCGGTCGGCACCGTGGTCCTCATCGCGATCCTCACCACCTCGCTGGTCGGACTGTTCTCCGGCAACGACATCAACTCTCCGGTCACGCAAAACTCGGTGGAGCAGGGCGCGGAAAACCTGGAGCGGGAAGCGCAGGAGGCCACAGAGTCCGCAGGGCTGCCCGTGATCATCGGGCCGCTCGAGGCCACGGCGATCGGCGCGGCGCAGGACGCAGCGCAAGGCACCGACCTCTCGCCGGTGGTCGACGGCGACCGCGCGACCAGCGCCACCGTCACCCGCGGTGAAGGCGTCAAGCTCGCCCCGCCGGAGTCCGCCGGCGCCGTCAACGTGGAGCAGATGCTCATTGACACCACCTCCGACGGCGGCCCCTACGAGATCTACGGCGTGCCCGCGGACTTTCCCGCAGAGCAGGAGGGCGCGCTGGACGTGCAGTCGCTGCCCAAGCTCGCGGAGGGCAAGTTCCACCCGGGGCAGAACAGCGTCGACGTCACCGACGACGTGAAGCTGCGCGGCGTCATCCTCCAGCTGCCGGCGTTTGAGAAGTCGAACAGTGTGGAGGTCAAAGAGGTTTCGGTGATTGGCTACACTGAGCTGCGGTGACGTGGCGTCGATAAGCGTTAAGCTCAAGCGCTGAATATTATTGCCCGGTCCCTCCCCGCAACGGGGGCGGATCGGGCATAATTGTGCGCGGGAACACATCATTCGGGGGAATTTTGGGGGAAACATGTCATATCGGACTGACCGCGAGCTCGTCCGCGCGCACGCAACCGGCGACCCGGCTGCGTTTACGGATATTGTGCGCAAGCACGGCCCGCAGCTCTACCGCGTGGCGCGCACGCACACGCACAATGACCAGGACGCGCAGGACATCGTGCAGGAGGCGCTGTTGAAGGCCTACCGCAACCTGCACCGCTACCGCGGCGAATCCAAGCTGGGGACGTGGCTGCACCGTATGACGGTCAACGCCGCCATCGACCACCTTCGCCGCACGTCGCGCAAGGACTTCGAGGTGAGTATTGACAACGAGGAGGCCGTCGACCGGGACCGCAACGCCAGCCTCGCCCACGACCCGTTGCGCGCGCTCGATTCCTACATGACCGTGCGCAACGCTGTCGCCGCGCTGCCTCGCGCGCAGCGAGGGGCCCTCTTGCTTATCGACGTCCACGGGCTCTCCGTCGAACACGCCGCCAAGGAACTGGGCGTCAAGCCCGGGACGGTGAAGTCCCGCCGCTCCCGCGCCCGCTCTGCAGTGGCGGACCAACTCCTGGCGCGTGGCTAACGTAGCGCTGAACTGCGGGAATCTCCCGCGGGCGTGGCGCGTTGAGTGGGGCAGTAGACTGTTGCGAGATTACGGCTACAACCACAATCGCGATGATGAGGCGGAGGACGCATGACAAAGCCAGATTTCAACCTGCTTTCTATGAACGTGCTGGGCGATACGCCCGCCGAGAAGAAGGGCGAGACGGAGGCCGCACCGGCGAAGGGCAGCGGCGATGAGAAGGTGCACGACGTGATCATCGTCGGCTCCGGCCCGTCCGGCTACACCGCCGCCCTCTACGCGGCCCGCGCGGAGCTGTCCCCGCTGGTGTTTGAGGGCTACGAGTTCGGCGGCGAGCTCATGAACACCACCGAGGTCGAAAACTTCCCCGGTTTTGAGGACGGCATCATGGGCCCCGAGCTCATGTCCAGCATGCGCGCCCAGGCCGAGAAGTTCGGCGCGGAGCTGCGCCCCGAGCTGGTCGAGCGCGTCGACTTCTCCGGCGACGTGAAGAAGGTCTACGTCGACGGCGAGGAGTTCAAGGCCCGCGCAATCATCCTCGCTACCGGCGCCGCACCGCGCCACCTGGGCATCCCGGGCGAGGAGGAGCTCACCGGCCGCGGCGTGTCCACCTGCGCGACCTGCGACGGCTTCTTCTTTAAGGACCACCACATCGCCGTGGTTGGCGGCGGCGACTCCGCGATGGAGGAGGCCACCTTCCTCACCACATTCGGCTCCAAGGTGTCCATCATCCACCGCTCGGAGAACTTCCGCGCCTCCCAGATCATGCTGGACCGCGCCCGCGACAACGAGAAGATCGAGTTCATCACCAACACCGTTGTCGACGAGGTGCAGGAGGCGGACGGCAAGGTCAGCGGCCTGAAGGTCCGCAACACCCAGACCGGCGAGGAGTCCGTCCTGGACGCCACCGCGCTCTTCGTGGCAATCGGCCACGACCCCCGCTCCGCCTTCCTGGAGGGACAGGTCGCTACTGACGAGGGCGGCTACATCCAGGTGGAGGACCCGACGACCAAAACCAGCGTCCCGGGCGTCTTCGCCGCGGGCGACGTGGTCGACCACATCTACCGCCAGGCCATCACCGCCGCCGGCTCCGGCTGCCGTGCCGCGATCGACGCGCAGCACTACCTCAATACGCTGTAGGCCGTGGCGCGTGGGCGTCGTGAAGCGAGGCCCAGCAAGCTGTAATGGTTCTGTTACTTCGCTGGGCGGGCGCGCGAGCCGGGGATTTTGCGGGCGCGACTAGACTAGGGGAGCCGGAACCGAGAACACGTGAAGGAGTTGCACCGTGAGCGCACCAGTGGACGTCACCCAGGACACCTTTAAGTCCGAGGTCATCGAGTCGGAGCTGCCCGTCCTCGTGGACTTTTCTGCCGAGTGGTGCCAGCCCTGCCAGCGGCTCGCCCCGGTGCTGGACGAGATCGCCGCCGAGTACGACGGCAAGCTCAAGGTGGTCAAGATCGACGCGGACACCGAGCGCACCCTGACCGCCATGTTCCAGGTGTTCAGCATCCCCACCGTCTTGCTGTACAAGGACGGCGAAAAGGTCGACGAGTTTACCAACTACCGGCCCAAACAGGAGATCCTTTCCCGCATCGAGCCGCTGCTCTAGCTGGGTCCGCGGCGTGCCGACGTGCTGCTTCGCGTGCGGCCGCCTCACCCACGTAGGATGTAATAGGTATACGTGTCAACCGCTTCGTCAGAAAGGCTCCCAGTGCGTGCAACTCTCCGCGTCGGCGACTCCAGTGCCCGGGTTGCTGAGGTTCGCTCAACACTCGCGCGTTTAGGGTTGCTCAGCGGCTACGAGGGCTCCATCGATGAGTGGAACTCCCGCCAGTTTTCGCAGGAAGAGATGCTTTTCGACGCCACGCTGGCCGACACCATCAAAGCCTTCCAGCAGTCGCGCGGCATCATGCCCACCGGCGACATCGATGACCTCACGCTCCGCGAGCTCCGCCAGGCGTCGTACAAGCTGGGCAACCGCGTCCTGAGCTACCAGCCGAGCCAGGAGCTCGTCGGCGATGACGTCGCGCAACTGCAGACCCAACTCCACGAGCTGGGCTTTTACGCGCACCGCATCGACGGCCGCTTCGGCCGCCGCACCCACGAAGCGGTGATGACTTACCAGCTCAACTCCGGCCTCGAGGACGACGGGCTCTGCGGCCCCGACACCCTCCACGCGCTCAGCCTGCTGGGCCGGCGCATCACCGGCGGCTCCGCCAACGCCATCCGCGAGCGCGAGCACGTCCGCCAGGCCGGCCCGCACCTGACCGGCAAGCGCGTGGTCATTGACCCCGCCCTCGGCGGCGCCGACACTGGCGTGACCGTCCAGGGCCCGTACGGCCCCATCACCGAAGAAGAGATCGTGTGGGACCTGGCGCAGCGCGTCGAGGGCCGCATGATCGCTGCGGGCGTGGAGACCATCATCTCCCGCACCCGCGGCGACAACCCGTCGGCAAAAGCGCGCGCCGACCTGGCCAACGGGTTCAAGGCCGACCTGGTGATCTCACTGCAGCTAGACCACTACCCGAACGAGAAGGCCAACGGCGTGGCCACCTTCTACTTCGGGTCCGAGATCGGCAGCTCCTCCATGACGGGCGAGACGCTCTCCGGCTACATCCAGCGCGAGATCGCCGCCCGCACCAACCTGCGGAACTGCCACAACCACGCCCGCACCTGGGAAATGCTGCGCATGACGCGCATGCCGTCGGTGGAAGTGGTGGCCGGCTACCTGAGCAACCCGGGCGACCTGGCCGTGCTCATCGATCCCGCGCAGCGTGACGCGATCGCGGAATCCATCGTCGTGGCCGTCAAGCGCCTCTACCTGCTGGAATCCGACAACCAGCCGACCGGCAGCTACTCGTTCCAGGACCTGCTGCGCGAGGAGCGCGCGTAGGTTCCTGCTGGGGGAAATAGCGGGGGAAATTACGGGGAAGGTTTCGGGGTTCCGCGCCTGGGCTACTTTGCGTAGTACCTGGTGGTCCGGGTCGAGCCGATCTTGCGGATCAGTGAGGCGTCGACAAGCTTGCGCAACGCGCGGTACGCCTGCTGCTGGCTCAAGCCGGTGATGGCGGCGACGTCGCCGCTGGCCATGCCCGCGCGGCCCGCGCTCTGCACCGCGCCCAGCGCCATCGCGTCATTGCCCTTCACCGCGAGCGGGGCGCTCGAGTGCTGCGTCACCGTCACCGTCACGCCCTGCCCGTGGGTGCCCGCGAAGCTGACCGGGTCCAGCTCTGCGGCGGATAGCGTCCGCGCGACCTCCGGGTACCCTGTTCCGGCGCCGCGCGTGAGCCCGGTGAGCGAGACCGCGGTGCTCAGGTGAAGGGAGCGCGGCGCGTAGACGGGCCGACCCTCCGCGAGCGCCGCCGCGTCCACTCCGCGCGGCAGGCCGCCGGGGCTTGAGATGCTGGTGAAGTCTTCCTCCAGCGCCACGTAGACGGGCGCGGGCAGCGAGTAGTCGCGATGGACGAGCGCGTTGATCACCAGCGGAAACGCGGGGCCGAGCGCGGCGCGGTGCTCGGTGAGCGCGCTGAGCATCGTGGCCAAGGGGGCCACGCTTCGCGACGTCCGGTGCGAGACCCGCCGGTCCGAGAACACCAATTGGTGGTACGGCAGGTGCGTACGGATCGCCTCCGTGCGGCCGAAGAGCGCGATGGCACCGAGCGTCAGCGGGTGCTCCGCATCGGTGCGGAACCCGAGCGCGCGGACGAGCGCTTCGTCGGAGCGCTGCGCGGCAAGCGCGTCGCCACCATGGCTCGCCGCCAGTTCGCGGAAGCTCGCAATCGCCTCCGGGTCGATGTCGTCCGGGGCGGCACCGCGGGCGGGGGAGAGCGCCCAGTCGACCCCGTTTGCATCGCGGTAACGCGTGAACAGATATGTCGGGTCCATGCCGACCGCCTCTGCCACGCCCCGCTCGTTGAGGCGCCGCGTGCGGTAGGTGCCCCACGCGGTTGCGACGGGGCTCGGGTGCGCGTCGGTCCGCACCGCAATCACCTCGGTGCCGCCTATCCGCGCGGCGCTTACGTCAACCTCCAGCGGCGGGTTGGTGTAGCGGCGCACCGCCATGGCCAGCTGCGCGGGGTCGGTTCGATCACCGTGGAAGGGATAGCAGCCACTGATTGAACCGTCCGAATCCACGCCGATGAAAAGGGTGCCGCCCTCGGCGTTGGCCATGGACGCCATCGTTTCAATCACGCGGCGCTCGTTGATGAAAGCGGCAGATTTACGACGCGCAAACGCCCTGGTCATTCCCTGTCCCAGGGCGATTTGATCAGCCATTTCCTCAGCGCGCATGCCGATAGCTTACATCATTGGTATTCGCCAGTTCGATTCGTCCGGCACCGTCTGATTGAATGATGGAATGTGGGCACACTGGTGGGCGGAATCGGTGAGGTGATGGAATCAGACGGCCGGCGCTTCTGCTAGCAGGTCGGCGATTTCTTGGTCCGCCATGAGGTCGAATACAGGCGGAAGCGAGAGCCGGAGGCGGGGCAGCAGCGGGTGATCGTCTACGATGCGGAAGCCGGCGGACTCGAGGATGGGGACCTCTGTCAGACCGATTGCGGCGGCGTGGCGGGCGATGGGGCTGTGGGCCTGCGCGGTGGCGTCGTCAAGCGTTGTGCCCCGCGCGGAGGGCTCGTGGAGGCCGAAGACCTCGAGGGCCTGTGCGCCCGCGCTCGTGGCGGCGGCGATGGTGGCGTCGAGGAGTACCGATTCGTAACCGCGGCGCTGGGCTCGGGCGTCGATGTGCAGGCTCGTGATGACCCATGCGTCTTGGCTAATGGGTGCGGTGGGGAAGCGGGAGGCGCCCGGGGCGTATTCCGGCGGGCAGAAGAGGATGGTGGCCAGCGCGCCCTCGTCGGCGCTCACCTCCGCGATGGAGTGGCCGATGGGGTACTGCTCGTAGCAGCGCGCGATGAGCCAGGCCTCTTTGTCCAGCTCAGAGCGCTGGACGGTGAACTCGGTGTCGGCGTGGCGCGGGGATGACCTCGGCGGGTCGAGCTCCCAGAAGACGGTGTCGGCGGCGCGCCGGTGGATGCGGGCGAGTGTGCCGGCGTGCACCGGCACGAGCTGCGCGCGTGGTTGCGTTGGCACCCGTCCCCCTGACGTTCCGCCGGTCCGATCAGTCCTGCTCGCCCTGGATCAGGCCCATGATGCGGTCAAAATCGTCCTTGTCGCCGAACTCGACGACGATCTTGCCCTTGCGCTTACCCATGGTCACGGAGACCTTGGTGTCCCAGGCGTCTGCGAGGGAGTTCGCGGCGTTGGTGAGGAACTCCGGCTGCGGCTGGGGCTCGCGTTTCTTCTTCTCGGGCAGGGCGCCGTTGTTGTTCAACAGCGTGACGGCCTCCTCGGTGGCGCGCACGCTCAGTCCCTCGGCGACGATGCGGTTGGCCAGCTCGTTCTGCGCGGTGGAGGTCTGCTCGTCGCTGTCCAGCTTCACGCCCAGGAGGGCGCGGGCGTGGCCCGCGGACAGGACGTTCGCGGCGACGCGGCGCTGCACGTCCACCGGGAGGCGCAGCAGGCGGATGGCGTTGGTGATCACCGGGCGGGAGCGGCCCAGCTTGTCCGCCAGCTGCTCCTGGGTAACGCCGAACTCCTTGAGCAGCTGCTCGTAGGCGGCGGCCTCTTCCAGCGGGTTGAGCTGGACGCGGTGGATGTTCTCCAGGAGGGCGTCGCGGAGCATGTCCTCGTCGGAGGTCTCGCGCACGATCGCCGGGATGTGCTTGAGACCAGCCTTGGAGGCCGCGCGCCAGCGGCGCTCGCCCATGATCAGCTCGAAGCCGTCCTGGGTGTCGCGGACGACGATCGGCTGCAGCAGGCCGAACTCGCGGATGGAGTGCACCAGCTCGGCCAGCTCGTCCTCATCGAAGACCTGGCGGGGCTGCTTCGGGTTGGGGATGATCTGCCCCAGCGGCACTTCCTGGTAGCGGGCGCCCACGGGCACCGGCTGCATGACGTTGTCCTTCGCGGCGGAGACGGTCGGGGCGCCGGCGATCGGCCCGCGAGGCGAGCCGCCCACGGTGGGGGCGCCCTTGACCTTCTTGCGCTGCTTGTCCTTCTTGTTCTTCTTGCCCGAATTGCCTGGGTTGCCTGAGTTCACAGCGTCGTCGGCGCCGGCGTCGGGGCCCGCTCCGGTGCTGCCTTTGTTGGTCTCCTCGCCGGGCTTCGGCGCCTGCGCGCGCTGCGCGGCCTTGCCGTCGCCGAAGATGATGTCGGAGGCGCCGTTACCAATCGCGCCCGTCTTCCCGGTCGTATCCGTCGTCGACGGCGCGGACGGGATCAGTGCGGCCAGGCCTCGCCCGAGTCCGCCTTTGCGTTGCTGTGCCATGTGCTACTCCTCGCCCTCAGTGCCTACAGTGCCTACAGTGCCCTCAGTACCTGCTGAACCTTCAGGATCTTCCCCCGCGTCCCCGTCGCTATCCAGCTCCGCGAACACCTCGGGGCTCACACCGATCGGCCCGGTCGTCTCGTGCGGCTGGTAGTCGCCGCGGTTGGCCAGCTCGCGCGCCGCGTCGAAGTACGCGAGCGCCCCGCGGGAGCCGGGATCGTAATCAATCACGGTCTGCCCGTAGCCGGGGGCCTCGGACACCTTGACCGAGCGCGGGATGACGTTGTTCAGCACCACCTGGCCGAACTGGTCGCGCACCTCGGCGGCCACGTCGGCGGCCAGGCGCGTGCGCGCGTCGTACATGGTGAGCAAGATCGCGGAGATGTGCAGGTTGTGGTTCAGGTGCTCGCGGATCATGCCGATGTTGCCCAGCAGCTGGCCCACGCCCTCGAGCGCGTAGTACTCGCACTGGATGGGGATAAGCACCTCGTCAACCGCGGTCATTGCGTTGATGGTGAGCAGGCCGAGGGACGGCGGGCAGTCGATGAACACGTAGTCAAAGCCGTGCTCGTCGAGGAACCCGCGCCGGATAGCGTCGTGAAGCCGGTACTCGCGCCGCACCATGGAGACCAGCTCGATCTCGGCGCCCGCCAGGTCGATGGTGGCGGGGATGCAGAAGATGTTGGGGTTCTCCGCGTGCGCCTGCACGGCGTCGGCGGCCTCGGCCTCGCCGATGAGCACCTCGTAGCTGGACACGGTCCCGGAGGTGTGCTCGGCGCCGAGTGCCGTTGACGCGTTACCCTGCGGGTCCAGGTCGATCACCAGCACCTTCAGGCCCTGCTTGCTCAGCGACGCCGCCATGTTCACCGCCGTCGTCGTCTTGCCCACGCCGCCCTTCTGGTTGGCAATGGTGAGCACTCGCGGCTGCTCCGGCTTAGGCAGCTTCGCTCGCCCAGACGTCATCTGGGTGGCCCGGTGCGCCGCGGCCATGATCGGGGTGTCGTCGAAATTCTGCTCGTCCATATTCGCTCCCCCTTACTTTCGCACGATTGTAATCAGGGTGGTCGGCTGCTCCAGCAGGCCCTCGCCGACCTGGGAGATGGTGGCTTCTCCGCCGCCCGCCTTCCGGATCTCCGCGGCGTCTCGCTCGAGCTCCTCGCTTACCGACGCCCCCTTCATCGCCACCATGACGCCCCCGTGCTTGGCCAACGGCAAGGACCATCCGGCGAGCTTGCCCAGCGGCGCCACCGCCCGCGAGGTGACGGCGTCGAACTGGCCGCGCTGCTGCTCCTCGGCGCGGCCCCGGATCACCGTAACGTTGTCCAGCCCCAGCTGCTCGGTCACCTCGCCGAGATAGGTGGAGCGCTTCAGCAGCGGCTCGATGAGCGTCACGTCCAGGTCCGGCCGCGCGATGGCCAGCGGGATGCCCGGCAGGCCCGCGCCCGAGCCGATGTCCGCGATGCGGGCGCCCTCCGCGAACGCCTCGGCGGCGACGGCGCAGTTGAGGATGTGGCGGCCCCAGAGCCGGTCCACCTCCTTCGGCCCGATGAAGCCACGCTGCGCGGCCACGGTGGCCAGCGACTCGCGGTACTGCTCCGCGAGCCCCAGGCGGTCACCGAAGACGGTGCGTGCGATAGCGGGGGTCTGTTCCGACACGGCTGTGCGCTCCTTTACACAAAGGGGAGTTGTTTGCACTCCGACTCTAGTAAACGCGCCCAACATTGGGGCAATTGTGCGCACCCACCTCCGCCAACCCAGTTGGACGCCTGGAATCGGGCACGAAAAACCCGCCGCCAACTGGCGACGGGTTCGAGCGAGCAACCCTTACTTGCCCTGCTTGCGCTGCTTCTTGGTGCGCTTGTCCACCTTGCGGGCGCCGACGGCCGGGGCGGAGGCGCGCTTAGCCGCGCGCTTGGCGGCCTCTTCCTCTTCCTCTTCCTTGTCCATCTTCGCGTACACGACGCGGGTTTGGAAGAAGGTCCAGATGTTGTTGGACAGCGAGTAGAACAGGAGGCCGACGTGCCAGACAAAGCCGGTGAACAGGATCATGGCCGGCATGAACCAGAGCATCATCTTGTTCATCATCTGCATCTGCTGGTCCATCATCTGCGCGTTCTCACCCTGCGGCGTATTCACCTTGCCGGCGGCACGACGGGCCTGCTGGCGCTGGATGGACATACGCGCGTTCAGGTGGGTGAACAGCGCGGACAGGATGACCATCGGCAGGCAGACCGCGATGATCTTGGTCCGGGTGAGGTCCTCCACACCGGTAAACGCGGCGAACGCGTCTTCTGGCATGGACATGTACGCCGACAGCGGGACGCCGAAGATGTTGGCGTCCAGGAACGAGCGGACATCCTCGGGCGAGAAGGCGTAGTTGGCAATGTTGCGGTTCTCTTCAACCGACAGGCCGAGCGCACCCGGGCCGTTGCCGGTGCGGTTGAACGAGCGCAGCACGTGGAACAGGCCGATGAACACCGGCATCTGCACGAGCGGGACCAGGCAGGAGGCGAGCGGGTTGGTGCCCATCTCCTTGTACAGCTTCTGGGTCTCCTCGGCCATCTTCTGCTGGTCGTTCTTGTACTTCGCGCGGATTTCCTGCATCCGCGGCTGCATCTCCTGCATGCGGCGCATGGAGCGCATCTGGTTGACCATCGGCTTGATCAGCAGCGCACGGATGGTCACCGTCAGCATGATGATGGACAGCGCCCAGGCCATGCCTGAATCTGGCGAGAGAATTGCGCCGAAGAGTTTGTGGTACGCCCACAGCACCCATGAAATCGGCCAATAAATGAAGTTCAGCACTTTTGGCAGTTACTCCTCATCGGTTTGTCGTATGTCCGTTGCCTGCACGCTGGAGCTTTGGGCGCTTGTCGACGCCCCCGCCCCCGCCGGAATACTCCCCGGCACAGGGTCGTAGCCACCTGGGTGCCACGGCCCGCACTTACACACGCGGGCGGCCGCGACCGCGGTGCCTTTCACGGCACCGTGTCGCGCGACCGCCTCGAGTGCGTACGCACTGCAAACGGGCAAAAATCGGCAGGTCCCACCCAGCTTAAGGGGTGACACGTACTTTTGGTAGAGGCGCACCAGCTTCACCAGCGCGGCCGCCGCCGGCCCGGGAGGCCTGGGGATCCGGCCGCCGGCGAAGTTGTAGTACGCCATCAGCGGGTTGTCCGCTCTTGTGGTGGTTTGGCGATTTTGGCGCGCGCCTTGCGGACCGCGCGCTCGAGGTCTCCGGCCAGCTCGGCGCTCGACGCCGTGGCCGACACAGGAAGCGCTCGGATAACCACGTCGAATTCGCGCGGCAGCGCCTCCGCCTGCGTGCGCGCGACGGCCCGGAGTTTGCGGGACACCGCGTGCCTGGTCACAGCGTTCCCCACCTGTTTAGACACCACGAGCCCGAACCGAGGTCCGCCGCGCACGGCGGTGTCGGTTCGGGCTCTCAGGTGCACCACCAGTGTGCGGGAGCCGCCCCGCGTCCCCTTGCGCATCGTGCGACGGAAGTCGCTGGATGACGCAAGCTTCAGCGGGCGCGGCAGCACGGTGGTGAACCCTGAATTGGTGCAGCTACGGCGCGACTACGCGGTCAGCTTTGCGCGGCCCTTCTTGCGGCGCGCGGAAACGATGGCGCGGCCGGCGCGGGTACGCATGCGGGCGCGGAAGCCGTGCTTGCGCGAGCGACGACGGTTGTTGGGCTGGTAAGTCCGCTTGGACACGGTGGACTCCTTGTATGCGTCACGGCGACCAGCGGTCGGGGGCACTACGCGGCACGGATGTTCTGTGCAGAGCATCCGTGAGCAGTGCTCCCGTCCTCCCGGGGCAGTGGCCGCCTCCGGTAGAAAAATGTTGTTGAGATCGCGCTTCACCGCGTACTGGGTGAAGGCCGCATGCGCTACCTGCGCTGACTCGCCCTTGCGGGGGCCCGGTTCTCGGCGCGGGTAGTGCTCTCAAGCGCGCGAGTGCAAGGCGTTGCGCGGGGCAACGGCCAGTGCGACTAGCGCGACAGACTCCACTAGGGTACGTGATTTTTCCTCCGGGCGACAAATCGACACTCCGACAGGATTCATGGGGAAGAACGGGGGCACCCGAAATTACATAACTGTGTTTTTTCGCAGGTAGTCGGCCCAATCGGCCCGGCAACGTGGGGCTCAACGGGCGGGGAGGGGAGCGGGTCGCTGACACGCGTTCGATCCGTTTTCGAATTCCACAGGTTCTCCTCCTCGCCACCGTTAGACACGCTGAGGTGACAGCGGGTAACAATGTCTTATCACCACAATTTCACAAGCATTCAGTGCACAAGCCTGTGGATAACTGTGAAGTATTGGTTGAGACTTTTCCGGGAGACCCGCGATTGTCCCAGCTCAACCGCAACTTTAAGGTTGAGAAATGTTATCCACAGTTTGCGCACACACCTGTGGATAGAACCCCACGGTGTCGCTATTCACACCTGTGGATAAAGTTGTGGAACAACAGGTGAGGGCCCATCCCGGCCCACGCCAGCCTGTGGAGGCACCGCCGGATTCGGTGGATTCCGCGGTGGGTTTTGTAATTTCACAATGTTACATAAGCCACGCCGCGCATTCCTCCTGCGCCCCGCAGTACCAATACAGACCCCAAGAACCCCATAGCCCCATGTCGAGGAAAGAACAGGAGTAACCGTGGCCGAGCAACAGATCGAATCGCTCTGGCGTGACACCGTCACCCAGCTGCTGCAGCTCTCAGAGCGACCCGACTCTTCGGTCCCGCAGCTCAATTTCAAAGAGCGCTCCTACCTGCAGCTGGTCACCCCGGTCATGCTGGTCAACGGCTACGCGGTCCTTTCCGTCCCCCACCACGCGGCGAAGACGGTGATTGAGGATTCGCTGGCACCGCACATCACCAACCTGCTCGCCGCCCAGCTCGGCGGGCCGTGCATCCTCGCGGTGTCCGTCGCACCGGCGGCGGAGAGCACGCCGCCTCCTGCCGCTGAGCCGCCCGCCGCGCCGCAGCCCTCACAACCTACTGAGCCGGAAGTGCCGGGGCCGGTGGCGTCGACAAGCATGCCCCCGCAGCGCGATTTCGCACCCTCCGTGCCCGAGGAATTTGCGCAGGATGCGGGGCCGGGCGAGCAGATCCCGATGGGGCTGGACGAGCTTGCGCAGATGCACGCGCAGCAGCAAAAGCAGCGGCAGGGCCACCCGACCGTGCCGCGGCGCATCCCGCGCGAGGAGCCGGCGCACGACCCGGACCGGGCGGCGAACTTGAACCCGAAGTACACGTTTGAAAACTTCGTCACGGGCTCGTCAAACCGCTTCGCGGCGGGCGCGGCGCTCGCGGTCGCTGAGGCACCGGCCCGCGCCTACAACCCCTTGTTCATCTGGGGCGGATCCGGCCTGGGCAAGACGCACCTGCTGCACGCGGCGGGGAATTACGCGCAGGTGCTGCAGCCGGGGCTGCGGATCAAGTACGTGTCCTCGGAGGAGTTCACCAACGACTACATCAACTCCGTGCGCGATGACCGGCAGGAATCGTTCAAGCGCCGCTACCGCAACCTGGACATCCTCATGGTGGATGACATCCAGTTCCTGCAGGGTAAAGAAGGTACGCAGGAAGAGTTCTTCCACACCTTCAACGCGCTGCACCAGGCGAATAAGCAGATCATCCTGTCCTCGGACCGCCCGCCGAAGCAGCTCACCACCCTGGAGGACCGCCTGCGCACCCGCTTCGAGGGAGGGCTGATTACCGACGTCCAGCCGCCGGACCTGGAGACCCGCATCGCCATCCTGATGAAGAAGGCGGCTGCCGACGGCACCGAGGTCGAGCACTCCGTCCTCGAGTTGATCGCGTCGCAGTTTCAGTCCTCCATCCGCGAGCTGGAGGGCGCGCTCATCCGCGTGTCCGCGTACTCGTCGCTGTCCAACAAGCCGGTTGACCTGCAGGCCGCGCACCACGCGCTGCGCGACATCCTGCCGGACGAGGCCGACGTGAACATCACCGCGGACGCCATCAAGCAGGCGGCCGCGGAGTACTTCAAACTCTCGTTGGAGCAGCTCACCGGTGCCGGAAAGGCCCGGCAGGTGGCGCACGCGCGCCAGATCGCCATGTACCTCTGCCGCGAGCTCACCGAGCTCTCGCTGCCCAAGATCGGCGACGAGTTTGGCGGCAAGGACCACACCACCGTCATGTACGCGGACCGGAAGATCCGCAAGGAAATGACGGAGAAGCGTGGCACCTACGACGAGATCCAGGAGCTCACGCAGATGATCAAGAACAAGGCGCGCATGGGCTAGGCCGTGGGGCCGGCGCTATTCCGCCCCACAAGATCACAAAAACCCCAGAAGTCACTCTCTTACCACTCTCCACAGACTTCTCCACACCTGTGTAATTACGCCGTTGTGATTTGGCGATCTTGCTCACACGGCGCGCGAACCAGGCCCCCAGATCCGCTCTGTGGATAACCGTGCAAATCTTGTGAAAGCCCAGTGGACAACGTCCGACCTGCTGTGGAACAAAATCGGGGCCGAAAAGTTATCCACAACCGCACGGAGATATCCACAAGAACTCCACACCCCGAATCACACCCTTGTTTCGCCCCACCACCACGGCGAAACCCATGGATTCCACAGATTGCACAGCACCTACTGCAGTTACCAACTCTTTTACTTGTAATTCCTTCTACAGAAAGAGAGGTTGTGCATGACCCGCCCGCCGTCCGCTCGGACAGCCCGATTCTTGGAATTACAAAACCTGCTTTCGCCCCGGGGCGATATGGCGAAGCCCCGGCGCCCCGCCTAGAGTGAGAACGTAATTACAGATCCTGGTTACCGCGGGTAGCCGCGCAACGGTTTCAACATCACGACTACAAGCAAGGGAGCCTTACGCCGTTATGGTCGAGAGCATCGGTGAGAACACCCTGTCATTCCGCGTCCACAAAGATGACCTCTCTGACGCCGTGGCGTGGGTGGCTCGCGCCTTGCCCACCAAGAGCACGCAGCCGATCCTGCGCGCAATTGTGATCACCGCGGACGATGAGGGCCTGGAGCTCGCCGGCTTTGACTACGAGGTGTCCACCCGCGTCCGACTCGGCGCCGAGGTTGACCAGCCGGGCAGGGTCGCGGTGGCCGGCAAGCTGCTCTCGGACATCGTGGCCAACATGCCCCACCAACCGGTTGAGGTCACCACGGACAACAACACCATGAAGCTGGTGGGCGGCAAGGCCCGCTTCGAGCTTCCGCTGATGCCGCTGGATGATTACCCGCAGGTGCCCAGCCTGCCGGAGACCACCGGCACGATCGCCCCGGCGTCGCTGACCCGCGCGGTCTCCCAGGTCGCCTCCGCCGCCGGCCGCGACGACACGCTGCCCATGCTCACCGGTATCCACGTGGAGATCCGCGGCGCAAAGATGCGCCTGACCGCAACGGACCGCTTCCGCCTTGCCATCCGCAGCCTGGAGTGGGAGCCGCAGAGCCCGGACGTGGAGGCGAAGCTCCTGGTCCCGGCCAAGACCCTCCTGGACAATGCCCGCACGCTGGACACCCAGCTGGAGGACCCGGTGGAGATCGCGGTCGGCGCGCAGGACAACGTTGGCGCCGAGGGCCTGTTTGGCATGCACGTGGGCAACCGCGAAACCACCACCCGCATGCTCGACGCGGACTTCCCCAATGTGGAGCCGCTGCTGCCCAAGGCGCACACCTCCATGGCCACGGTCGAGGTCGCCCCGCTGCTCGAGTCCATCCGCCGCGTCTCCCTCGTGGCCGACCGCAACGCGCAGATCCGCCTGCACTTCCGCGAGGGCGAGGTGAGCCTGTTCGCCTCCGGCGTCGACTCGGGCGAGGCGAGCGAGTCCCTGCCGGCCGCGTTCACCGGCGCGGACGAGCTGCTCATCGCCTTCAACGCCGGGTACCTGCGCGACGGCCTGTCCGTCATCGGCACTGACCGCGTCGTCTTCGGCTTCACCGAGGCCTCGCGCCCGGCCATCATGATCCCGGAGCCGGAGGACCTGCCCGAGGCCAACGAGGACGGCACGTTCCCCACCCCGGAGACCCACTTCACCTACCTGCTGATGCCAGTGCGCCTGCCGGGCTAATCGACGCCTACTCGTCCGGCCCCCAACGCGCCCCCTAAGCCGACCATGCTGACTCAGAGAAGAAACGTTGTACGTTAGCGAACTTGACCTGCGCGATTTCCGCTCGTGGCCCTCGCTCCACCTGGAGCTGGAGCGCGGGGTCACCGTGTTCGCCGGACGCAACGGGCACGGCAAGACCAACATCGTCGAGGCCGTCTACTACACCTCCGTCCTGTCCAGCCACCGCGTGAGCACGGACGGCCCGCTGGTCCGCGGCGGCGCGAGCAACGCGCGTATCTCCGCCACCACGGTCAACGAGGGCCGGGCGCTCACAACGCACCTGCTGCTCAAGGCCTCGGGCGCCAACCAGGCGCAGATCAACCGCACCAGGCTCAAGTCGCCGCGCGAGCTCGCCGGCGTCCTGCGCACGGTGATGTTTTCCCCGGAGGACCTGCGCCTGGTCAACGGCGAGCCCGCAGAGCGCCGGCGCTTCCTCGATGCGCTCGCCGCGCTCCGGGTGCGCCGCCTGGGTGGGGTGAAGGCGGACTATGACAAGGTGCTGCGCCAACGCAACGCCCTGCTCAAGCGGTCCAACATGGTGCTGCGCCGCGGCTACGAGGACCCGCAGGGCGCGAGCGCGCTGAGCACGCTTGACGTGTGGGATGGGCAGTTGGCGTCGTTAGGCGCGCAGCTCACGGCGGGGCGGATGCGCCTGGTGGGTGAGCTCGCGCCGCACGTCACGGAGTCCTACCACTCGGTGGCTCCGGAGTCGCGGCCGGCGCACATCAGGTACAGCTCCACCCTGGACGCGGCGGTCCGGACGCTCAATGATGGCCCCTCGGAGGACCCCGCGATCTTGGAGGCCGCGATGCTCAGCGAGCTGGGCCGCCGCCGCAGCGAGGAGCTGGACCGCGGGACCACGCTGGTGGGCCCGCACCGCGACGACCTGGTCCTCAGCCTGGGCGAGCAACCGGCGAGGGGGTACGCCTCGCACGGCGAGACCTGGTCGTACGCGCTCGCGCTGCACCTGGCGGAGTACCGGCTGCTCGCGGCGGACGGCGCGGACCCCGTCCTCATCTTGGACGATGTGTTCGCGGAGTTGGACGCGAAGCGTCGGCAGCGGCTCGTGCGGGTCGCGGAGGACGCGGAGCAGGTGCTCATTACGGCGGCGGTGGGCGATGATCTGCCCGGCAACTTGGACGACGCGGTCTCCGCGCGCTACGCGGTGACGATGGAGGAGGGGGAGTCGCACATTGAGCGATCTGGTCAGTGACACCTTCAACCAGCTGCGCGAGACGGTGCGCCGCAGCGGGCGACGCCTGCCTAACCTGCGGAAACAGGGCGCGAACGTGACGCCGCGCCGCAGCGTGGGCAAGCGCGCGCTCACGGCGGGGATGACGGGCGCGCCCGGGGAGGGCGAGGAGGTGGCCGTGCCCGGACTCCACTTTGAGGAGCAGGCCCGCAGGCCGTGGGTGCGCCGCGGCCGGCCCACGGGCAAGGATGGGCGGGCGTTGCCGCGAGGGTATGAGGTGGCGTCGTTTAGCGCTCTGCTCGGCAAAGAGGTTCGGCAGCGCGATTGGACCGAAAACATAGCGTACGGCTGGGTGATGGGCAATTGGGAGGGCCTGGTCGGCGCGAAAATTGCGCAGCACACAAAGGTGGAGATGATCAAAAATGGGGAGGTCCACATTACTTGCGACTCAACGGCCTGGGCCTCCAACCTCAAGTACATGCAGTCCACGATTCTGCGCGCGATCTCGGAGAAGCTCGGCCCCGACGTGATCACCAAGCTGCACATCTTCGGCCCCAAAACCAAGAGCTGGCGCTACGGCCCGCTGCACGTCAAGGGCCGCGGCCCGCGCGATACGTACGGATAGGGGCTTTTGCTTAGCGACGCCACCGCCCACCCCAAAATCCGCCCGTGAAACGCCCTGTCGCTGCTTCACCTGGTGCCGTAAATGGTCCCCACTACGTGTAAGATAGAGCGGGTTAAACAGGCTTTAGGCACATATTGCCCACTCACGCATATAGAGGAGAGTCCAAGCAGTGGCTGAGCAACAACCTCATTACGACGCGTCATCAATTACCATCCTCGAAGGCCTCGAGGCTGTCCGCAAGCGCCCCGGCATGTACATCGGTTCCACCGGCACGCGCGGCCTGCACCACCTGGTGTGGGAGGTCGTGGACAACTCGGTCGACGAGGCAATGGCGGGCTACGCCGACCGCGTCGATGTGACCCTGTTGAAGGACGGCGGTGTCGAGGTCGTTGATAACGGCCGCGGTATCCCAGTGGAGATGCACCCGTCCGGCGCCCCGACCGTCCAGGTCGTCATGACCCAGCTGCACGCCGGCGGCAAGTTCGACTCCGAGTCCTACGCCGTCTCCGGCGGCCTCCACGGCGTGGGCATTTCCGTGGTCAACGCGCTGTCCACCCGCGTGGAGGCGGACATTAAGCGCGACGGCAAGCACTGGTACCAGCGCTTTAGCAACGCCATCCCGGACGAGCTGGAGGAGGGCGGCAACGCCCGCGGCACCGGCACCGCGATCCGCTTCTGGCCGGACGCGGAAATCTTCGAGACGGTCGAGTTTGATTACGACACAATCTCCCGCCGCCTGCAGGAGATGGCCTTCCTGAACAAGGGCCTGACCATCACGCTCAAGGACGAGCGCGTCTCCGACGAGGAGCTCGAACTCGAGGCCATCGCCGAGGAGGGCGAAACCGCCGCGCTGGTGGAAGAGGACTCGTTTGATGACGAAACCGTGGTCGAGTCCGACGCCGAAGAAGGCGAGGCCGGCGAGGCCGTCGCGCCGAACGTGAAGAAGAAGCGCGAGAAGAAGGTCACCTTCCACTACCCGAACGGCCTGATTGACTACGTGGAGTACCTGAACAAGGGCAAGACCACGATCCACCCGACGGTGATCGGCTTTGACCAGAAGGGCGACGACCACGAGGCCGAGGTGGCGCTGCAGTGGAACAACTCCTACAAGCAATCCGTCCACACCTTTGCCAACACGATTAATACGCACGAAGGCGGCACCCACGAGGAGGGCTTCCGCGCCGCGCTGACCAGCTTGATGAACCGCTACGCGCGCGAGCACAAGCTGCTCAAGGATAAGGAGCCGAACCTGACCGGCGACGACTGCCGCGAAGGTATCTCCGCCGTCATCTCCGTCCGCGTGGGCGACCCCCAGTTTGAGGGCCAGACCAAGACGAAGCTGGGCAACACCGAGATCAAAGGCTTCGTGCAGCGCGCGGTGAATGAGAACCTGTCGGACTGGTTCGACGCCAACCCGGCCGAGGCGAAGGCGATTATTAATAAGGCCGTGTCGTCCTCGCACGCCCGCCAGGCGGCCCGCAAGGCCCGCGACCTGGTGCGCCGCAAGTCCGCGTCCGACCTGGGCGGCCTGCCCGGCAAGCTGGCGGATTGCCGATCGAAGGACCCGGTGAAATCCGAGCTGTTCATCGTGGAGGGCGACTCCGCAGGCGGCTCCGCCAAGGGCGGCCGCGACTCCATGCACCAGGCGATCCTGCCGCTGCGCGGCAAGATCCTTAACGTGGAGAAGGCGCGCATGGACCGCGTGCTCAAGAACGCCGAGGTCCAGGCCATCATCACGGCGCTGGGCACCGGTATCCACGACGAGTTTGACATCAATAAGCTGCGCTACCACAAGATCGTGCTCATGGCCGATGCGGACGTGGACGGCCAGCACATCGCGACGCTGCTGCTCACCCTGCTGTTCCGCTTCATGCCGGACCTCGTGCAGAACGGTCACGTCTTCCTGGCGAACCCGCCGCTGTACAAGCTGAAGTGGGCAAAGGGCGCGCCCGGATACGCGTTTACCGACGCCGACCGCGACCGCCAGCTCGCCGAGGGCCTCGAGGCCAACCGCAAGATCAATACGGACGACGGCATCCAGCGCTACAAGGGCCTCGGCGAGATGAACGCCAAGGAGCTGTGGGAAACCACGCTCGACCCGGAGACGCGCATCCTCCGCCGCGTGGACCTGGAGGACGCGCAGCGCGCCGACGAGCTGTTCAGCATCCTCATGGGCGACGACGTCGCCGCCCGCCGCAGCTTCATCACCCGCAAGGCGAAGGACGTCCGCTTCCTGGACGTGTAGGCAACTTCGGGCTTCAGCGGCCGGTAGCCAACGTGGTTACCGGCCGCTTTGCTGTGTAGTGGTGTGGTGGTGGCGTGTTACTTCGCGTGGCGCTCGATGATCTCGCCGAGACCCGGCAGCGCCGGCGCGACGATCTTCGACGCCTTGCTGCGCAACGACGTGTAGACCTTCTTCACCGCGCCCGGCAGAGAGTCCACGGAGGCGTCGGCAGTCTTGACAATGTCATCCACGACCTCGTCCTGGTGCGCGGCGAGGTAGCCGCCGAACCCGTTTGCGCTGCCCTCGCCCTGGTAGTTGGCCCAGTAGGGCTCGACGCGCTCGACCAGCATTGGCAGCACCTTATTGATGCCCTTGGACACCGCGTTGGCGTCCGCTTTCTTACCCGCGGCGAGCGCCGACTTCAGCGCCATGCCCGTCAGGCCGGACTGGTTGGACACGGTGGTTTCCGTCAGATCGGCGAGGTCCTTCGTCACGGCGGGACGGGTGGTTTCTTCCAGCAGCTTCTGCAAATCAGACATGGGAAACAGTGTACTTTCCGCGATTACAAAAAGCCCGCCACAGTGGGCGGGCGTGGCGATGATTCGTGCAGCTTAGAAGTGGATGCCGTACTTCGCAGCAGCGATGCGGGCTGCCTCCGGGATCGGCATGCCCGGGTGTTGCTGGGAAACGGTGAAGACCTCCAGGATGGACCAGATGAAGGCGGCGGAGGATGCAAGACTCGCGACGGTAGCAACGATAGAGGTAATCATGAGAGACTTCCTTACTTGGGAGTAGTAGACGGTTGAAATGTCAAAACCGAGTATAAGCCAAACAAAGAAGTTGCGCGCAGCACATAACCATTATATTTTCAGCACGCAGCAATACGCACAGCTGCACCGAAGGTGTACCAAGAGAACAGGGTGGCCCCGGAATCCCGGGGCCACCCTGTCAACGGCGTGTTGTGGCTCTTCCGCCACAGCGCTCGGGCTGGGTGAAGTCGCAGGAAAACGCTTGCGTACCTCTTGGTCGATATGCCGCGGGAAAGGGCAGCGTACCGGGTAGCGGCGTGGTTCCCACAAGTCACATGAGTCACTGCAACCACAACCGTGCCAAATTTAGCACGGCGGTTGCGGCCACGCTACAGCTGGGGGAGCTGCGGCAGCGGGTACCCGGCGTCCTCGGCGGCCTTGATCCAGGCAGGGACGTCGAAAATGCGGTTGCCCTCGGAGGATCCGTAGACGTGGCTCAGGCCCGCCTGGTTGGCAATTTGGTCGACGGCCTGGCGGAGGGGCGGGATGGCGTCGATAAGCAACTGCACCGATACAAAAGTGGCCAGGGCGGCGATGGTCAGGGAGATCGGGGCCGAGCCGGTGTAGGCGCTGCCGAGCGGCGGCTGCTCGGGGACCTGCGGGCCGTCGGCGGGCACCTTGCCCTCCGGAATTTTCGAGCTCCCCGAGCTTGACGTGCTGGAACCCGACGACAGCTCGGACACACCTGCGTGCGCGGGCGCGGGGACGGCGATGGCGAGAGCGGCCGCGGTCAGCGCGGCAAGGGAGCGTTTTCTCATGCACAACACTCTATTCCGTTCGCGGGTGTGGGGGAACCGGCGCGTCGCTCGCTGCGTCTAATAGGTATGGCGAAGCTACACAATGGGATGCACACGATGGCGGGATTGCACATGGTGCACGGGGCGGTAGGGGAGCCAATCAACCGCGAGTTTTCGCTGCCGGCGACGATGCTGCGCGAGCCGAATTTGGTAGCGCACGCAGCAAGGCATCACCCACGCGGGATTGCTTACTCTGTGCCCGCCACCGACCGCGCCGTGGCCCACGCGCTGTCGCACCCTGGCACCACGGTCACCGGCATGGGCGCGTTGGCGCTCTACGGCCTGCCCTTTTTTGCGGATGCCTGCGACACTGTGCTTGTTGGCCCCGGAATCCGCAAGAACCGGCCGGCGACGCAATACACCCCGGCACTCTGGCGGCTCAAGCTGCGCGAACATGAGGCCTGGACCGTCATGTGTGCGGGTCAGCCCATATCTGTAGCAGCCCCTCCGCTTGCCGCGGTCCACGCGCTCCTAAGTATCCGCCGCCGAGAGTCGGCCTGGCACACCTTTGACGCCAGTGCGCTGACACGTGCAGTGCAGCTTATCGACGCCACACGGCGCTTCCTCAACCTCACCCCCGAATCCATCCGCATCAGTGCCTCCCGCAGGCTGGATAGGCGGTGGCTGTCCCAGGTGTTGGGTGCGTCGAGCGCGCTGGCAGACTCGCCAAAGGAAACCGAGATGCGCCTGCTAGCAACGCCGGTAGCGCAGAAGCATGGGCTGACCTTGGCCGAGCAGGTGGTGATCCGTAATAGGTGGGGTAAGCGGGTCACTGACCTGGACCTTGCCCTTATGGAACCCAAGATTGGGCTGATGTACGACGGCGCGCACCACTGGAACAAGCAGCAACGTACCTTAGATTCGCTGATCCAGATTGAGCTGGTTGCGCAGGGGTGGCAGGTGCTGCGCTTCGCCGAGGGGACTTTAGCCAGGCTGCCTGAGAGCGTTGAGGAGGTGTTGCGCCGGACCCTGTGACAAATTTCGCATAGGAAACAAATACAGCGCTCCACGACCTGGGGAAAGGCTCACCTGTGCGTTTGCTGTGGTCGACGATGTCACGGCGCCAACCCCGCCCACCGCCGATACACCTCCGCGGCCACTTCCGCGAAGCCGGAATTCTCAGTGCTTAAGGGCTGCATCCTCCGCACCGCTTCGGCTAGCTCCTCCGAAGCCTGCCCAGCAGTGTCACATACAGGCACCCCATGCACCCTTGCACCGGGGACGGAAGCACAAGCAACCAGGGCAGAGAAGGAGCGCACCCGGGCACCCGTATAGGCGCAGTACTCATCGGCAACGGCTAAAAGTTGCTCGGCGCTAAAACCCCTCATCGCGCTTGCCTGATGCGCGATTCCATAGTTTTGTACCCGGGGATGACGGAGCGTGCGAGGTCGGTGACGGTGGCGTCATCAAGCAGGCGCGACGCGGAGGTGACCACGGCGCGGCGGGCGGCCTCCTGCTTGGAGCAGCCCCACGCGGAGGCGAGCAGCACGAGCGCTTTGTCCTCGTCTGTGGTGAGCCGGAGTGTCATAGCCATACCACTTTGATACCACTGCTCAGCGCGGCAACGCGTCACAGGGCCGGTAAACTACACGTGAGCACAATAAGAAAGGTGAGCAATGAGCGACGACACCACGGGTGGCGGCAACTTCGACGCCATCCAACCCATTGACATCAATGAGGAGATGCAGACCAGCTACATCGATTACGCGATGAGCGTGATTGTGGGCCGCGCGCTGCCAGAGGTGCGCGACGGCATGAAGCCGGTGCACCGCCGCGTCATTTACGCCATGTATGACGCCGGTTTCCGCCCCGAGCGCTCGTACGTGAAGAGCGTGAAGGCCGTGGGTGAGACCATGAGTAACTACCACCCGCACGGCGACAGCGCCATCTACGACACCCTCGTGCGCATGGCGCAGCCGTGGGCGATGCGCTACCCGCTGGTGGACGGCCAGGGCAACTTCGGCTCGCCGGGTAATGACGGCCCGGCTGCAATGCGTTACACGGAGTGCAAGCTCACCCCGCTGGCCATGGAGATGGTGCGCGACATCCGCGAGAACTCCGTGGACTTCGCCCCCAACTTCGACTCGAAGACGCAGGAGCCGACGGTCCTGCCGTCGCGTGTGCCGAACCTGTTGATGAACGGCTCGAACGGCATCGCGGTCGGTATGGCCACCAACATCCCGCCGCACAACCTCAACGAGCTGGCGGATGCCATCTACTGGATCCTGGACAACCACGACGCGGACGAGAAGGCGACGCTCGACGCGGTGCTGGAGCGCGTGAAGGGCCCGGATTTCCCCACCTCCGGCCTGATTGTGGGCGACAAGGGCATCAAGGAGGCCTACACCACGGGTCGCGGCTCGATCCGCATGCGCGGCGTGACCGAGGTCGAGGAGGTGGGCAACCGCCAGGTCATCGTGATCACGGAGCTGCCGTACCAGGTCAACCCGGACAACTTCATCCACAGCATTGCGGAGCAGGTGAACGCGGGCAAGATGGCCGGCATCGCCAGCATTGATGATGAGTCTTCGGACCGCATCGGTATGCGCATCGTCGTGAAGCTGAAGCGCGACGCCGTGCCGCGCGTGGTGCTGAACAACCTGTACAAGCACTCGCAGCTGGAGACGAACTTCTCCGCCAACATGCTCTCCATCGTGGACGGCGTGCCGCGCACCCTGCGCCTGGACCAGATGCTGCGTTACTACGTGAAGCACCAGATCGAGGTCATCGTCAGGCGCACCCAGTACCGTCTCGACGAGGCGGAGAAGCGCGCCCACATCCTGCGCGGCCTGGTCAAGGCCCTCGACGCGTTGGACGAGGTCATCGCGCTCATCCGTCGCAGCCCGACGGTGGACGATGCGCGCCAGGGGCTCATGAAGCTTCTCGACGTCGACGAGATCCAGGCCAACGAAATCCTCGCCATGCAGCTGCGCCGCCTGGCTGCCCTGGAGCGCCAGAAGATCGTTGATGACCTGGCGGAGATCGAGCGCCTGATCGCGGACTACAAGGACATCCTGGCCAAGCCGGAGCGTCAGCGCGACATCGTGGCCACGGAGCTCAAGGAGATCGTGGACAAGTTCGGCGACGAGCGCCGCACCCGCATCGTCGCCGCCACCGGCGATGTCACGGAGGAGGACCTCATCGCCCGCGAGAACGTGGTGGTCACCATCACCTCCACCGGCTACGCCAAGCGCACGAAGGTGGACGCCTACAAGAGCCAGAAGCGCGGCGGCAAGGGCGTGCGTGGCGCGGAGCTGAAGCAGGACGACGTGGTCAAGCACTTCTTCATCTGCTCTACGCACGATTGGATCCTCTTCTTCACCAACTTCGGCCGCGTCTACCGCCTCAAGGCGTACGAGCTGCCGGAGGCGGGGCGCGCCGCCCGCGGTCAGCACGTGGCCAACCTGCTGGAGTTCCAGCCGGAGGAGAAGATCGCCCAGATCATCCAGATCCAGTCCTACGAGGACGCCCCGTACCTGGTCCTGGCTACCCGCGACGGTCGCGTGAAGAAGTCCCGCCTCACGGACTACGAGTCCGCGCGCTCCGCTGGCCTCATCGCCATCAACCTCAACGAGGGCGACGCACTGATCGGCGCCGCGCTGACGCAGAACGACGACGACCTCCTGCTCGTCTCCGAGCAGGGCCAGGCCATCCGCTTCCCGGCGGATGATGACCAGCTGCGCCCGATGGGCCGCGCCACTGCGGGCGTGAAGGGTATGCGCTTCCGCGGCGACGACCAGCTGCTCGCCATGACGGTGGTGCAGGACGGCGAGTTCCTGCTCGTGGCCACCAGCGGCGGCTATGGCAAGCGCACCGCCATCGAGGAGTACAACCAGCAGGGCCGCGGCGGCATGGGCGTGATGACGTTCAAGTACACCCCGAAGCGCGGCAAGCTCATCGGCGCGCTGGCGGTGGACGAGGACGACCAGATCTTTGCCATCACCTCCGCGGGCGGCGTGATCCGCACCGAGGTCAACCAGATCCGCCCGTCCTCGCGCGCCACCATGGGCGTGCGCCTGGTGGATCTTGGCGACGACGTCGAGCTGCTTGCCATCGACAAGAACGTCGAGGACTCCGGCGAAGAAGAGGCCACCGCGGTGGCGAAGGGCGAGAAAACCCTTGAAGAGGCCCAGGAGGCGACGCAATCGTCGATAAGCGGGGCCCCCGACGACGCCGAGGGTGAGGAGTAGGCGATGGCCGCACGAAAGGTAACCATCCGCAACGTCGGCGCGGGTTCCGTGTTCAAGGTGGCGACGATCCTGGCGCTGATCGGCTTCGTCGCGTGGATGCTGGGCATCACGATCGTCTACTTCGGCCTCGAGCAGGCCGGCGTGATTGAGTCGGTGAACTCGCTGATCGGCGGCGTCGGCGGCGACCAGGCCATCGACATGACCATCGTGCTCTCCGCCGCGGGCCTGCTGGGCCTGATCGGCGTGGTGTTCACCGCGATCATGGCGCCGCTGACCGTAGTGATCTACAACAGCATCGCGGATCTGGTTGGCGGCGTCACCTACACCATGTCCAACCGCGCACGGTAGGTTCGGCGGGGCTTTGGGGTGCTTATCGACGCCACGTAACCGCCCCAAAAACCCGCCCCCACCAGCCGATTTGGTGGTTATGGCGACGGTGCGTAATATTCTTATCCGTTGCCAGGGCCTATAGCTCAGTCGGTTAGAGCGCATCGCTGATAACGATGAGGTCGCAGGTTCGATTCCTGCTAGGCCCACTGGGACGCTATAGTATATAGAGTCTCGGCAATGGGGCATTAGCTCAGTTGGTAGAGCACCTGCTTTGCAAGCAGGATGTCAGGAGTTCGATTCTCCTATGCTCCACAGGACAAACCCTGTACCGTGCGCGGTACAGGGTTTTCTGTTTCCTCCAGACCCGCTTGCTTCCGGGCCCGGGACCGCGGGCGTGTCGGCGGCTTTCTGTGCTGATTTTAAGTTTTTGGGTGGGGTTTGCGCCTATCGGCGGGGGTGCGGCGGAAATGTGGTGTATATCACGCAAACTTTTTTGGGGTTTTGTCAGGTAGTAAATGTCGAGGTCAACGCGTTGCTGCGTTGGCTTGGGTGTGGCTGTGCGTGTTGTGGTGGGGTTTTCGCGGTGTCTGTGGTGATAGTGGACTACTTTCCACGAAATTGTTGTGATTGAATGAAAGTCTGTCAGTGTGAAGATCCGTGTTCAGGAGATCTCCAGGCTGCTTCGAATATCTCCGTCAAGTTTTTAAGGATTGAGCCGTTGCAAAACGCACATCTTAAGAAGCGCGTCATGGCCGCGCTTATCTCCACCGCCGTCGTCGCTGGTGGAACTGTCGTTGCTACCCCGTCCGCGCACGCAGACATTGCTGTTACGAGCAAGTATTCCCAGCTTCCTGCAGATGAGCAGCAGGCAGCTAAGCAGTTCAACTCCAACATTGGCTACAAGCAGGGTGCGTTTAATCAGGCGCACCTGATGTACGCCAACAACTTCGGCCCGGGCTGGTGCATTGACTTTGCGCAGCCCGCTCCGCAGCAGGATTCGCCCTACGTGTTGCGCAAGCTCGACGGCGTTTCCGGCCTGTACGGCTACAACGGTGAGCAGGGCGGCAACCTGGAGATCAACCCGGATATTGAGCGCGCCGCCATCGCCGGCACCAAGCGCATGCTTGACGCGTTTAACAAGGGCGACATGGAGCAGGCCGCGAAGCTGAACTTCGCCCTGCAGGCGCTCCTGTCCAACCACAAGGAGACGCTGAACCTGCAGCGCGGCTACATCTACGGTGACTACAAGGAGACCACCGGCGGCTTCCCCGAGATCACCAAGGAGGAGTTCGCACAGTGGACCGGCTTTGAGGTGCGCAAGCAGAGCGGCGCTGTTTCCGGCCAGTCCCAGTACGTCCTGCGCAAGAGCGACTCCTTCCAGGAAGCGACCAGCAAGGTCCAGGACGGCGAGTACGTCACCGTTCTGGTCCCGCGCGACTACAACATCAGCGACGAGCTTGGTAAGGAAGGCACGACCCAGCGCCTCATCACCATCGGTCAGCCGGGCCTGGTTGGCTACGACCCGAACCCGAAGGGCCCGAACGTGACGGTGAAGACCACCACCGTTACCGAGACCCCTGAGGTGGTGACCAAGACCGAGACCGTCCCGGGCAACACTTACACCAAGACGGTCACTGAGCAGCCGGTCACCGAGACCGCACGCAAGACCGTCACCCCGACCTCCACCGTCACCGAGTGGGAGCAGCCGCAGGCTGAGGTGACCAAGACGGTCGAGCCGACCCGCACCGAGACCGAGAACGTCACCCCGAGGACCACGGTGACCGAGGTTGAGCGCGAGGACACCGAGACTGTCACCGAGACCACCACGCTGCCGCAGCGCACCGTCACCGTGCGCAAGGGCACCCCGGTGGTGAAGACCGTGACCGAGAAGGCCACCGCCACCGCAACGGCAACCGGCGACGCGAAGACCGAGGTTGCAACCGTCACGGCTGAGCCGAAGTACGTCACCGAGACGCAGACCCGCCCGGCGACGACCTCTACCAAGACCGTCACCGCCGAGCCGTCCACCGTCACCGCAACCACGACGGTGAAGAACGAGACGCACCAGACGAGCGAGAAGACCATCGAGGTCGAGCGCTTCTTCCGCTCCTACAAGTACGCCTTCAACTTCTCCCAGAAGAAGGACACCCGAGTCATCCCGGTGGAGAAGCTGACCAACTGGAAGATCGACTTTGTCGACGACTCTAACGGCCTGGTCAAGGTGACCAAGTCCAAGGACGGCAAGAGCCTGGACATCACCCCGGTCAAGGAGGGCGAGGGCGATGTGCGCATCGTCGTCGTCGATGGTGAGGGCAACCGCCACGAGTACACCATCCACGTGATCAACAAGGCCGAGAAGAAGATCGAGACCACCGACGTTGTGGTGAACAACCACTACTTCAACGTCTCCATCGCCGGCCACACCCAGACCATCCCGGTCCCGCAGGGCTGGGAGTGGGAGATCACCGAGGGTGGTAACTACATCACCACCAGCGAGAAGGACGGCAAGATCACCGTCAAGCCCAACGATGGTGTCCTCAGCGCTACCGCCAAGATCTCGGTGCACGAGCCGGGCGAGGCTCCGCGCAACGAGAACAACTACATCATCAACATCGCTGCGGACAGCAAGTACGACCAGCACCGCGTGATTGGTAACTCCAACAACTACGTCCTCGAGTTGGACAACATTGCCGACGAGCCGAAGGTTGTCGAGGGCGAAGACATCGTCGAGTCCCTGGAGAAGGACAAGGACGGCAACTGGGTCCTGACCCCGAAGGCCGACAAGACCGGCAAGGTGGTCATCACCGCCAAGGACGAGAAGGGCGACGACTACCAGTTCACTCTGGACGTCCGCCAGGGCACCAACGTACTCGTCGACGTCGAGACCGCAAACATCCAGCCGAACACCGACGAGGCTGCTGAGCTCGACACCGCCGACGGCGAGTATGAGCTGGAGTTCAAGCAGGGCCAGGACATCGCCACCGTCAACGGCAAGGCCGTCGAGGGCGACACCGTCAAGCTGACCGGTGACACCAACAAGATCCAGGCTTCCGGCGAGGGCGTCATCGTTGCCAACCTCTACGAGATTGTCGACGGCCAGCGCATCCTGGTTGGCGTCTACACCATCATTGCGGGCGACCGCACCAAGGTGAAGACCCAGGAGGTCGAGCGTGAGATCAAGGACCGCCAGACCGTAGAGATCACCAAGGGTGCCGAGGACCACGAGATTGTGGTCACGGAGGGTGCTGACAACGTCACCACCGCCGTGGTGGAGAAGGACGGCAAGGAGATCACCCGTGTCATGCCGAAGCCGGGCTTCGAGGGCGAGGTCGTGGTTGAGGAGCGCCTTGGCGACGAGGTCGTGGTCCACTACACCATCACGGTGACGCCGAGCAAGGTCAAGGAGCGGAAGCAGGACGTCAAGGCGACTTCCCAGATCAACATCGGCCGTGATTCCGACCTGCAGCGCCTGGTCGTGGTCTCCGGCGAGAATCTGCTCAACACCCTGCCCAACGACAAGGACGGCGAGTACACGACCGACTTCAAGCCGGACGCTGAGGGCCAGGTTGTCATCGAGCTGCGCAACTCCCGCGACCTGCCGATCCAGCGCTGGATCCTCAACGTCACCCCGGTCGCTCCGCGCGAGTACAACTACGAGATCACCGACCGCTCCGAGCTGAAGCTCACCGCGCCGGAGGGCTCCACCTACGAGGTTGTTGAGGGCAAGGACCTGATCAAGGTCACCGAGAACGGCGACCAGATCACCGTCAACCCGGTCGAGGGTGCCGAGGGCAAGGCCGTCGTCGAGTTCACTAAGCCGAACGGCGCCAAGGAACGCTACACCCTGATCATCACCCCGGTCTCCGGTAATGGTGCGGGCAACGGCTCCAACGGCGAGAGCTCCTTCAAGGTCTCCGAGCTGGGCCACTTCACCGTGACCATCCGCAACGAGAACACCTACAAGGTGATCAAGGGCGAAGAGTTCGTTGACGTCACCGAGAAGGACGGCCAGTGGGTCCTCACCCCGAAGGAAGGCACCTCCGGCAACCACGTGGTTGTTGTGGAGACCAACAAGAAGGGTGAGATTGTCAACCGCCACAACATCGAGATCACCGGCCAGGGCAGCGAGCTCTCCTTCCGCGAGGAGCGCCGTGTCCTGGACCGTGACATCGAGACCAAGGTGAACCCGGGCAAGGGCAACACCTTCACCGTGGTTCGCGGCTACGACCTGATTGAGAACCCGGAGCCGGACAAGGCGGGCAACATCAACATCAAGGCCCTGCCGAACAAGTCGGGAACCGTGCTCATTGAGGAGCGCGACAGCAACGGCAACCCGGTCCGCATCATCGAGGCCGAGATCCCGGAGACCTCCGGTGGTTCCTCCATCCCGGCTCCGGAGATCACCTGGAACGAGAAGACCGGCCGCGGCTCCGACGGTTCCATCACCATCGTCGTCGAGGGCAAGGGCGACTTCATCGCCGAGGGCTGCGACAAGGGTGGCAAGTGCACGCAGATCGACCCGGACAAGATCAAGAACAACGGCGATGGCACCCACACCATCGAGAAGGGCGCTATCCCGGGCGGCACCACTGAGATCCACGTGACCCCGGTGGGCAACGGCGTTGTTGATGAGGACGGCACCATCAAGATCAACGTCAGCGTCAATGCCCAGGGCAACGCCAACGCTGGCGCTGGTCAGGGTGATGTGAATGTTGGTTCGTCTGATCCGAAGTGTATTGCTTCGTTGGTTGGTTTGGCTTCGCCGTTGTTGCTGCTGATTCCGTTGGGCATCCTGTCCCAGGTGAACATTCCGGGTCTTGAGGGTGTGCGTGGTCAGTTGAATGCTGCGATTCAGGATGCGAATAATCGTATTCAGCAGGGTCTGGGTATTTATGATCATGATCGTGCGTCGCGTGCTGCTGGTGTGCAGGGTGCGTTTGCGGTTGAGAATTCGCAGATGATTGGTGTGGCTGCTGGTGCGCTGGGCGTGATTACTGCTGGTTTGTTGATTGGTGATGCGGTGTTGCGTGCTTGTGGTCAGGAGGAGTCGACGTCGTCGTACCAGTTGGGTGAGGCGACGGATAATGACACGCTGCGTTATGGTTCGTCTGGTAAGCCGGCTGAGTCTGTGAAGTCCGAGGAGTCTGAGGCTGCGAAGCCGGAGGATGCTGCGACGGCTGAGAAGTAGTTTGTAGCACCGACAACCGCCCGTGTTGGTTGGGCTCCGCTGAGGGGTCCACGGCCCGCACGGGCGGTTCTGTCATTGCACTGCGCTTCAAGATGTCGACGGAAAACAACTCGCGTAGTATCGTTACGTGAAGGGGCCAGGGTGGCGCGGAGGCCGTTCCGAACCACCCCGAGGCCCCCTTTTTTTTACGAGCAAAAGGGGAGCGGGCACGAGGCCTCAATACGGTCCCTAGCCCCTCCTGGCGCGGCCCGTATGTGGCCGCTTTCTGTGCTGATTTTAAGTTTTTGGGTGGGGTTTGCGCCTATCGGCGGGGGTGGGGCGGAAATGTGTTGTATATCACGCAAACTTTTTTGGGGTTTTGTCAGGTTGTAAATGTCGAGGTCAACGCGTTGCTGCGTTGGCTTGGGTGTGGCTGTGCGTGTTGTGGTGGGGTTTTCGCGGTGTCTGTGGTGATAGTGGACTACTTTCCACGAAATTGTTGTGATTGAATGAAAGTCTGTCAGTGTGAAGATCCGTGTTCAGGAGATCTCCAGGCTGCTTCGAATATCTCCGTCAAGTTTTTAAGGATTGAGCCGTTGCAAAACGCACATCTTAAGAAGCGCGTCATGGCCGCGCTTATCTCCGGCGTCCTCGCCACCGGTACCACCGCCGTCATTGCTACCAACGCGTCTGCAGACCAGCTGGTCGTTGACGCATACCAGAAGATGGACGAGGCGCAGCTGCAGGAGCTGATCGCCGAGCAGAAGAAGCTCGCCCAGATTCACACTGGGTACGACAACAGCACCCAGACCCTGCCTACTGAGTATGGCCCGGGCTGGTGCATCGACTGGGGCATCGACAACCCGTGGAACAACAAGGTCGGCGGCTACGACGTACGTAAGCTCACCGGTACCTCCGGCCGCGTCGGCGATGGCATGGCCATCGACGAGAACGTCCGTATCGCCGCGATTAACCTGACCAAGTCCATGCTCGCGGATTACGACAAGTACATGAACGGCGATGCTTCGGTGCTGCCCATGCTGGAGAAGAAGAACACCTTCCTGCAGGCGCTCCTGGCCAACAACCTCGGTGTGCTCAACGACGTCCGCGGCAACATCCAGCAGCAGGATTCCACGTTGTTCTACAGCCTTACCGGTTTCAGCATCGTGCACCAGACCCTTCCGGCTGGAAACCCCAACCACGAGGCCAACTACGTCCTCAACCCGGACGAGAAAAAGCTGGCAAAGATCAAGCAGACCGTCAAGCCGGGCGAGTTCGTCACGGTGCTGGTTCCCAAGAACTACAACCTGAACCTGAACCCGAAGCAGTCGAAGACCTTCCAGCGAATCATCACGGTTCACCAGCCGGGTCTGGACATCTACCCGGACAAGCCGGACTACAACTTCGAGACCGAGGTTGAGGAGACCACGACCCCGCGCTCGACCGTCACCACCACGGTGAACGAGCCGGATCACGAGGCCACCACGACCGTCCCGGCAGGCAACCCGTACACCACCACGGTGACCGAGACCGCTCCGGCAACCGTGACCACCGAGCGCCGCAGCCGCGAGCCGATCACCTCCACGGTGACCACCACTCGCCCGGAGCGCGTCACCACCGTGACCAACACCAAGCCGGTAGAGACCGAGGTTGTCACGACCACCGAGAACGGCACCCCGGTCACCAAGACCGTGAAGAAGACGCCGGAGCCGGAGATCGTCACCGAGACGATCCCGTCCACGGTCGCCACCGAGACCCAGACCATCACCGAGGAGACCGTCACCAAGACGGTCCCGGCACAGCCGGTCACCAAGACTTCCGTGGTCACCCCGGTCTCTACCGTGAAGACTACGGTTCCGGGCCGTACCGGCGAGGTCGTCACCACCGTCACTGGCGAGCCGACCACCGTTACTAAGACCATCAGCCAGAACGACCACTACTACACCGAGAAGGTGTACGAGAAGGTCCGCGAGGTCTACGAGTACTACCAGTTCGCTGGCTTCACCAAGGAAGAGCAGTCCAAGGTCATCGACCTGGACAAGCGCATTAAGGATTCCTGGACCTTCGAGGTCACCGAGGGCTCCGAGTACGTCATCGTCGAGCGTAACGAGGACGGCAAGCTCGTTGTCACGCCGCGCCCGGGCTTCAAGGGCGAGGGCAAGGTCACCATCGTCGTGACCGACTCCGACGGCAACGAGCACGTCTACCGCCTGACCATCAACAACACCGTCAACGTAGATGAGTCCACCCACGTCAAGGTGAACAACTTCTTCTACAACATCAACACCGGTGGCAACGGCGATCGCTTCAAGCTCATCAACATCGACGAGGGCGAGACGCACAAGACCGTCAAGGGCGGCGACATCGCCGTCGTGAAGGATGACGGCCACGGCCACCTCAAGGTCACCCCGAAGGACGGCGTGACCAAGGGCGAGGTCATCGTCGAGATCACCGACAAGCAGGGCAACACCCGCGAGAACGTGATCACGATCGAGAACAAGGAGTCGCAGTACAACGTCTCCCGCGAGATCCTGAACACCTCCGTGGGCTTCGTTGAGCACCGCGGCGGCAAGGCAGAGATCACCGAGGGCAAGGACGTCATCACCGTCGAAGAGGCCGAGGTCAACGGCGACAAGGTCTGGAAGATCGTTCCGAAGGACGGCGTCACCGAGGGTGAGGCTCACGTTGTCTTCACCGACGAGGAGGGCATCGAGTACAACTTCGACTTCAAGGTCGTCCCGGACCCGAACGGTGGCCCGAAGGTCATCGAGCACGACATTAACTTCGACGGCAACGTCGACGTTCAGCGCAAGGACGGTTACGAGGCCAAGGTCGTTGAAGGCGAGGATCTCGTCGATCTCACCGAGACCGACAAGACCTGGACCGTCACCCCGAAGCAGGACAACGATGACGTGCGTACCAAGGGCGGCAAGGCTGTTGTCCACGTCAAGGACGCGAACGGCCAGCTCGTGGGCGTCGTCACGATTAACATCAAGCCGCAGTCGTTCGAGGTTCCGACGGAGCCTGCAACTCGCGGGCGAGAGATCGTTGACCGCGCTACTGCGAACTTCCACCTCGGTGCGCAGGATAGCGGCCACTGGTTCAAGGTCGAAGCGCTTGACGGCAGCTCGCTGAGCGACCTCCTTCAGAACCCGGAGGACTACGACGGCAAGAAGCTGGAAGAGGATCTGGAGCTCCACTTCAAGCCGGGCGCAGACGGCAAGTTTAAGATCACCGAGTTCCTCGATTACGGCGAGGACCAGGTTGATGAAAACGCTATCCCGCTCGTTGAGTACACCTACACCGTGAAGCCGTACCAGCCGCGTGAGGCTGAGTACACCATCACCTCTGAGAACGAAATCGACCTGCAGGGCACCAAGCTCAGCGTCGTCGAGGGGGAGGACCTGCTCGAGTCCGTTCCGACTGACGGCGAGTCCAAGATCAAGATCACCCCGAAGGGTGACGCTGATGGTGACGTCGTTATTGAGAACAAGACCGAGGACGGCTACGTTTTCGAGCGCTACACGCTGCACATCACCCCGGGCCGCGGCGCCAACAAGGGCGAGGTCACCGAGAAGAACATGACCTGGACCGGTACGGCGCGTATCAGCAAGGACGAGGGCGACACCTACAAGATCGTCTCCGCCAAGGACGCTGAGGGCAACGACGTCGACGGCAACGACCTCGTCCGCGTGAAGGAAGAGAACGGCCAGTTCGTTGTCACCGGCCGCGCCGGCAAGACCGGTGTCGTCACCATCACCGTGAGCGACAAGCGTGGCGTCTACGCCACTTACAAGCTCAACATCGGTGAGGCTGAGGACGCGCGCGTTTACAACTACCAGATCTCCACCAACTCGGAGTTCCGCGCAACCCTGGTTGAGAAGTCCAACAAGTTCGTCGTCATCGACGGCGAGGACTACTTCGAGAACCCGACCAACGACGGCAACCAGTGGATCGCTAAGCCGAAGGCAAGCGCTGCGGGCAAGACTGCCACGATCGAGGAGTGGGACGCTGACGGCAACGTCATCAACACTTACAACCTCAAGATCGTCGAGGGTAAGTCCACCGGCAGCCGCGAGGTCCGCGACTACATCGTCATGGGCTCCACCAAGACCGACAAGCCGATGGCCAAGGGCAACACCTTCAAGGTCGTCTCTGGCACCGAGTTCGTGGATGCGAAGTCGAACAACGACGGCACCTTCTCCGTGACTCCGAAGTCCGGCACCGAGGGCAAGACCGTCGTCACCGAGGAGTACGACAAGGACGGCAACGTCGTTCGCAAGATCAGCTCCCTGATCGTCCCGTCCGGCTCCAAGATTGAAAACGGCGCCATCCTGGGCGAGAACAAGGACCTCGGCGTCAAGATCGATCACGATGAGAAGACCGGCAAGGTCACCATCAAGTTCGAGAAGGAGGACGGCTCCATCGCTGTCCTCGAGGGTTCCGAGCTGGTCGATCAGGAGACGGATAAGGACGGCAACGTCGTCCTGACCCCGAAGGACCCGAACAGCAAGGTCGTCCTGACCCCGAAGAAACCGAACGGCAACAACAAGGTCATCTTCATTCCGCTGGCTGGCGGCGTCCAGGGCAAGAAGCCGATGGAGTTCGAAGTCCAGGTCAACGTTGACGCCAACGCAGGTGCCAACGGTGGCAACGGCCAGGGTGATGTGAATGTTGGTTCGTCTGATCCGAAGTGTATTGCTTCGTTGGTTGGTTTGGCTTCGCCGTTGTTGCTGCTGATTCCGTTGGGCATCCTGTCCCAGGTGAACATTCCGGGTCTTGAGG